>DATBLL010000266.1:0-45235 GCA_036555425.1 Alphaproteobacteria bacterium | reverse complement strand
GGCCCGGCGTCGCCGCCGGCCTGTTCGGGCCGCTGGCCGACGCCAACATCAACGTCGACATGATCGTCCAGAACGTCTCGGACGACGGCAAGACCGACATCACCTTCACGGTGCCCAAGGCCGACATGGAGCGCGCCGTCGAGTGCATCAAGGGCTTGAAGGCCAAGATCGGCTACGAGGCCATCAAGAGCGATGCCAACGTGGTCAAGCTCTCGGTCATCGGCGTCGGCATGCGCAGCCACGCCGGCGTGGCGCAGCGCATGTTCAAGACGCTGTCCGAAAAGGGCATCAACATCCAGGTGATCTCGACCTCGGAGATCAAGATCAGCGTGCTCATCGCCGAGGAATACACCGAGCTCGCCTTGCGTGCACTGCACACAGCCTACGGACTCGACGGCGAATAGCCGGGTGCGGCGCGCCCTTTGCGCAGCGCACACCGAGCCGGATCAAAATTCGGCCCGAATTTTGCTAGATTGAAACGGATTGACGGGAGCCAGGGCGTAATCTCGGCGTAACACATGCGCCCATCGCGACCGGGCCCCCAAATTCCGTCGGAGCGGGGAGGATGACGGACCTGCCGTCCAAGAAGCCGAAGACGCCGCCGGGCCCGAAGCCGGCGCTGGCCACGCACGGCGCGGCCAGCGACACGCGCCTGCTGCTGAAGCGTCTCAGGGAGATCATGGCCGGCGGCGGCCCCGCTTCGGGGCGGCTCGATCGCATCGCGCGCATCATCGCCACCAACATGGTGGCCGAGGTGTGCTCGATTTACCTGCGCCGGGCCGGCGACGTGCTCGAGCTCTTCTCGACCGAAGGCTTGAACCCCGAGGCCGTGCACAAGACGCGCCTGCGGATCGGCGAAGGCATCATCGGCGACATCGCCGCGCATGCGCGCGCCTTGGCACTCTCCGACGCCCCGGCCGATCCCCGCTTCGCCTATCGCCCGGAGACGGGGGAAGAGCCTTACCAGTCGATGATGGGCGTTCCCATCCTGCGCACCGGCAAGGTCGTCGGCGTCGTCGCGGTGCAGAACCGCGCCCAGCGCCACTACAGCGAAGACGAGATCGAGACGCTGCAGACAGTCGCCATGGTGCTGGCCGAAATGGTGGCGAGCGGCGACCTCGTCAGCGCCGAGGAGCTGCGCGAGGCCGACGGGATCGCGCTGCTGCCGCTGCGCCTGCCCGGCGTGCGCTTGAACGGCGGGCTCGCCATCGGCCAGGCGGTGCCGCACGAGCCGCGCATCGTGGTGAAGCGCCTCATCGCCGAAGACATCCCGTTCGAGCTGGAGCGGCTCAACGCGGCCTTGGCCGGCATGTACAGCGCGCTCGACATGATGCTGGCCGACGACGCGCTGGCGCATGGCGGCGAGCACCGCGAGATCCTCGAAACCTACCGCATGATCGCCGAGGACCGCGGCTGGCTTGGGCGCATCCGCGAGGCGATCGAGGGCGGCCTCACCGCCGAGGCCGCGGCCGAGAAGGTGCGCAACGAGAACAACGCGCGCATGCAGGCCGTGGCCGATCCGTATCTGCGCGAGCGCATGGCCGATTTCGACGATCTCGCGCGCCGCCTGCTGCTGCACCTGGCGAGCGGCGACGGCCGCGCCGACATCCAGCGGCCGGGCGAGCAGCCGCAAGACATCGTCGTCGTCGCGCACAGCATGGGGCCGGCCGAGCTGCTCGACTACGACCGCAGCCGCTTGCGCGGCGTGGTGCTGGAGGAGGGCTCGCCCACCGCCCATGTCGCCATCGTCGCCAAGGCGCTCGACATCCCGGTGGTGGGGCGCGTGCGCGGCGCCCTCTCGCGCATCGAGCCCAACGACCCCGTGGTGGTCGACGCCGACCACTCCCAGGTCTTCGTCCGCCCGGGCGAGGACGTGTTGGCGATGTTCCGCCAGACGGCGTCGGACCGCGTCGCCCGGCGCGCGGCCTACACCGCCATGCGCGAGCTGCCCGCGGTCACGCGCGACGGCGTCGCGGTCTCGCTCCGGCTCAATGCCGGCCTCCTCGTCGATCTCCAGATGCTGGCCGAGACCGGCGCCGACGGCGTCGGCCTCTACCGCACCGAAATCCCGTTCATGGTGCGCGCCGCCTTCCCCAGCGCCGATGAACAGGCGTCGCTCTATGGCCGCATCCTCGACCTCGCCGCCGGCCGCCCGGTCGTCTTCCGCACCCTCGATATCGGCGGCGACAAGATGCTTCCCTACTTCGGCGAGAAGACCGAAGACAACCCGGCGATGGGCTGGCGCGCGATCCGCATCGGCCTCGACCACCCGGCGCTGCTGCGCCGCCAGCTCCGCGCGCTGGTGCGTGCCGCCGCCGGGCGCGAGCTCAACGTGATGTTCCCGATGATCGCCGAGGTGGCGGAGTTCGCCGCCGCCCGGCGGCTGCTCGAGCTCGAATTGGCGCGCGCGGCGGCGCGCGGTATAGCGCCGCCCAAGGTGTTGAAGGTCGGCGCCATGCTCGAAGTGCCGGCGCTGCTCTTTCAGCTCGCGGCGCTCGCCGAGCGCGCCGATTTCGTCTCGGTCGGCAGCAACGATCTCGTCCAGTTCCTGTTCGCCTCCGACCGCGGCAACCCGCGCCTCGCCCAGCGTTACGACGTGCTCGCCCCGCCAGTGCTGAACCTCTTGCGCCAGCTCGTCGGCACCTGCCGCGCCGCGCGCGGCGGCAAGGGCATCTCGCTCACGCTCTGCGGCGAGATGGCGGGCGACCCCTTGGAGGCGATGGCGTTGATCGGATTGGGATTTCGGCAGCTCTCGATGGCGGCGCCGAATGTCGGACCGGTCAAGGCAATGGTCCGCAGCCTCGAACTCGGCCTTATCGCGGAATACCTAGCGGAACTTCGCGAGAGTTGCGATCACTCGCTCCGCTCGAAGCTCCTCGCCTTCGCGCGCGACCACGGCATTGCGCTTTGAGCGCCGGTGCGTCCGCGCATTAACGGCGCCGGCGCCGGCGTTAACCGCGATGGCAATACCGTGAAATCTTCCCGCTTGGTGCAGAAACAGAGTTAAAAAGACGATTCCAATCTTGCCGCGTTCGTGGACTATTGTTACAAGATGTTTCGAACGGCCGCAGCGGCGCCAAAACACCGATGACGGCCGGGGAACCGCAGCGGCACTCGACCGAAAGTAAGTCTTTCGTCCGAACGGCGGGCTTTGGGCAAGACGGTTGATCGGCGTCAATGACGCCGCCTGGTTTCCGGTATGTGGTGGGGTGGAGGCGGGATCGTCCCGCTTTCTTGGGATGGGGCCGATATCGGGTGGACCCATGAGCGACGCAACGCGCAGCTACACCGCCGCCGACATCACATCTCCCGGCGAAGCCGCGGCCGACGCAACCGAAAGCGTGGGCACGGCGCTCCGCAAGGCGCGCGAAAAGCGCGGCCTGAGCCTCCCCCAGGCCAGCCGCGACCTCTGCCTCAAGGAAGACGTGCTGCGCGCGCTCGAAAGCCGCCAATACAGCGCGCTGCCCAAGGTTCCGTACTGCTTCGGCTTCGTGCGCACCTATGCGCGCCACTTGGGCCTCGAGCCCGAGGAGATGGTCCGCCGCTTCAAGGGCGAGATCGGCGACGTGCCGCAGCCGACCAAGCTCAAGCCGCCGCAGCCGATCCGCTCGGGCCGCTTCCCGGGCCGCGCCGCCATCACGTTCTCGGTCCTCGTCGCCGCCGCCGCTTACGGCGCCTGGCATTTCTACATGGCGAAGCCGGCGGAGATCAGCGTGCCGGCGACCTCGGCCGACGCCAATTCGCCGATGGCGCCGGTGCCGCTCGTCGCCGACGACGTCAAGAAGCGGGGCGAAACCGACACCGCCGCAAAAGAACCGAACGAAACTCCCGATCCCGGCAAGACCGGCGCCACCACCTCGGCGCCGCCCGCGCCGGCCAAAGGCAAGGTCGTGATCCGCGCCACCGGCGCCTGCTGGGTCTACATCCACGACCAGAAGGGCAAGGTCGTCTTCCATAAGACGATGCGCAAAGGCGACGAATACGCAGTGCCCGAGCAGAAGAGCGACCTCGTCATGGAGCTCGGCAACCCGGCCGCGCTCCAGATCACGGTCGACGGCCGCGCCTTGAAGCCGATCGCGGGCGCTGGACAGGCCCGCCGCGTGAGCCTCGATCCCAAGGAATTGGCCAAGCTTCCCTAAGGCTTAGCTGCGGCGCGGCAACGCTTGCCCCGCCCGACTCGGACAACTAGCTTATGAACCATGGGCCGCCGGGCGACCGCGCGGCCCGGTTTGTGTTGGGCGGAGACCGGCCGATGAGCAGCGTTCGACCCTATCGCCAGATCCAGCGGCGGAAGTCCCGCCAGATCTTGGTCGGCAACGTCCCGGTCGGCGGCGACGCGCCGATTACCGTGCAGACGATGACCAACACGCTCACCAGCGACGCCAAGGCCACGATCGCGCAGGTGCAGCAGGCCGAGGCCGCCGGCGTCGACATCGTCCGCGTCTCGTGCCCCGACGAGGATTCCACGAAGGCGCTGCCGGCGATCGTCAAGGCCGCGACGGTGCCGATCGTCGCCGACATCCATTTCCACTACAAGCGCGCGGTCGAGGCGGCCAAGGCCGGCGCCGCGTGTCTGCGCATCAACCCGGGCAACATCGGCAGCGCCGAGCGCGTGCGCGAGGTGATCAAGGCCGCGAAAGACAATAATTGCTCGATGCGCATCGGCGTCAACGCCGGCTCGCTCGAGAAAGACCTGCTCGAGAAATACGGCGAGCCCTGCCCCGAGGCGATGGTCGAATCCGCGCTCGACCACATCAAGATCCTCGAGGACAACGACTTCTTCAATTTCAAGATCAGCTGCAAGGCGTCCGACGTGTTCCTGGCCGTCGCCGCCTATCAGCAGCTCGCCGAGGCCTGCGATTACCCGCTGCACTTGGGCGTCACCGAGGCCGGCGGCCTCACCACCGGCACCGTGAAGTCCGCGATCGGCATCGGCTCCCTGCTCTGGGCCGGCATCGGCGACACGATCCGCGTCTCGCTCTCGGCCGACCCGGTCGAAGAGGTGAAGGTCGGCTTCGAGATCCTGAAAGGACTCAACCTCCGCCACCGCGGCGTCAACATCATCTCGTGCCCGTCCTGCGCGCGCCAGGAGTTCCAGGTCATCCCGGCGGTGGCCGAGCTCGAGAAGCGGCTCGCGCATATCAGCACGCCGATGACGCTCTCGGTGATCGGCTGCGTCGTCAACGGCCCCGGCGAGGCGCGCGAAACCGATATCGGCCTGACCGGCGGCGGCAGCGGCCACCAGATCTACATCAACGGCGAGAAGCACCACGTGCTGCGCGACGGCAACATGGTCGACCACCTGGTCGAGCTGGTCGAGAAGAAGGCCGCCGAGCTCCAGGCCGAGAAGGCGAAGGAAGAAGCGGCGAAGCAGCCCCAGGCGGCGGAGTAATCTCGGCGCGCCTTCGCGCGATCCGCTTGGAGCATGGGCCCGGTTGTTCTGCGCAGGGGCAAGTTTCGCTTCTATTTCTTTTCTCGCGAAGAATCCCGGATGCATGTACACGTGTACAGCGCGGACGGCGAAGCGAAAATCTGGCTCGAGCCGGAAGGTCGAGGTCGCGCAGAGCTATCGACTTTCGAAGCGAGACGTGAACGCGATCCTCAAGATCGTCGTGGAGAACCAAGATGCACTCCGGAACTCTTGGCGCGGCTTCTTCGAGCGCTGAGGTCGTCGGCCTCTCGAAGCATGGATTTTGGCTGCTGCTCGGCGAAGGCGAAGTCTTCGTTCCGTTCTCAAAGTTTCCTTGGTTCAAGTCGGCGCCCGTGTCGCGCGTGTTGAACGTCCGGCGGCTGTCGGCGGATCATTTGCGCTGGCCCGATCTCGACGTCGATCTTCACGTCGATTCGCTCCGCGAGCCGGAAAAGTTCCCGCTCGTCGCCAAAAGCAAGGCGGCAGGCGTGTCGGAGCCGAAGTCGCGGTATGGCGCACGAAAGGATAGGACGATCCCCAGCAGGCGCGCCCGCTAGTCCTTGCCGTCCCGCAAAGCGGGAACCCATCCCGCCGCCGTACTGCCCCCACGAAAGCTCGTCCTGCGTCAACGGCGCTCGGGTCCCCGCTTTCACGGGGACGACAAACTAATGTAAATCCTCGGTTTGGTATTGAATGCGCAGCAATGACCTCCCTCCAACCCATCCGCGGCACGCACGACATTCTGCCGGACGAGTATCCGCGCTTCGCCCATGTGGTGGAGACGGCGCGCGAGGTGGCGCGCCTCTACGGCTACCGCGAGATGGCGACGCCGATCTTCGAGACGACCGAGGTGTTCGCGCGCACCTCGGGCGAGACGTCCGACGTGGTGATGAAGCAGATGTACAGCTTCGTCGACCGCGGCGGGGATCCCCTGACCCTGCGGCCCGAATACACCGCCGGCATCTGCCGCGCCTTCATCACCAACGGCCAGCAGCAGCATGTGCCGTTCAAGGCCTTCGCCTGGGGCCCGATGTTCCGCTACGAGCGACCGCAGAAGGGCCGCTACCGCCAGTTCCACCAGCTCGACATCGAGATGATCGGCTCGCCCGAGCCTGTCTCCGACGTCGAGGTCATCGCGGTCGGCGCCGACATCCTCGACCGCCTGGGCGTGCTCGCCGACTGCACGCTCGAGATCAATTCGCTCGGCGATCCAGAGAGCCGCGCCGCGCACCGCAAGGTGCTGATCGACTATTTCAAGGGGCACATCGCCAAGCTCTCGGAGGACAGCCGCGCGCGCCTCGAGCGCAATCCGCTGCGCATCTTCGATTCCAAGGACGATGGCGACCGCGCGCTGCTGCCCAATGCCCCGCTGCTCACCGAGTATCTGACGCCGCAGGCGAAGGGGATCTTCGCTGCCGTCCTGCGCGGCTTGGACGACGTCGGCATCCGGTATCACGTCAATCCGCACCTCGTGCGCGGCCTCGACTACTACACCCACGCCGCGTTCGAGTTCGTCACCAACCGGCTCGGCGCGCAGGGCACCGTGCTGGCCGGCGGCCGCTATGACGGCCTCATCCAGGAGCTCGGCGGCCCGCCGACGCCGGCCACCGGCTGGGCCGCCGGAATCGAGCGCCTCATGATGCTCGCCCAGGAGCCGGCGCCGCCGCCGCGCCCGGTGGCGCTCGTCCCGCTCGGCGAGGCCGCGGAGCGCAAGGCAATGGTGCTCGCGCGCGATCTCCGCCGCCGCGGCATCGCGATCGAGCTCGACTACAAGGGCAACATGAAGCGCCGCCTGCAGCGCGCCAACAAGGTGAACGCGCGCGCCGCCGTGATCCTCGGCGACAACGAGCTGGCGAAGGGCGTGGCGGCGGTCAAGGATCTCGACAAGGGCGAACAGAAGGAAGTGCCGCTCGAGCGCCTCGCCGAGACGCTGGCACCGTGACGCCATGACCAGCGCCGCCCTGCACCTGACGGCCACCCCGGAGCCCGCGCCCGAGTTCCACGCGATCGGGCTGGATCACCGCGCCTCGAGCGCGCGCCTGCGCGATCTCGTCTTCGTCGAAACCGCCAACCTTCCGGCGGTGCTGGGCTGGCTGCGCGAGGCCGGCATCGGCGAGGCCGTGCTGCTCTCGACCTGCGACCGCGTGGAAGCGATCGTCCGCCATCCCTCGGCCGACGCGGCGCGCGCCGCCGTCGCCGCCGCGCTCGCGCGCAACGGCCGCGTGCCCGCCGCCGAGATCGAGGCCGAGCTTCAGGTGCGCTCGGGCGCCGACGCCGTGCGGCGTCTCTTCGCCATCGCCGCCTCGCTCGAAAGCCAGGTGCTGGGCGAGCCGCAGGTGCTGGGCCAGGTGAAAGAGGCGCACGCCGCCGCGGCGGCCGCCGGCGCCTCCAGCCCCGAGCTCGACGCGCTCTTCGCCGCCGCCTATGCCGCGGCCAAGCGCGCGCGCAGCGAAACCGGTCTCGCCGAGCGGCCCGTCACCATGGCCGCGGCCGCGCTGCGCGTCGCGCGCGACATCCACGGCGACATTTCCCGCACCGCCGCGCTCTTGATGGGCGACGGCGAGATGGGCGAGTTGCTGATCCGCCACTTCACCGGTGCCGGGTTGAAGCGCGTCGCCGTCGCGGCACCGCTACCGGCGCGGGCCGAGCAATTGGCGCGGGCGCTCGATTGCCACATCGAGGAGTTCGAGAAGCTCGAGGAGGCGCTGGCGCGCGCCGACATCGTCGTCTCCGCCTGCGGCAGCCGACGCCTCGTCGTCACGGCCGATATCGCGCGCGCCGCACATCGCCGCCGCCGCCGCAAGCCGATGTTCCTCATCGATGCCGCGGTGCCCGGCGATCTCGACCCCGCCATCGACGGGATCGAGGGCGTGTTCCGCTACGATTTGGGCGACCTCGAAGCCGCGGCGCTCGAAGGCCAGCAGAGCCGGCGCGATGCCGCCGACGCCGCCGCGCGTATCGTCGACGAAGCCGTGGCCGCGTTCCTGCGCGGTCGCGACGAGCGGAAGGCCGCGGCCGGCATCGCCGCGCTGCGCCAGCGCTTCGAGGCCGAGCGCGCCGCGGTGCTCGCCACCGTCTCGGGCGACGGCGCCGCCGAGGCCACGCGGCTTCTCGTGAATCGCCTGCTGCACGGGCCCGCGGTGAGGCTGCGCGAGCTGGCCGCCGGCGACCCCGCCGCCCAAGCGGAAGCCGAGCGGCTGCTCGCCGACTTGTTCGCGCTGGCGCGGCCCCCCATTTCCTCCCGGAAATGACCCTCTCCGCCACCCTCGACCGCGTCTTGACGCGCTATCAGGACCTTGGCCGCGCCCTCGCCGAAGGGCCGGGCCGCGATGCGCGCCAATTCGGGCAATTGTCCAAGGAATATTCCGACATGGGCCCGGTCGTGCAGGCGATCGAGGCGCTCAAGAAGACGCAGAGGGAGCTCGAAGATCTCGAAGCCATCATGGCGGACAAGGGCGCCGACAAGGAGATGCGCGACCTCGCCGAGGCCGAGCACCGCGAGTTGAAGGCCAAGCTGCCGGCGCTCGAGCGGCAGGTGCAGGTGATGCTGCTGCCGAAGGACGAGGCCGACGCCAAGAACGCGATCCTCGAAGTGCGCGCCGGCACTGGCGGCGACGAGGCCGCGCTGTTCGCCGCCGAGCTGTTCCGCATGTATCAGCGCTACGCGGCGCTCCAGGGCTGGAAATTCGATGTGCTGGGCGTCAACGACACCGGCTTGGGCGGCATCAAGGAGGCGCAGGCGACGATCACGGGCCGCAACGTGTTCGCGCGCTTGAAATTCGAATCCGGCGTCCACCGCGTGCAGCGCGTGCCCGCCACCGAGGCGGGCGGGCGCATCCACACCTCGGCCGCGACCGTCGCCGTGCTGCCCGAGGCGGAAGAAGTCGATATCCAGATCAACGAGGCCGATCTCCGCATCGATGTCTACCGCTCGAGCGGGCCCGGGGGCCAGTCGGTCAACACCACCGACAGCGCGGTGCGCATCACCCACATTCCCTCGGGCGTCGTCGTCGCGATCCAAGACGAGAAATCGCAGCACAAGAACAAGGCCAAGGCGATGAAGGTGCTGCGCGCCCGCCTCTACGAGGCCGAGCGCGCGAAGAAGGATGCCGAGCGGGCCGCCGCGCGCAAGAGCCAGGTCGGCACCGGCGACCGCTCCGAGCGCATCCGCACCTACAATTTCCCGCAAGGCCGCGTCACCGATCACCGCATCGGGCTGACCCTCCACAAGATCGACCGCGTGATGGAAGGCGAGGCGCTCGACGAGATCGTGGCCGCGCTGATCACCCACGACGAAGCCGAGCGGCTCGCCACCTTGCAGTGAGCGCAATGCGGCGCAAGACCGGCAGCACGCGCGATCCCTTTGCCTCCCCCCTTGACGGGGAGGTGGCCCACGCGCAGCGCGGGACGGAGGGGGCCTCCGACGCGCGTCGGCTCGCCCATCGCAGAAGCGCCGCGCGCGACAGCGTCGGCTCCGCCGCCGCGGCGCCTGCGCCAGCGCACGTCGCGCGGCGGGAGCCCCCATCCCTTTTTTACCCCTCAAGGGGGGAAGGGGATTCCTTGCGCGATACGCTTCGAGAGGCGGAGCGAAGGCTGGCTTCCGCTGGAATCGAATCGGCGCGCCTCGATGCGCGGCTGCTCGTGGCCGCAGCGCTGAAAGTCGAGCCCAACGCACTTCGTCTCGCCGACGATCGCGCGCTTTCCGACACCGAGCGCGTGCGCATCGAGGCCTTGCTCGCCCGCCGCATCGAGCGGCGCGAGCCGGTTTCGCGCATCCTCGGCCGGCGCGAATTCTGGAGCCTCGAATTCCGCGTGACACCCCATGTGCTCGATCCGCGGCCCGACAGCGAGATCTTGATCGAGGCCGCGCTGTCGCTGTTTGCGAACCGCGCGGCGCGGCTGCGCGTGCTCGATCTCGGCACCGGCAGCGGCTGCCTGCTGCTGGCGGCGCTAAACGAATATCCGAGCGCCACCGGGGTCGGAGTCGATGCGAGCGCGGCGGCGCTGAAAGTCGCCGCCGAGAATGCCGTGCGCCTCGGTCTCGCCGCCCGCGCGCGCTTTCAAAGGGGCGACTGGGGCCGCGACCTTGCCGAACGCTTCGATCTGATACTCTGCAATCCGCCCTATATCGCCGAAAGCGAGCGTCCATCGCTGGCACCCGAGGTGGCGCGCCACGATCCGCCGAGCGCGCTCTTCGCCGGCCCCGACGGCCTCGCCGCCTACCGCGCGATCCTGCCCGATGTGCCGCGACTCTTGGCGCCGCAAGGCTGCGCGCTGTTCGAGATTGGCGCGGCGCAAGCGGCGGCGGTGTCCGAGATCGCGCGCGCGGCCGACCTCGCCGTCGCCGGGATCAAGCGCGATCTCGCCGGGCGGGAGCGGTGCTTGGCCCTGAAGCTCTCGTAGGGGCGAGTTTGAAACCCGCCCCTACGAAAGCGTGCCGGCTTCACCTCGGTCCCACGCGCAGCGGCGCGGGAAAATCCTTGGGCAGCGCGCCGAGCAGGCGCGCGGCGCTCATCAGCGCCACGACATAGCCATAGGCTCCGAGGCCGCAGATCACGGCCTTGGCCGCGGGCGAGACGATCGAGTGCCGGTGGATCTCGTCGCGCGCGTGGATGTTCGAGATGTGTAGCTCGATGATCGGGCCCTCGAACATCGCCAGCGCATCGACGAGCGCCACCGAGTGGAACGTGCACGCAGCCGGGTTGATCACGAGCGCATCGGCCTCCTTGCGCGCGGCCTGCACCCGGCCGACGAGTTCGCCCTCGTGGTTCGTCTGATGGAAGGCAAGGCGGACGCCGAGACCTTCGGCGAGCGCGCGGCAGCTCGCCTCGATCGCGGCCAGCGTGGTCTTGCCGTAGATGTGCGGCTCGCGCGTGCCGAGCGTGTTGAGGTTCGGCCCGTTCAGGATCGTGATGCGCTTCGGCATGGGCTCCCGACTTTCAGCGATCGAGTTTGTGGTACTCCTTATTGGGCATCATGTCGGTCGTGTGGGCCATGCGATTCGAGAAATTGTAGAACGCGGCCGTTTCGCCGATGTCCCAGATCTCCTCCTCGGAGAAGCCAGAAGCGCGAAGCGCGTCGCGGTCCGGCTCCCCGACGAGCCACGGCGTCTCCGTGAGCTTGCAAGCGAAATCAAGCATCGCGCGCTGACGCTCGGAGAGCTGCGCGACGCGGTAGTTCATCACCAGCATTTCGCCCAACTCGGGATCGCCCGAGAGCTTGCGCACCGCCTGGCCGTGCGCGACGAGGCAGTAGTAGCAGCGGTTCACCGCCGAGACGACGACGGCGATCATTTCGCGCTCGAGCGGCGTAAGCTGCGAGGTCTTCTTGTCCATGATCGCGTGATACATGGTCACGAAGGCGCGCCAGCGCTCCGGCCGCGCCGCATAGCCGCGGACCACGTTCGGCACGAAGCCGATCTTCTCCATGCATTTGTCGAAATAGGTCTTGATGTCGGCCTCGGCCGGGGCGTCCGGCACTTTGAGGTCGAGGCTGATGACGTGATCGGGCTGGGGCATGGGTCTCTCCATTCCAATCGATTCAGGCGGCGAGCAGGCGTTGCGCCCGCTCGCGCGCATCCTTGGCGGCGGTGGCGTCGCCGAGCGCCGCGAGCGCCTCGGCGCTGCGCTTCCAGGTCCAGGCGCTGTTGGGGTTGCGCGCGGCGCGCTCGGCCAGGAGCGCGCGGGCAAGCTTGGCCTTGCCGGCCTTGAGCGCGGCGAGGATCAAGAGGCGCGCGAACACGTCGCGCTGCGCGTGGCTGCCGCCGATGAGCCGGATCTCGGCGCGCTTGGGATAGAGGCGCTCGACCGCGGCCGCGAAGTCGCCGCGGCGGAACGCCACGATGGCGTCGCCGAGCGCCGCGCCGATGCCGGCCAGGATCGGCGCCTCGCTGGCATGTGCAGCGGGGTCGGCGCCGGCCATGGATTTCACCATTGTGGCGGCCTTGTCGAGCCGTCCCGCGCCGGCCAGCGCCATCAGGAAATGCGCATCGGCGAACGCGAGCACGTGATCGTTGGCGCGCCGCTCGGCGATATTGGCAAGCTCCTCCCACCGCGTTCCGACGTGAACGCCCTCGTCCTCGAGCCGCCACAGCATCGCGATGGCGTTGGAGAGATCGAGGATGTCGTCGGTCTTCTCGGCGCGGAATTTCCCGTCGTAGAGCGCGAGCACTCGGTCGTATTGCTCGAGCCCGAAATGGAAGAGAGCCTGGTGCCATTGGGTGTGGAAGCGGAAATTGTTCGCCTTCTCGCACCCGGCGGCGAGGCCCTCGAGCCAGGCGACGCCTTCGCGCGAGCGCCCCTGCATCTCCAGCACGTGCGCCACCGCGTGCACGCCCCAGATGTCGCCCGGGTTGATCGCGACCGCGCGCCGGCCCGCCGCCTCGGCGGCGGCGTAATCGCCCGCCTCCTCGAGCCCGAAGGCCCGCATGGCGAGCACGAAGCCGTAGTCGGGCATGGTCTCGCTCCACAGCGGCAGCACGCGCGCCACCGAATCGCGCAGCTCCGCCGCGTCGCCGAGATAGAAATGCGTGAAATGGCCGAGCTTCAGCGCGAGGATGTCGAGCGGATGCTCGATGAGGGCGACTTCCCAGAGATCGGTGGCGCGGCGGAGATCGCCTTTCCGCCACGCCGCCAGCGCGTCGATGTGCATGAGCTCGCGCGTCGTTGCCCCGCGCGCATCGGCTGCTTTCTCGGCTGCGGCGAGCGCCTGGTCGGCCTTGGCGTCGAGCGCGGGATTGGAGAAGAGCTGGAAGAAATAGCCCTTCAAGCAATGCGCCATCGGCATCTCGGCATCGGCCTTGAAGACGGTCTTCAAATGCTCGCCGGTGTCGCGCGCGAAAGCGAGATAGGCGCGCACCGTGCGGTCGTAGGCGGCCACGGCCGCGTCGCTCGCGGCGGTGAGCTCAAGTCCCCGGCAGTCCTTGGGCATGGGATGCGTTCCTCCGGCCTCTCCTGATAGCCGAGCGCGGCGCGCTTGTCTTGCGCGCTTCCGCCACACATAGTCACGCGAAATCCGGGAGGAGCGAAATTGGATTTTCAACTCACGCCCGAGCAGAAGGCGCTGCAGGCGAAGGCGCGCGAGCTCGCGCGCGGGCGCTTCGCCGCGCGCGCGGCCGAGATCGACCGCACCGAGCAGTATCCCTGGGGCAACGTGAAGGAGCTGGTCGAGGCCGGCTTCTTCGGCATGACGATCCCGAAGCGCTATGGCGGCCAGGGGCGGAGCTATCTCGACACCGTGCTCGTCATTGACGAGATGGCGCAGGTGTGCGGGCCCTCGGGCCGCATCGTCGTCGAGGCCAACATGGGCGCCATCGGCGCGATCATGGCCTATGGCTCGGAGGACCAGAAGAAGCTCGCGGCCGGGCTCGTTCTCGCCGGCGACAAGCCGGCCATCTGCATCACCGAGCCCGGCGCCGGCAGCGCCGCCACCGAGATGACGACGCGCGCCGAGAAGCGCGGCAACGTCTACGTCGTCAACGGCATGAAGCACTGGATCACCGGCGGCGGCGTTTCGCGCCTGCATTTGATCTTCGCGCGCGTGTTCGAGAACGGCGAGGAGCAGGGCATCGGCGGCTTCATCGCGATCCGGGATGAGACCACGGGTCTCGTCATTGGGAAGCGCGAGCCCGCAATGGGCCTGCGCGGCATTCCCGAGACGCAGATCCTGTTCGAGGACATGGAGGTGACGCCCGACCGCATGGTGATCCCGCCGCGCGGCTTGAAGAAAGGCTTCGCCGATCTGATGGACGCCTATAATTCGCAGCGCGTGGGTGCGGCCACGGTGGCGCTCGGGCTCGCGCAGGGCGCCTACGATCTGGCGCTCGGCTACAGCCAGAAGCGCGAACAGTTCGGCCGCCCCATTGCCGAGTTCCAGGGCCTTCACTGGATGCTGGCCGACATGAGCATTCAACTCGCCGCCGCGCGCCTCCTCATCCAGCGCGCGGCCGCCAGCGCCGCCCATTCGCCGGGCGGCTTCCCCGACGTGGCGATGGCGGCGCAGGCCAAGGTGTTCGCCTCGGAAATGGCGATCCGCGTCACCAACGATGCGCTCCAGGTCTGGGGCGCCGCCGGCTATTCGCGCAACAACCCGCTCGAGCGCTATGTCCGCGACGCGCGCATGTTCGCCATCGCCGGCGGAACAGCACAGATCCTGAGGACGCTCGTCGCCTCCCGCATTCTCAGCCGCAAACTTCCGCAGACGCGCGACGGCTATATGAAGAAGGGAGCGAAATAGTGCGGTGTCGGGCTGGGAAAGACCACCAAGACACCAAGACACCAAGAATGATCCAAAGCGCTACGCGCTTGATGCCGGATTTGATGAGGGGAACGTTGAAGTTGATTAGATAGCCAAGGCGCTTCTTCGAGAGCTTGAGGTAGGTGAGCAGCTGAGCATGGTGCACGGGCAGCATCGCCTCCGCTGCCTTAACCTCGACCAGGATTTCGTCGGCAACTATGAGATCGATGCGATACGCGGAGGGGATGATTAGCTTGTCGTAGGCAATTGGCAGCGAGACCTGGCGCTGCACAGCCAATCCGCGCGATCGAAGCTCGTAGGCCAAGCATTCTTCATAGACCGACTCGAGAAGCCCGGGACCAAGCGTGCTATGCACGCGGAAGGCCGAATCGACGATCGCGCGGCCAAACTCGTCGAGATGTCGCGGCATCGCCGCGCCTTCGGGATTGCTTGGTGCCTTGGTGTCTTGGTGGTCTTTCACCGCTGCCGCCGCACCATCACCGTCATATGGCTCACCCGCATTGCGCCTTGTGGCGGAGCCAGTGGTCGGCGAGGACGCAGGCGACCATCGCTTCGCCGACGGGGACCGAGCGGATGCCGACGCAGGGGTCGTGGCGGCCCTTGGTGACGACGGTGGCGTCCTCGCCCTGGACGTTGACCGTGCGGCGCGGGATCAGCACCGAGGAGGTGGGCTTCACCGCGTAGCGCACGACGATGTCCTGCCCGGTCGAAATGCCGCCCAGAATGCCGCCGGCGTGGTTCGAGAGGAACTCGACCTCGCGCGCGTTCTTGCCCGGCACCGGTTTCATGCGCATCTCGTCCTGCGCGTCCTCGCCGGGGATGGCGGCGACGCCGAAGCCGTCGCCGATCTCGACGCCTTTCACCGCATTGATGCCCATGATTGCCGAAGCGAGGTCGGCGTCGAGCTTCGAATAGATGGGGGCGCCCAATCCCGCCGGCACGCCGCTCGCATGGATCTCGACCACGGCGCCGGCCGAGGAGCCTTCCTTCCTCACCATGTCGAGGAACTTGCTCCACATGCCGACGGCGCGCGCGTCGGGGCACCAGAAGGGATTTTTCTCGACCTCGGCCCAATCCCATTGCTCGGGGTCGATGCGCAGCGGGCCGATCTTGGTCATGGCGCCGCGCAGGCGGAACGCCTCGCCGAAGGCCCGCGCCAGGATCTTGCGCGCGATGGCGCCGGCGGCGACGCGCATCGCGGTCTCGCGCGCCGAGGAGCGGCCGCCGCCGCGATAGTCCCTGAAGCCGTATTTCTTCCAGTAGGTGTAGTCGGCGTGGCCGGGGCGGAAGAGATCCTTGATCTCGCTGTAGTCCTTGGAGCGCTGGTCGACATTGTCGATGACGAGCGAGATCGGCGTGCCCGTCGTCTTGCCCTCGAACACGCCGGAGAGGATGCGCACCGTGTCCGGCTCCTGGCGCTGCGTCACGTATTTACTGCTGCCGGGCCGGCGCTTGTCGAGCCACGATTGGATGTCGGCCTCGGCGAGGGCGATGCCCGGCGGCACGCCGTCGACCACGGCGCCGATCGCCGGCCCGTGGCTCTCGCCCCAGGTCGAAAAGCGGAAGGAATGGCCGAACCAGTTGCCGGACATTAGAGGACAGAGAACAGAGGATAGAGGACAGAGAAGAGAAAAATCCGCCGCCTCGATGTTTTAGCTTTCTGACATCTGTCCTCTGACATCTGTCCTCTGCCTTATGCGGCTTCGCTCTTGGTGCTGTTGCCGGCCTGCATCTGCGCGATGTCGGGCGCGTCGATGGCCTTCATGCCGACGACGTGATAGCCGGCGTCGACGTGGTGCACCTCGCCGGTGACGCCGGTCGAGAGATCGGAGAGGAGATAGAGCGCGGCACCGCCCACGTCGTCGAGCGAGACATTGCGCCGGAGCGGCGTGTTGTACTCGTTCCATTTGAGAATGTAGCGGAAGTCGCCGATGCCCGAGGCGGCCAGCGTCTTGATCGGCCCGGCCGAGATCGCGTTGACGCGAATCTGCTTGTCGCCCAGGTCCATCGCGAGATAGCGCACGCTCGCCTCGAGCGCGGCCTTGGCCACGCCCATCACGTTGTAATGCGGCATCACCCGCTCGGCGCCGTAATAGGTGAGCGTGAGCAGGCTGCCGCCCCTGTCCATCAGCGCCGAGGCGCGCCGGCACACATCGGTAAACGAGAAGCAGGAGATGTCCATCGTGCGGGCGAAATTGTCCCGCGTCGTCGCGAGGTATTTTCCCTTCAACTGCTCCTTGTCGGAGAAGGCGATGGCGTGCACCGCGAAATCGAGCCGGCCCCAGCTCTTCTGGATCGCGGCGAAGGCGGCGTCGAGACTGTTATCGTCGGTGACGTCGCAAGGAAGGACGAGCGGCGAATTGACCGAAGCCGCGAGCGGGCGCACGCGCCGCTCCAGCGCCTCGCCCTGGAAGGTGAAGGCGAGTTCGGCGCCGTGCTGGGCGGCCATGCGCGCGATGCCCCAAGCGATCGAGCGGTCGTTGGCCACCCCCATGATGAGGCCCTTCTTGCCGTGCATGAGCGCTGCGGTCATGGGCGTTTCCCGTAAATGCTGCGGATTTGCCCGCATCCTACCCGAGGGCAGGTGGGCGTCAAAGGGAAGTGAGCAGGAGCCGGGGAGCCGGGAGAAGCAAGAGAGGCTCACGACCAAGGCGCCAAGACACCAAGTCACCAAGAAGTGCAATTGCGCCGCGAAGGGCAGCGCACGAAATCCCCTCAATTGCGCGCGCCTCTTGGCGCGCAACTCTTCTTTCTTGGCGTCTTGGTGCCTTGGTGGCGAATCCGTCTTCTCTTTCTTCCCCCCGACTCCCCTGCTCCCGTGAACTTTCTCTTCACGCCAGCCCGACGAGGCTGCGGGCGAAGTCGTTGGGATCGAACGGGTGGAGGTCGTCGGCGCCTTCGCCGACGCCGATCGCGTGGACCGGCAGGCCGAAGCGCTCGGCGAGGGCCACCACCACGCCGCCCTTGGCCGTGCCGTCGAGCTTGGTGACGGCGAGGCCCGTCACCTGCGCCACGGCGCGGAAGACCTCCACCTGGGCATGTGCGTTCTGGCCGATATTGGCGTCGAGCACCAACAGCACCGTGTGCGGCGCCGCGGCGTCGAGCTTCTTCACGACGCGGATGATCTTGGCGAGCTCGGCCATGAGCTCGGTCTTGTTCTGGAGCCGGCCGGCCGTGTCGATCAAGAGCGCATCGTCGCCGCGCGCCTTTGCCTGCTCGAGCGCCTCGAAGGCGAGGCCGGCCGCGTCGGCGCCGGGCTGCTTGGCCACGACCGGGCAGCCGGTGCGCTCGCCCCAGATCTTGAGCTGGTCGATGGCGGCGGCGCGGAAGGTGTCGCCGGCCACGAGCGTCACGCGCTTGCCGGCGGTGCGGAGCTGCTGCGCGAGCTTGCCGATCGTCGTCGTCTTGCCGCTGCCGTTGACGCCGACGACGAGGACGACGTGCGGTTTCTTCGCCGGGTCGAGTACGAGCGGCTGCGCGACCGGCGCCAGAATGGCCGCGATCTCCTCGGCCAAAGCGGCACGGATCTCGCCCTCGCTCACCTCGCGCTCGAAGCGGCGCTTGGTCAGCGCGCCCGCGAGCTTGGCCGCCGTGGCCGGACCGAGATCGGCCTGGATCAGCAATTCCTCGAGATCGCCGATCGCGGCGCAGTCGAGCTTGCGCCCGCCCTTGAAAATACCGGCGATGCCGTCGCCGAGCTTGGCCGAGGATTTGGCGAGCCCGGCCTTGAGCCGGGAAACCCAATTCATGCCGCAAGTCCCGCGGTCGCTATTGCGCCGTGGCCCGCGTCCGCAAGGAGCATGTTCGGCGTCGCTCCCCCGACGCGGAGCCGCACGACACCGCCGGGCTTGACATCGGCGGTGAGCGCGATCGGCGCGTAGTGCTCGGTGCGCCCGCGGCCCGGCTGTTCGACGAGGGCCGCCACCTCCGCGCCGATCTGGCGGGCAAGAAACCGCGCGAGCGCCGCCTCGCCGGCGGCGCGCAGGCGCGCCGCGCGCTCGCGCCGGAGTGCCACCGGCACTTGCGGCATCTTCGCGGCCGGCGTGCCGGTGCGGGCCGAGTAGGGGAAGACGTGGAGGTAGGCCAGGCCGCAATCGTCGACGAGCGCCAGCGTGTTCGCGAACATCGCCGCGGTCTCGGTCGGGAAGCCGGCGATGAGATCGGCGCCGAACGCGATCCCGGGCCGGAGGCGCCGCGCGCGCTCCGTCAGCGCGATAGCGTCGGCGCGAAGGTGCCGGCGCTTCATGCGCTTCAGCACCAGGTCGTCGCCGGCCTGCAGCGAGAGGTGGAGATGCGGCATCAGGCGCGGCTCCTCGGCGATGAGGCGCCAGAGCTCGTCGTCGATTTCGACCGGATCGAGCGAGGTCAAGCGCAGGCGCCCGAGCTCAGGCACGGCCTTCAAAAGCCGCGCCGTCATGGCGCCGAGGCTTGGCTTCCCCGGCAGGTCGGCACCGTAAGAGGTGATGTCAACGCCGGTCAGCACGATCTCGTTGTAGCCAGCCGCGATGAGAGCGCGGACCTGTTCGACGATGGGCCCCAGCGGCACCGAGCGCGAATTCCCGCGCCCATAGGGAATGATGCAGAAGGTGCAGCGGTGGTCGCAGCCGTTTTGCACCTGCACGAAAGCCCGCGCGCGCCCCTCGAAGCCGCCGACAAGATGCGACGCCGTCTCGCGCGCCGCGAAGATATCGTTGACGCGGATTTTTTCGTGGCCGAACGCATCCCCCTCGCCGGCCGAAGCTTCGCTTCGGCATGACGAGGGGGGAGGGGGTGAGGGGGATGATCTTTGAAGGGCGAAGATATTTCCCCTCTCCCCCTTGCCCCCTCGCCCCAGGGCGAGGGGGAAGTATGTGCCCTCTTCCAACTTCTCGACATTGCCGATCACGCCATCCACCTCCGCCATCGCCGCCCATTTCTCGGGCGCGATCTGGGCGGCGCAGCCGGTGACGATGAGACGAGACCCGGGCCGCGCGCGCTTGGCCTTCCTGATCGCCTGGCGCGCCTGGCGCTCGGCTTCGGCAGTGACGGCGCAGGTGTTGACGATCACGGCGTCTTCGAGCCCCGCCGCCTTGGCCTTGGCGGCGATCAGCTCCGACTCGTAAGCGTTGAGCCGGCAGCCGAAGGTGATCACCTCGACTCCGCTCATCGCCCCGCTCCGTTCAACAGCGCGGGGTCGATCGTGCCGCGGAACGCGACGGCGGTCGGGCCAGTCATCAGCACATGGCCGTTCTCGAGCCATTCGATCTCGAGCGTGCCGCCGTCGAGTTCGAGCGTCGCCTTGCGCTTGGCGAGTCCGCGGCGCACGGCGGCGACGAGCGCCGCGCAGGCGCCGGAGCCGCAGGCGAGCGTCAAGCCCGCCCCGCGCTCCCAGACGCGCAGGCGAATGCGGTCCGGCGCGCGCACCTCGGCGAAGCCGATATTCGCCCGCTCGGGAAACAGCGCGTGGCGCTCGAGCTTGGGCCCGATTGACTCGATTGGCACCTTCGCGACGTCGGGCACGAAGAAGACCGCGTGCGGATTGCCCATGCCGACGCCGACCGGGTCTTTGACCGGCCCTTCGCCGATGCCGAGATGGAGCGTGTCGCGCGCCTCGGCGAGCGGGATGTCGCGCCATTCGGTGCGCGCGAGGCCCATGTCGACGGTCACGCGCCCGTCGCGCCCCCTCGCGCAATCGAGGATGCCGGCGGCGGTTTCGAGCGCCAGGTGATCGGCGCCGCGCTCCTGCATCAGGAAATCGGCCACGCAGCGCGTGCCGTTGCCGCAGGCGCCCGATTCGCTGCCGTCGCTGTTGAGGAAGACGAGGCCCAGATCGGCGACGCCGGTCCTGGAGGGGCCGATCAGGATGATCTGGTCGCAGCCGATGCCGCGGTGGCGGTCGGCGATCGCCACAGCCTCTTTGGCGGACGGCGCCGCGCCCCCGTGCCGGAGATCGAGAACGACGAAATCGTTCCCGGCCCCGTGCATCTTGATGAAATCCTTGGGCGGCATGGCCGCCTTATATGGGCAGCCGGCCGGCCAAGTCCATGCGGCGGGGAGGGGGCTTTCCGGGGACCGAGCAGCTTCGTTCGCGCGCTGGTCCGGCATCGGCCACTGGCCCGCCTGGAGGCACGTGGTCTCAGGTGTCACCACTCCTTTCGCCACGCCGCGACGAACGAACGCTGCGCCGGAGTCTCGGGCGAGGGGAGGTGTGCCGAACGCGTGAAGCAGCGGAGGCGCGCAAGCTCCGCCAACGCGTCCGCCGGATCGGCGCCACGACGCACGAGCCAGCAGCCGACTACGGTTCCGGTGCGGCCGATGCCGGCATGGCAGTGAACGTAAACCGGGCGCCGTGCCGCCAGCCATTCGTCGATCGCGTCGAGGATCGCGCGCATGGCCGCGATGTCCGGCACGGTGAAATCGGCGACGGAGAAGCGGCGGCGCAGCGCGTCGCGTCCCGCCGCCGCCGCGAGGCGCGCGGCCTCCGCCGCGTAGCCGCCGAAGCCGGACTCGGGCGTGAGGTCGATGAAGCCGCCGATTCCGGCCGCGATCAGCGCGGCGAGCGCATCGGCGCGCGGATATTCGCCGGCGGCAAGGCGCTCGCGCTCGACCCAATAGGCGCCGGGAAACAGACGGGACATCGCGCCCTCTTACACCAATCGACCGAGCCAAAGACCCGCTGGTTGGCTCGGAAGGCGATCTCGGGTGGGCAAACGATCGCGCGAGGCTTTTCCGCACGCCGTTCGGTCGAACCGGCGTCAATCCCCGAGGATCGTCCGCAACTGCCGCTCGCCGAGCGGCATGGCGGCGCCGGATTTGAAGGCGCGCCAGAGCTGCTCCTGCGCGGTGCCGGCATAGCGCGGCGGCATCGCCGTGTGCGCGCGGTCGACGCGCCAGGTGGAGCCGGCATAGCGGCGCAGCAGTTCGGCGAGGCGGCGCGCGCGCGCCGTGACGCCGGCCTCGGGACACACCGCGGCGCTCAAGCGTCGCAGCGCCAGGTCGCGGCGGCGGATCGCGTCCTCGCGCCACCACGGAATGCCGCCCTGCGCCTGGAGGAGGCCGAGCGCGCCGTCGAGGTCGCGCGCCTCGCGCCCCAGGAAGCGCTCGATCCCGGCGGACAGCCAGCCCGCGAGATCGGGCGGCAAGGGCGCGCCCTGGCGGCAGAAGCTCGAGACGTCGCGCAGGCGGTCGATGGTGGTGGGCATGGCAGGGCTCGATCAGATGGCGACGGCATTTTATAAGTAAGCACTCACTTTGTCAATACGGGGGGCCACGGCGCCGACAAGTCGGCTTGACTTTGTTCTCATAATGTTCCATGAATATTTTATGTTGCGCTTGTTTCGAATGGCCCGGACTTCACGCGCTTCGCGCCGCCTTGCGCCGCGCTTGTCATGCGGATCGCGTGGGAAAGCCACGGCAATTCGCCCCGCGCTGGGTCCAGCGCCGCGGCCGGCCCGCTAGCGAAAGCCAATAAAAGCCAAGGTTACGGACGCAAAAAGCCAATAAAAGCCAAGGTGGCGGGCCGGCGAAAGCCAAGAAAAGCCAAGGTCAACCTCGCGGAAAAGCCAAGGAAAGCCAAGGAAAGCCAAGGAAAGCCAATAAAAGCCAAGGTTTGCTTGATCGCGCGCTGCGGCGGCGGGCCGGGCGGCAGGCTCATGACCGCGCCGCGCGCAGCGCCTGCCACACGGCCTCGGGCGTCGCCGGCATGTCGATGTGAGTAACGCCGGCTTCGGCCAGCGCATCGAGCAGCGCGTTGATCACCGCCGGCGGCGCGCCGGTGGCGCCGCCTTCGCCCGCGCCCTTGACGCCGACGGGATTGGTCGGGCAGCGCACCTCGTGCGTGTCGACGACGAGGACCGGCAGATCCGAAGCGCGCGGCAGCGCATAGTCCATGAGCGAGCCCGTGAGGAGCTGCCCGGTCTCGGCGTCGTAGGCGACGCGCTCCATCAGCGCCTGGCCGGCGCCCTGGGCGATGCCGCCATGCGCCTGGCCGTGCACGATGAGCGGATTGATGACGCGCCCCACATCGTCGACCGCGGCGTAGCGCGCGATTTTTGCCGTGCCGGTCTCGGGGTCGACCTCGATCTCGCACACGTGGCAGCCGTTCGGAAACGTCAGCCCCTCGGTGCGGTATTCGAGATCGCCGGCGAGCTCGCCCCGGAGCGTCTCGGGCACTTTGCCCGCGTGCGCGGCCTTTGCGGCTTCGGCCAGCGAAACGACACGGTCGGTGCCGCGCACGCGGAAGGCGCCGGCTGCGAACTCGATGTCTTCAACCGAGGCCTCGAGCAGATGGCTCGCGATCGCGGTGCCGCGCTCGATCAGCGCCTTGGCCGCGCCGAGCATGGCGCTGCCCGCCATGCGCATCGAGCGCGAGCCGTGCGTGCCGGCGCCCTTCTCCACCAGCGCCGTGTCGCCGAAGACCACGCGGACCTTCGCGAACGGAATGCCGAGCCGCTCGGAGACGAGCTGCGCGTAGCTCGTCTCGTGGCCCTGCCCGTGATTGTGCGTGCCGGCGAGCACGGTCAGGCCACCTTCGGGCTCGGCCCTAAGTTTTGCATATTCGAGCGGCTGGCCGCCGGCGCTTTCGATGTAGCAGCCGAGGCCGCGGCCGTAGAGCCCGCCGCGCTTCCGCGCCGCCGCCTTGCGCGCCGCGAATCCCTCCCAATCCGCGGCGGCCAGCGCCTTCGCCATCACGGCCGCGAATTCGCCGCTGTCGTAGCTCGAACCGACCGCGCTCTTGTAGGGCATGGCGTCGGGCGGCACGAAATTGCGCTGGCGCAGCGCAATGCGGCCGATGCCGGTCGCGCGCGCCGCCGCGTCGACGAGGCGCTCCATCGCATAGATCGCCTCGGCGCGCCCCACGCCGCGGTAAGCGTTGATCGGCGCGCAATTGGTGAACGCGGCGCGCAGGCGCGCATAGGCCACGGGCACGGCGTAGACGCTGGTGGCGAGGCGCATGATGTTGATCGCCGCCGCCCAATGGCCGAGCGTCGTAATGTAGGCGCCGATGTTGTGCAGCGCCTCGAGCTTCACCGCGAGGAAGCGGCCGTCCTTGTCGAGCGCCAGCGCCGCATCGACGATCTGGTCGCGCCCCTGCGTGTCGGAGAGGAAGTTCTCGCCGCGGTCGGCGCGCCACTTCACCGGCCGGCCAAGCCGCTTCGCCGCCACCGCAACGAGGATGTGCTCAGGATAGAGAAAGCTCCGCGCGCCGAAGCCACCGCCGACATCGTGGGCCACGACGCGGATCCGCGCCGGCGGCACGCCGAGCACCTGTGAGAGCACGAGGCGCTGGCGCTGCACGCTCTGGGTTCCGCAGCGCAGCGTGTAGAGGCCCTCGGCGGCGTCGTATTGCGCGAGCGCGACGCGTGGCTCCATGTAGTGGACGATGAGGCGGTTGTTGACGTGCTTTACGCGCACGACATGCGCCGCCGCCGCAAAGGCGCGGTCCACGGCCGCTGCGTCGCCGTGCTCGGTATCGAAGCAGGCATTGCCGGAAAGCTCGTCCCATAACCGCGGCGCGTCCGGCTGCAAGGCGCGCTCGGCATCGACGACGGGCGCGAGCTCCTCGTAGCCGACCTCGATGCGCTCGGCCGCGTCCTGCGCCAGCGCGCGCGTCTCGGCCACGACGAAAGCCACGGCCTCGCCGGCGAAGCGCACCTTGCCGCGCGCCAGCGGGTAATAGGGCGGATCGGGCAGCGGCGAGCCGTCGCGATTGGGAAAGGTCGAATTGGGCTGGCGCGACCAGGTCGGGATCGGCTTCACGCCCTCGTCCGCGAGCTCGGCCGCGGTCAGCACGGCGCGCACGCCTTTGATCTTCAACGCGCGCGCGGCGTCGATATGGAGAATTCGCGCATGCGCGTGCGGCGCGCGCAGCACATAGGCATGCGCCATTCCCGGCAGCGTGACATCGTCGCCGAAGCGCCCCTGCCCGCAAACGAGGCGCCGATCCTCGACCCGGCGCACCGGCTGCCCGATGCCGAAGCTCCCCGCCGCCGCGCCCGCGCTCATCTCGCCATCCGCCACACTTGTTAACGCGCGTGACTCTGTTGCGCCGCGCGCGGCGATGCAACGGTTAACCCAACCGCGCGATCTCTCCACACGTGCTGGGCCTTGGCGCCGCGCCGCGTTTCTCCTAAGAATGACGCGGGGAAGATCCCGGGCGCCGACATGCGCGTAGACGAATCGGACGTGAGAACGGCGAAGTTCCGCATCGGACAGGTGGTGAAGCACCGCGTCTATCCGTTCCGCGGCGTCATCTTCGACGTCGACCCGGTCTTCGCCAACACCGAGGAATGGTACGCGTCGATTCCGCCCGAAATCCGGCCGCGCAAGGACCAGCCCTTCTATCACCTGCTCGCCGAGAACGCCGAATCGACCTACATCGCCTACGTCTCCGAGCAGAACCTGCTGCCCGACGAATCGGGCAAACCCGTCGGCCATCCACAAGTCGACGACATGTTCGCGGAGTTCAAGAATGGCGGCTACACGCCGCGCCGGAAGCCGGTGAACTAGCAGGGCGGTGGCCCTCACTTCCCATTGCCGCGCTGGGAGCGCAGCGATGGGCCCCTTCTCTCCCGCTGTCGCGGGCGAGAGAAATGATCAGACCGAGATATTTGCTTTAGCTTCTTCTCTCCCGCTTGCGGGAGAGAAGGGGCCCATTCGCCGCTTTGCGGCGAATGGGAAGTGAGGGGCTCTTCCGCGCTCAGCGCTCGCCGAGGGAGTTGCTGACCAAGCGGTAGAAGGGATCGAGGAAACGGTCGAGCACCGTGCGCCGTCCGGTGCGGATGTCGACCGTGCCGGTCATGCCGGGAATGATCGGCAGGATCTGCCGGTCGCGCTCGAGATAGGCCTTCTGCGTGCGCACGCGCACGCGGTAATAAGTCTCGCGCTCGCCGGCCTTCGTCTTCTTCTCGTCGACGATGGCGTCCGAGCTGATCTCGACGACCTTGCCCTCGAGCCCGCCGAAGATCGAGTAGTCGTAGGCGCTGATCTTGACGGTGGCGTCCTGATCGAGGCGCACGAATGCGATATCGGTCGGTTTGATGCGCACCTCGACCAGCAGCGTGTCCTCGGCCGGCACGATCTCGATGAGCGCGTCGCCCGCCTTCACGACGCCGCCGATCGTCGCGACGCCGATGGTCTTGACGATGCCGCGCACGGGCGAGCGCAGCTCGGTGAGCGCCAGGGTCTGATCTTCCTTGCGGATCTGCGGGCGCAGCGCGGCGATCTGCGCCTCGGATTCGTTGAGCTCCTTCCGCGCATCGGCGCGGAACTGCGCGCGCTTGTCTTCGATCTTTTGCTGCGCCTCGCGCAGCGCCGCCTCGGCGCGTGGGATGCCGCGGCGCTCGCTCTCGAGCTGGCCCGCGGTCTCGAGCGAGGCGCGCTGGGCCTGCTGGCACTCGGTGAGCGCGGCCGAGCCGTCGCGGTAGGCGCGGCAAGTGTCGTATTCCTCGGCGCGCAGCAGCTTCAGGCGTGTATCGAGGCGCGCGACCGTGCTCTTGCCCTCGCGCAGTTGCTGTTCCTTCTGCGCCACCTGCTGCTCGAGGGTGGCAAGCTCGCCCTTCTGCTGCTGCGCGCGGCTCCGGAAGGCCGCCGTCTCGGCTGCGACCTCGCGCGGCGCGTTCTGGCGCACCTCGGCGGGGAACTCCACCGCTGCGCGGTCCTCGGCTTCGGCGGTGAGCCGCGCCGCGCGCGCCATCAGCGCGTAGAGGCGCGCGAGCTTCTCGTCGAGCGTCGCGCGCGAGGGCGTCGCGTCGATGCGCATCAGCGGCTGATTGGCCACGACGGCGTCGCCTTCCTTGACGAAGATCGCCTTGACCACGCCGGCATCGGGCGCCTGCACGACCTTGTTCTGGCCCGAGGCGATGACGCGCGACTCGCCGCGCGTGATCTCGTCCATGTAGGAGAGCCGCGCCCAGACCAGGAACGCCAGCACGAAGGCGCCCAACGCCATCGCGAGATAGCCGCCGAAGCGGCGCGCGCCTTCGGTCGCGACGGCCTCCGCGCCCGAATAGAGGAGCGCGGGGTCGGTGTAGTTGAACTTCGCCGTGGGCGCGGGCGCGTTCTCGGCCATGTCAGAGGCTCTCGGCCGAGGGGCGGCCGGGCTCGGGCGGCCGGGCGCCGTCGCCCGGCTGCGGCTCGTCGATCTTGGTGTGGCGGTTGGACTTGGTGAGCGGCTTCAGGATATAGGCGAGCAGCGACTTCGAGCCGATCTTGATCGAGGCCTGCGCCGTCATGCCCGGGCCGATCGGCAGCCGCTTGCCGTCCTGCTCGAGGAAGCTTTTCGTGGTGCGGATCTTGACGCGGAAATAGCTTTCGCCCGGCTTCTCCGGCGCTTCGATCGCGTCCGGGCTGATCTCGATCACGTTGCCCTCGAGCCCGCCATAGGTGGCGTAGTTGTAGGCCGTGATTTTCACCAGCGCCTGCTGGCCGATGCGCACGAAGGCGATGTCGTTGGGCCGCACGCGGCCCTCGATCACGAGCGAGTCGTCGAGCGGCGTGATCTCGACGAGGGGCTCGCCCGCCTTGACGATGCCGCCCTTGGTGGCGACGCGCAGCTGCTTGACGATGCCGCGCAGCGGCGCCTTCACCTC
The DNA here is from genome assembly GCA_036555425.1 of Alphaproteobacteria bacterium. Taxonomy (GTDB): domain Bacteria; phylum Pseudomonadota; class Alphaproteobacteria; order Bin65; family Bin65; genus SBBV01. The sequence goes on along the minus strand of DATBLL010000266.1, from coordinate 18,001 downwards.
GTTGGTCTTCACGTCGAAGGTCAGCTTTTCGAGCTTTTCCTTGAGCCGCGCGATCTCGCTCTCGGTGTCGTTCAGGTCGCGGCGCGCCTCGGCGACGAACACATTCTTGCGGTCGACGTGCTTCTGGCGCGCCTCGAGGATCGCGGCCTGGATGCGCGGAACCTTGAGCCGCTCGGTGGCAAGCTCGCCTTCGGCGTCCTTGGTGTCGCGTTGGAGGCGCAGGATCTCGAGCCGCCCGACGTTGCCGGCGCCGGCGCGGTAGGCGGTGCCGAGCTCGGCGCGCAACGAGGCCAGCTTTTTCTCGAGGCTGGCCACGATCGCTTCCTGCTGCTTCAGCTCCTGCTCGCGCTGGCGCAGCTGTTCCTCGAGCCCTTTGAGCTCCGAAACCAGGCTGTCGCGCCGCGCGCGGAAGAACTGGCGCTCGAGCGCCGCCGCCTGCGGCGAGGCCGTGGCGATGTCCGGCGGGATCGCGACCTCGGCGGCTTCGCTGACCTCGGCCCGCAGGCGCGCCGCGCGTGCGGCGAGCGCCGTCATGCGCGCGCGCGTCTCGCCGAAATCGGCCTGCGAGTCGCGGTTGTCGATGCGCAGCAGCACCTGGCCGGGTTTCACCTCGTCGCCTTCGCGCACGAGGATGTCGGCGACGATGCCGCCGTAGAGATGCGCCACGATCTGGGTCTGGCCGGAGGGGATCACCTTGCCGTCGGCGCGCGTCACCTCGTCGAGCGGGACGAACGCCGAGGACAGCATGAAGACGAGGAGCCCGCCGCCGATGACGCCGAGCGTCCAGGTGGCAAGCCGGTGCGGACGGCGGATCGCCGCCGCATAGAGCTCCGGCATCATGTCGGTGTCTTCGGGATGCCGGAGGCGCACCGCGCCGGCGCGCGCGGCCTTGGCGCCTTCGATCAGCTTGCCGAGCCCCGGAATGATCGTCACGGCGCAGCGCCTCTCAGCCGGCGCCGCGGATCTGGCCCTTGGCCAGCGTCTCGAGCACTTTGTCGCGCGGGCCGTCGGCGACGACTTTGCCGCCGTCCATCACGACGACGCGCTCCACCAGGGTCAGCAGCGAAAGCCGCTGCGTCACCAATACGAGCGTCTTGCCCTCGAGGATTTCCCTGAGGCGCGCGATGAGCCAGTCCTCGGAGCCCTTGTCCATGGCGCTGGTGGGCTCGTCGAGGATCACGATGTTGGGGTCGCGCACGAGCGCGCGGGCGATCGCGATCGACTGGCGCTGGCCGCCCGAAAGGGCCTCGCCGCGCTCGCCGACCTGGAGATCGAAGCCCTGGGGATGGCGCGCCACGAAGCTGTCGACGCCGGCGATGCGGGCGGCGCGCAGGATCGCGGCGTCGTCCGCGTAGGGCGCGCCGACGGCGATGTTCTCGCGCACCGAGCCGAAGAACAGGAACACGTCCTGCGGCACATAGCCGATATTGCGGCGGAGATCCGCCGGGTCGATCTGCTTGATGTCGGTGCCGTCGATGCGGATGGCGCCCTTCTGCGGCTGGTAGAAGTCGAGGATGAGTTTCTCGATCGTGCTCTTGCCCGAGCCGATCTTGCCGATGATGGCGACGCGCTCGCCCGGGCGGACGGCGAAGCTCACGCCGTCCAGCGCCGGCACGGGTTGGTTGGGATAGCTGAACTCGACGTCGCGAAACTCGATGGCGCCGCGCAGGATCGGGCGGTGGACGAACTGCGTGCCCGCCGGCCGCTCGACCGGCATGCTCATGATCTTGTCGATGGTCTTGAGCGACACCATCGACTGGTCGAAGCGCGTCAAGAGGGCCGCCACCTGGGTCAGCGGCGCCATCGCGCGGCCGGTCAGGATGGTACAGGCGATGAGGGCGCCCACCGTCAGGTTGCCCTCGAAGATCTGGTAGACGCCGACCACGACCGCGGCCACGCTCACGATCTGGCTGACGAGGCCGGTGAAGTACTGGCCGAATTGCGAAAGCTCGCGCGCGCGCTGCGCGCTCTTGGCGGTCATGCCGACGAAGCGCTCCCAATTGCGCTGCGTACGCCCCTCGGCGCCGAGGCCCTTGATGGTCTCGAGCCCGACGATGGTCTCGATCAGGAGCGCGTGCTTCTGCGCCGATTCGCGCGCGCTGCGCGTCACCACCTCGTTGAGCGGCACCTGCAGGAACCAGCCCACGCCGATGATGATCGGCACGGCGATCAGCGGAACGAGCGCCACCGGGCCGCCGATGATCGCGACCACGGCGATGAACAGCAACACGAAGGGCAGGTCGACGAGCGTCACCAGCGTCGCCGAGGTGAAGAAGTCGCGCAGCGATTCGAACTCGCGCAGTTGCTGCGCGAAGGCGCCGGCCGAGGGCGGGCGCGAATCGAGGCGGATGCCGAGCACTTGCTGGAAGATCGTGCTGGCCATGATCACGTCGGCGCTGCGCCCGGCCGTGTCGACGAAATAGGAGCGCAGGAGCCGCAGCAGGAATTCGAAGGCGAAGATGATGCCGACGCCGAGCACGAGGACCCAGAGCGTCTCCTGCCCCTTGGTGGGCACGACGCGGTCGTAGACGTTCATCGTGAACAGCGGCAGCGCGATCGCAAACAGATTCACGAACACCGCGGCGAGGCCGACCTGCACGTAGATGCGCCAGAAGCGGCCGAGCGTGCCCCAGAACCAATTGCGCGCCGGGCCCAGCTCGGTCGCTTCGGAGCGCGCGTCGAACTGGTACTCGGGCCGGGCGAAGATCGTGAAGCCGGTGTAGCGGGCGGCGAGCTGCTCGGCCGCGATCTCGAGCGTGCCGTGCCCGCTCTCGGGCATGATCACGGTCGCCGTCGCGCCCTTGAGCGCCACCAGCACGCAGGCGCGCGCATCCTTGAGCAGCAGCACGCAGGGCAGCGAGAGATCGGAGATCTCGCCGAGCGGGCGCTTGACGATGCGCGCGGCCAGGCCGGCGCGCGACGCGGCGCGCATGAAGAGCTCGGGCGTGATGCGGTTCTGGATGAGCGGCAGGCCGGCGGTGAGGGCCTCGGCCGAGTGCGGGCGCTCGAAGATTGCGGTCAGGACGATGAGGCAGTCGAGCAGCGGATCGTCGGCGCGCCCGGTCTGCTGCGGCAGCCGCCAGTTCGCGGCGGCGGCGGCGGCGGCGATGGGATCGGCCTGGCGCGTATCGCGGTCGACGAGCGGTGGCGGCGGAATCGTGGTGCCGGGCCGCGGCGGCAGGGGTCGCACGGGTTGCGCCTTGGCCTGCACCGGCGCGGCCGGCGCCGCCGCGGCGTGCTGCGGTGGATGGGGCTGCGCGGTCTGCGCGCGCGACGGCGGAATGTGGATCGGCCCGGCGGCGGGACGCGTGGGCTGGGCGGACGCCGCCGGTTGCGCCGGCGCGGCCGGCGGCAGATGGATCGGCGGGACGGGAAACGGATTGGCGGAGGAGGGCGGCGGGCGCAGCGGCGTCACGTTGCTGTCGTGCCGCGGCCCGCGGGCCACGTCGAATTGCGGGCCGGCGTCTTCGCCGCGCCCGGGAAACTGGATCGCTTGCGCCGGCGTCACCAGCGGGCGCGCGGGCGGGGCGACGCGGCGCGAATCGCCGCCTTGCTCCGGCGCCGCCGGCGCAGGACCACTGGCGGGCGTCAGCGTTTCGCCCGGAGGAGGCGGCGCGCGCCTCGTCACAGGCGCCTGCCCATGGGGGAGCGGCTCATCATCGCGATGCGGCGTAGCAGCGTGGTCCGGCACGATTTTCCCGACAGAGGCTGTAGGCACGCTTCTGCTCCCCCCGACTTGCCGCCGGCCGCAGTCGGCCGGAGGCGGCCTCCGCGCAGAACCTTGCGGAGGCCGGCGAGGCGAAGATGGACAGTAGCATCCTTGCCGCGCCCGGCGCACCAGAGCTGCGGCGAGCGGCGGCCGGCTGCCCAGGTCCGCGCCCCATATGCGCCGGGCAAGGTGAGCCAGCAAAGTTAACACTTCGTTTCGAACGGCGGCGGCGGCGGCCGACAGAGTAAACTTGCCGGCCCCAAGTAAGACTGTACGTGTAGTGAACTTCCACTATTGGCTTGTACTAGATCATAGACAAAACCGCGAGTCCTGGGTGAAGCTGCGTCAATTGAGCAAATATTCGCAGTGCGGTCTTAACCACGATTTGTCTTGCACTCTGGTTAATCAATTATTTACTTGTCCCCGCCAAGAGTAACTCGGCATACTGTTTTTGCACGCACGGCGCGCATCCGGGGTCGGGCATGGAAATGCCCAAGGCGCGCGCCGCAAACCACCGTCTGGGGAATGGCAGGGGATCAATGAGCAGCGTTCTCACGATGTCAGCGCGCCTGACGGCAGCGGCCGCTTTGAGCGCGCTCGTGCTCGTGCCCGGTTCGGCCGGTGCGAAGACGCTCAAAGAGGCGGCCGAAACCGCGGTCGCCACCCATCCCGAAGTGGGCCAGCTCCGCTTTTCGCGGCGCGCGATCGAGCAGGAGCTGCGCGGCGCGCGCGGCGGATACCTGCCGCAGCTCGACGTGCGCGGCGCCATCGGCCACGAGTGGACCAACAACAACTCGACGCGCACGCGCGGCGGCCGCATCAACGGCGAGGGCGGCTGGATCGACATGAACCGCTATGAAGCGGGCGTGAGTCTCCGCCAGCTGCTGTTCGACGGCTTCGGTACCGATTCCGAAGTCGGCCGCCAGTTCTACCGCGTCGAATCCTCGGCGCACCGGACGATGGACACGGCGCAGGCGATCGCGCTGCGCGCGATCGAGGCCTATCTCGAGGTTCAGCGCACGCAGCGCATTCTCGAGATCTCGATGCAGAACGTGCGCGTGCACGAGGAGATCCTGCGCCGCGTGCAGGCGCGCGCCCGCGGCGGCCGCGGCCCGCAGTCCGACGTCGATCAGGCGCAGGCGCGGCTCTCGAACGCGCAAGCCAACGTCGCCACGGCGCGCCGGCAATACGGCGATGCGGTGGCGCTCTACATCCAGGCCGTCGGCGAGCCGCCGACGGCGATCACCGACTCCACATCGCCCGACAGCGCCCTGCCGCCGAGCGCGGAAGACTCGGTCGCGACCGCGATGGACCAGGCGCCGGCCGTGCGCGCGGCCTTGGCCGACGTGCGCGTCGCGCATGCCGCCATCGGCGTCGCCGATTCGCGCTGGTTCCCGGTCATCACCGCCGAGGCCAACTACAACTTCCTCTACAACGCCGACGGCGTGCGCGGGCAGGCGGAGGCCTTCTCGCTCATGCTGCAGGGCCGCTGGAATCTCTACCGCGGCGGCAGCGACCTCGCGCGCAAGCGCGAATCCGTGGCGCGGCTCTACGAAGCGCGCGAGACGCTCGAGCGCTCGCGCCGCGAAGTGGCGCAGCAGACGCGCGTGTCGTGGAACGCCGTGCAGTCGGCGCGCGAGCGGCGCGTGGCGCTGCAGCAGCAGCTGACCGCCAACGAGCGCGTGCGCGTCGCCTATTCGCAGCAGTTCGACCGCGGCCGCCGCACGCTGCTCGACCTGCTCGACATCCAGAACGAAATCTTCAACAACCAGACCGGCATCGCGACCGAAGAGGCGACCGTGCGCTTCGGCATCTTCCGCACGCTCGCCAGCATGGGCCGCCTGCTCGAGGTGCTGCAGATCGCACCTCCGGGCGAGGCCACGCGGCCCGCGCCGCGCAGCCTGTTCAACACCGTCGGCGACGACCTGACGCCGCGGCGCGAGGACATGCTGTTCTCGGTCCCGGCCGAGGGCCCGCGTGGCGATCAGCCCGCGCCGCCGCCGCCGCCGGCCCAACCACCGCGGCAGTAACCATCTTCTTTCCGAGACCGGGGCGGCGTTAAGCATGTTCTTGTTTGACGCCGCCATTTTCCTTCGCTATTCAGCCCCATCGTTGCTACGAGCCTAACAAAATTGGTTAACGGCTCGGGCTTCTGACCGATGACTGGCCCCGCGGGGCCGTCATCGCGGCCGCCTCCCGATCTCCGCCCGATCCGCTACCGATCCACTTCAAGATCGGCCGGACCAGGCGGATCGGCGCAACGCTCCCCGAGGCGGCGGCGATGGGTTGGAGTTCCCCCCGACTCGGCACGCGCGGCATCGCTGATACTGGCGGTGCATCGCAGCGGCGTGCCGGCCGCGAGCGGCTCCAACCGCGCCGTTGAACGGGGAGCCTCCGATGACCACCGCCAAGGACCGTCCGGGCGAATCGAATCCGGTCGAGCAGACCGAAGCCTTCGAGATCGCGGCGATGAACGATCCCGGCATCGGCCGGGTCGAGCTCGCGCAATCGGGCGTGACGCCCATCGAGGTGCCGCGCCCCAGCGCCGGGCAGACGCTCAACATCACCGTCGTCGCTGGCCGGCCGCTGAAGCTCGAATTCAACGCCGCCGACGTGAAGGCGCGCGAGGTGGTCAAGGACGACCTCATCCTCGAATTCGACAATGGCGGCAAGATCGTCCTCAAGGAATACATGACCGCTTTCGGCATGCTGGGCGAGGTGCGCACCACCATCATCCAGCCCGACGGCAAGCACTACGCGTTCACCGAGCTGTTGTCGCCGACCGCGGGCCCGCGCGCGAACGAGCGCCCAGCGCCCGGCACGCCGGGCGACGTCGTCATCATCCAGAAGCCGCACGCCGGCGACACCCAGCACTTCAAGCTCACCGATCAGAAGCCGATGGCGTTGAACTTCGGCTTCGGCGAAGTGTCGAAGTCGCACGTCGACAAGGACGGCAGCCTCATCCTCACCTTCAAGGACGGCGCGGTCCTCGTGCTCGAGGGCTACAGCGCGCTCAAGGACAACAAGAGCATCGGGCTCTACTTTGCCAAGGGCGACAAGATCGCGCTCGCCGATCTCGCGCCCGGCGCCGGGCCAGACGAGGGTGCCGAAGGCGGCCGGCTCTTCACCGAATTCGCGCCCGGCGGCACGCTGCCCGGTCTCGATCACCTGGGGCCGCTCCCCCCGCTCCCCTTCACGCTCATTCCGCCGCCCGGCCCGCCGGGCAGCCCGCCGGGCAGCCCGCCGCCGCCCCCGCCGCCGCCGCCGGAAGGCGAAGGGCCCACCTATTTCATCAAGGGCCCGGACTGCCTGATCGAGGAGGTGGACCCGCAATACACGTTCGGCGTCACCAACGTCTCGCTCCAGGCGGGCCAGACGCGCTCGATCGACATCCACGTCGAGTTCGCGGCGCAGCAGCCCGGCCACGGCGCGGCCTCGTTCGACGATTTCGTGGGCGGCGCCAACTTCCTCTTCGACGCGATCGCGGCGGCCGCGGCCGGCGAAACCGGCATCACCGTCACCGATCTCGGCAACGGCGCGGTGCGCGTCACCTTCGCTGCCAATGCCTCGACCAACCAGCTCACCTTCAACATCCTGGCGGTCGACGACGGCATCGACGAGCCGATCGAGGACTTCCGCTTCGTGCTCAGCAACGAGCAGGTCACCAGCGGCGCCACGCCCGGCACGATCGTGGTCGGCCCCGGCACCAGCTTTGTCGACAGCCAGCTCCTCGATCTCGACGAGCACCAGGTCACGATCAGCGACGCCGTCGGCAACGAGGGCGACAAGCTTGTCTTCGACGTGCACCTGTCGAACCCGATCGACGAGGACCTGCCGCTCGACCTCGAGGCCCAGCCGCTCGTGACCGTGAACACCAACGCGGCCACGCCCGGGGTCGATTTCGAGGCCGGCAATTTCGAGTACAGCATCGACGGCGGCGTCACCTGGCTCGCCGCCGACGGGCCCAACGGTACGGTCGTCACGATCCCGCAGGGCACCACCGACATCAAGGTGCGCATCGAGACCTTCACCGACGGCGCTACCGAAGGCGACGAGAGCTTCCTGCTGACGGTCGCCAATCTCGACGAGCTCGACCATTGCGACGTCACCAACGTCGTCAACGGCGCGGGCTACATCTTCGATGGCCAGAACAATCTCGAGGGCCCGACCTACTTCATCAACGGCCCCGAGTGCCTGATCGAGAGCGTCGATCCCACTTTCACCTTCGGCGTCTCCCAGCTCGTGCTCGACCCGGGCCAGACGCGCTCGATCGACATCCATGTCGAGTTCGACACCGTCCAGGCCGGCCACGGCACCGCCTCCTTCGACGATTTCGTCGGTGGCGCGAGCTTCCTCTTCGACGCGATCTCGGCCGCGGCCACGAGCGAGAGCGGCATCACGGTCACCGACCTCGGCAACGGCGCGGTGCGCGTCACCTTCGCCGCCGACGCCTCGACCAACCAGCTCTCGTTCGACGTGCTGGCGGTCGACGACGGCATCGACGAGCCGATCGAGGACTTCACCTTCGTGCTCGGCAACGAGCAGGTCACCGGCGGCGCCGTGCCCGGCACCGTCGTGCCCGGCGAAGGCACCAGCTTCGTCAACAGCCAGATCCTCGATCCCGACGAGCACCAGATCACGATCAGCGACGCCGTGGGCTTCGAGGGCGACCAGCTCGTCTTCGACGTGGCGCTCTCCAACGCCGTCGCCGACCCGATCGAGCTCGACCTCGCGGTTCAACCGCTCTCAACCGTCGACACCAACGCGGCGACGCCCGGCGTCGACTTCGCGGCCGGAAACTTCGAGTACAGCATCGACGGCGGCGCCACCTGGCTCGACGCGACCGGGCCCAACGGGACGATCGTCACGATCCCGGCCGGCGTCACCGACATCAAGGTGCGCATTGGCACCTTCACCGACGGCGTGCTCGAGGGCGACGAGAGCTTCCTCTTGACCGTCGCCAACAGGGATCAGCTCGACCACTGCGACGTGACCAAGATCGTCGAGGGGGCCGGCTACATCTTCGACAGCGGCGACTGCAACGCGCCGCCGCCGGAGTGGTTCGTCTGCGGGCCGCCCTGCCTCATCGAGGAGGTCGATCCCACCTACACGATCGGCATCTCCGATCTCGCGCTGCAGGTGGGGCAGACGCGCTCCATCGACGTGCGCGTCGACTTCGCCTCGTTCCACAACGGCCACGACGCGGCGTCCTTCGCCGATCTCGGCGGCAACGGCTTCCTCTTCGACGCGCTGTCCGACGCCGCCACGAACGAGACCGGCATCACCGTCGCCGATCTCGGCAACGGCACGGTGCGCGTTACCTTCGCCGCCGATGCGTCGACGACGCAGCTCGCTTTCGATCTGCTGCCCGTTCAGGACGACATCGACGAGAACATCGAGGACTTCCGCATCGTGCTCGAGAACTCGCAGGCGACGAACGGCGCCCAGCCCGGCGTCATCGTGCCCGGCGAGGGATCGAGCTTCGTCACCAGCCACATCGTGGAATCCGACGAATACTCGGTCGTCATCGGCGACGACTGCGGCTGCCCACCCGACGAGAACACGCCGCCCCAGGCGGACGACGATTCGGCCAGCACCTGCGGCACACCGGTCACGATCGCGGTCCTCGCCAACGACAGCGACCGCGAAGGCGATGCGCTCTGGGTCGAGGCTTTCACCGACGCCGCCAACGGCACGCTGGTGCTCAATTCCGACGGCACCTTCACCTACACGCCGGTCGCGAATTTCACCGGCACCGACAGCTTCAGCTACGCGGTCGGCGACGGCAACGGCAGCTCTGACACGGCGGTCGTGACGATCACGGTGCGGGACGGCGAGGTGTGCGATTGCGACATTCCTCCGCCGCCCTGCGACATGCCGCCGCCGCCCGATTGCGACGGCCCGCGCCGGGATTGGTCCAACACTCGCGGCAACTGGTCCGGCTCGAACCAGACCGGCGCCACCCACGCGGCCTTCGCGGCGCTCATCGGCTTGCCCATGGCCGAGGAGTGGCAGCGCGAGAACCACGATAGCGACCAGCACAACCGGCGCGGCGGCGACGATCATCGCCACGGCGGCCAGAGCGAGGTTGCCAGCGGCCCGGGCGACGAGGCCGGCGGCGGCTGGAGCTGGCCGAACGGCCCTGACGATCGCGGCGGCCGCAACGGGTCCGACGGCGAGTCCGGGCATTCGGGCGGCTGGAAGTGGACCAACTGGGACGACCGCGGCGGCAGCCACGAGTCGCATTTCGGCAACACGCAGTCGGACAACCGTTCCAGCGGTTGGCAGACCGCGCACGATGGCGGCCCGAAGAGCGATGCCGGCGACGGCCCGCACTCGACGCCGTTCGCGGCGGCCGCCGAGACGGGCGGCGCCGGGGCGAACGAGGCTGCGGGCAAACCCGTCATCTCGGGCACAGCGGGCGACGACACGCTCCACGGCACCGCCGCAGCCGAACTCCTCATCGGCGGCGCCGGCAATGACGTGATCTATGGCGGCGGCGGCGCGGACGTGCTGCGCGGCGGCGCCGGCGACGACGCGCTCGTGGCCAAGGCGGGCTTCGCCGAGATCCATGGCGGCGCGGGCATCGACATCTTCGAGTTCGACGACAGCGGCGTGCTCGATCTCTCGCAGCTGAGCGGCAAGGTGACCGGCGTCGAGAAGGCCGACATCACCGGCACCGGCAATGTCGAGCTGAAGCTGACCGTCCAGGATCTCCTCACCATGACCGACAGTGGGCACCAGCTCGCCATCGTCGGCGACAGCGGCGACAAGGTTTCGGCCGATCTCTCCGGCCACAGCGTCGCGGTCACCGACATGGGCACCTTCACCCGCTACGTCATCGACGGCGGAGCCGCGACGCTCGACATCGACAATCACGTGCAGAAGAACATCATCGGCATCTAGCCCCGGAACGCTTCGGCAGTCGCGCCGAAGCGTTCCCGCGATGCCGCGATGTTGCCCGGCGGCGGGGCCACGGTCCGCGCCACCGCGGACGACGCCCTATCAGGGGATGAAGATACTCCAAGCGCTCGCACGGGGGGCGGGAGGATGGACGGCTCGGAAACGGCAGCGGCGCTGCGCCGGCTGGAGATCGCGCAATCGCGCGGCTTCGCCGCTTGGCTGGCCGAGCGCCGCGTCGCCATCGCGCTGACCACCGGGCCGAGCGGGCGCCTCGTGCTGGTGGGCGCGGCGGGCGACGGCAAACTCTCACTCTTTCTCCGCACCTTCGACGGCGCCTACGGCCTCCACGCCAACGGCCAGACGCTTCTGATGGCCACCGCGTTCCAGATTTGGCGCTTCGAGAACGCGGTGGCACCCGGGCGCAGCGCCTCGGGCTACGACAAACTCTTCGTGCCGCGCGTCGCCTATACCACCGGCGAGGTGAACGCCGCCGACGTCGCCTTGGCCGCCGATGGCACCATCCTCTTCGCCAACAGCCTGTTCGGCTGCGTGGCGGCGGCCAGCCCCGAGTTCAGCTTCACGCCGCTCTGGCGACCGCCCTTCCTCACACGCCTCTTACCCGAGGATCGCTGCCACCTCACCGGCTTCGCGCTCGAAGACGGCCTCTTGCGCTATGTCAGCGTCGCCGCCGCCTCGGACGAGCCGGCGGGATGGCTGCGCGGCATCGCCAATGCCGGGCTCGTCATGGACGCCGCGACCGACGCCGTCGTCGCCGAGGGGCTCGCGTTGCCCGTGGCGCCCCGGCTGCACGAGCGGCGGCTCTGGCTCGACGAAGCGGCGAGCGGCCTTTTCGGCTTCATTCACCTCGACAGCGGCGCGTTCGAGGAAGTGGCTTTCTGCCCCGGCTGGCTCGCGGGCCTCGCCTTCGTCGACGGCTACGCCGTGGTCGCGACCTCGATCGCGCGCGGCGGGCGCGGCATGGGCGGGCTGCCGCTCGAGCACAACCTCGAAATCTATCGCGCCAGGGCGCAGACCGCGCTCTGCATCGTCGAGCTCGCCAGCGGCGAGGTCGCGCATTGGCTGCGCTTCGACGGCCTCGCCGAAATCCGCGACGTGGCGGTGATCCCCGAGACCCAGCGCCCGGCCGCGCTCGGGCTCTCCGGCGAGGACATCCGCCGCGTCTTGAGCATCGGGCCCGACCGCTCCGGGCGGCCGATCCGCAATGGCGGCATCGTGGCCTGACGCGATGAGCCGCGGAACGCCGCGCGCCTCCGGCGCGTTGCATGGCCGCGGGCTTTGTGCTTGAACCCGCGCCGCCCATCGCCGCAACGAACAGCATCATGCCCGCCTTCAAGACCCTCGACGATGTCGACGTCGCTGGAAAGCGCGTCGTCCTGCGCGCCGATCTCAACGTGCCGATCAAGAACGGCAAGGTCACCGACGAGACGCGCATCGTGCGCTTGACGCCGACGATCGGCGAGCTCGCGAAAAAGGGCGCGCGCGTCGTCGTGCTGTCGCATTTCGGCCGCCCGGGCGGAAAGCCGGTGCCGGAGATGTCGCTGATGCCGCTCTCGGCGCCGCTCGCGCGCGCGCTCGGCGGGCTCAAGGTGCATTTCGCGCTCGATTGCGTCGGCCCCGCCGCCGAGGCCGCCGCGAAGAATCTGGCGCCGGGCGAGATTCTTCTGTGCGAAAATCTCCGTTTCCATGCCGAGGAGGAGGAGAACGACGCTGGTTTCGCCCAGCGTCTCGCGATGCTCGGCGACATCTACGTCAACGACGCCTTCTCGACCGCGCATCGCGCGCATGCCTCGACCGAGGCCATCGCGCGGCTGCTGCCGGCCGTGGCGGGGCGCCTCATGGAAGCGGAGCTCAAGGCGCTCGGCGCCGCGCTCGAAAACCCGAAACGCCCCCTCGCCGCCATTGTCGGCGGCGCCAAGATTTCGACCAAGCTCGATCTCCTCGGCAATCTTGTCGCCAGGGTCGACCATCTCGTGATCGGCGGCGCCATGGCGAACACGTTCCTCAATGCCGAAGGCGTTTCCGTCGGCAAGAGTCTCTGCGAGCACGACATGGCCGATGCCGCGCGCGAGGTTCTCGCCAAGGCCAAGGCGCGCGGCTCGACCGTGCATCTGCCGGCGGACGTCGTCGCCGCGGCCGAGTTCAAGGCCGGCGCCTCGCATGCGGCGGTGGCGCGCGACAAGGTCGGCGCCGATCAGATGATCGTGGACATCGGGCCCGCTTCGGCGCGCGCGCTCGCCAAGCTGCTCGAGAGCGTCAAGACGCTGGTCTGGAACGGGCCGCTCGGCGCGTTCGAACTGAAGCCGTTCGACGCCGCCACCAACACGGTAGCGCAAGCGGCGGCGCGGCTGACCAAGGCCGGGCGGCTCCTGAGCGTCGCCGGCGGCGGCGACACCGTGGCGGCGCTCAACAATGCCGGCGTCGCCGGCGATTTCAGCTACGTCTCCACGGCCGGCGGCGCCTTCCTCGAATGGCTCGAGGGCAAGACGCTCCCCGGCGTGGCGGCGCTGGAGGCGGCGGCGAAGCGCTAGGCGGCGCGCCGCTAAGCGGCGACGCCGGCTTCGAGCGCGAAGCCGGCCTTCACCCAATCCTCCTTGCCTTCCTTGTAGTCGCTGACGCGCGTGTACCCGAGCTTGGCCAGGCGCTCGGCCGCGATGGTCGAATTGCGGCAGGGCGTGTTGGCGCAATAGACGACGATCTCGGCGTTCTTGTCGGGCAGGAGGCGCGGGGCGAGGGCGTCGACCTGGTCGTGCGGGATGTTGAGGGCGCCGGGCAGGTGCGCGTCGGCGAAATGGCGCGGCGGTAGCGCCTCCACCAGCACGACAGGCTCCTTGCGGTCGAGCTTGGCCTTGAGCGCGGCGCGGTCGATCTTGGCAACCATGGAACTTCTCCTCGGGGTTAGGGGCGGCGGGCCGCCGCCGCTCGCCTGCGAAGATGATCCGCCCGCCGCCCGGGCCGAATAGGCGGGCTTGCAAATTCGCATTGCAAAAATGCACACTCGCGCGATGGATTGGGACGATTACCGGCTCGTGCTCGCGGTCGCCGAAGGCGGCAGCCTGGTCGCGGCGGCGCGGCGCTTGGGCGTTGTGCAATCGACGGCGTTCCGGCGCCTCAACGCGCTCGAAGCTCGCTTCGGCGTGCGCGTCTTCGAGCGGCTCCCGGGCGGCTACGTGCCGAGCGCCGCGGGCCGCCGCGTCATCGCCGCCGCCGAGCGCATGGCCGAGGCGGCCGACGAGGCCGAGCGCGCCGTCACCGGACTCGATACGCGCCTGACCGGCACGGTGCGCGTGACGACGGCCGACAGCGTCGCGCACGCGCTGCTCGTCGAGCCGCTCGCGGCCTTTCTCGCCGCCAATCCCGCGCTCGCGGTCGAGGTCACGATCGAGAATCGCATCTTGGCGCTGACGCGACGCGAGGCCGACGTGGCGCTGCGCGCCCAGCGCGTCACCGAGCCGGAGCTCGTCGGCCGCAAGCTCGCCGCCATCGCTTGGACCGTCTACGCCGCGCCATCCTATCTCGGGCGGCCCGCGCCGCCGCCGCCGGCCGAATTCGCCGAGCACGCGCTGATCGGTTGGGACGAGGCCGCGACCGCGACGCCGGCGCTCGCCTGGCTCGAGCGGGCGGCCGGCGGCAAGGCGCCCGTCTACCGCGCCAACAGCATCGTCAACCAAATGCGCGCGGCCGAGGCGGGCGTCGGGCTCGCTCTGCTACCCTGCTTCCTCGGCGATCCCTCGCCGGAGCTCGTGCGCGTGCTGCCGCCGCCCGCCGAGCTCACGCGCGAGCTCTGGATCGCGACCCACCGCGATCTGCGCCGCACCGCGCGCGTGCGCGCGTTCATTGATTTCGTCGGCGGCGCGCTGATGCGCGAGCGGGGGCTGCTGGAAGGACGGTCTGGGCGCACGCGGCCTTAGGCGATTTTCGCCTCCGCCCGCATCGCGAGGGCGCCGCCGTTGTCTTCGGCCCAGAGCAAGAGGCCGTCGCCTGTGCCCTTGCCCGCGATGCGGAACGGGCCGGTGTCGAAGACGGGGCGGAACGCGCGGAAGCTGAACGCGCTCATGCGCGCGCGCGGGCGCTCGCGGCGGACGAGATCGAGCAGCAGGATCGCGAGCAGCGGCCCGTGCACGATGAGGCCCGGATAGCCCTCGATCTTCGTCACATAGGGATGGTCGTAGTGGATGCGATGGCCGTTGAAGGTGAGCGCCGAGAAGCGGAACAGCAGCACCGGATCGGGCGCGATGGTGCGGCCGAATTCGGCGCCGGCGGGCGGCGGCTGCGCTGGCGCGGGCGCCTCGCCGGGCACCGGCGCGCCGCGATAGACGATGTCGTGATGCTCGACGACGCAGGGCCCGGCGCCGTTCGCGATCGTGTGGCGCACGGTGCAGAAGGCGAGGGCGCCGGTGCGGCCCTGCTTCAGCGCGACGTCGACGATCTCGGATGTCCGCGAGATCGTCTCGCCGATGCGGATCGGCGCCCGGAATTCGAAGCGGCCGCCGGCATACATGCGCCGCGGCAGCGGCACCGGCGGCAGGAATTCGCCGCGCGCCGCATGGCCGTCGGGACCGACCCCGCGCATCGGCACGGCTTCGAGAAAATAGAGCCAGTGCCAGACCGGGGGCAGTTCGTCGCCGATCTTCGCCGCCGGATCGTCGCGGTCGAGCGTCGCCGCGAGGCGCGCCACCGGCGAGGCGGTCACGAGGTCGCGCGCGGTCCGTTTCTTGCCGATCCAGGCGCGGTACGGATCGTCCATCACCGCCGCTTCATCGAGAGGCTGATCGAGCGCAGGCGCAGCTTCTTGTTGGGGTCCCAGGTCGGGAAGATCTTCTTGGTACCCATGCCGCGGAAGGCGCCCTTCAGCACGATGGCGCAGACGATCGCCAAGGCGCCGCCGGCGAGCGCGTCGCCGAAATAATGCGCGGTCGTCGCGACGCGGCTGAACGCGATCATCGCGCCGAAAAATGCGATGACCGGGAACGCCGGCAGCGGCAAGACGAGCGCCAAGCCCGCGGCGAAACCCGCCGCGGCCAGCGAGTGCCCCGACGGCATCGAGTGCCAATCGTAGTTGAAATTGATCGGCGTGAAGCCGTAGACGCCGCCGTCGAAGAGGATGCGCGGCCGCGCCCGGCCGATCAGCACCTTGGCGAAGAGGCCGACCGCGGCCGGCAATGCCACGCAGCAGAACACGAAGATGGATTGCCCGGCGCCGCGCAGGAACACGCGGCCGCGCTCGGAATTGCGCATCACGATGGCCAGGAACAGCAGCACTACCGCGGCCATGAACGGCAGCGCCAGCATCACCCCCGCCGAGCCGAAATCGGTGATGGCCTGGAAGAACTTGGTGACCCCCGACTTCTCGAATCTGTGCAGCCAAGTCGCGACCGGGCGGTCGATGTAGTAGTAGCTGACGCTGACGAGCGCCAAGCCGATGATGACGAAGGCGATGAAGCTCACGCTGATCAGGGATTTCAGCGCCCCCAGCAGCGCGCCCCAGGCCATTTTCGGCAAATCGCGCAGCTCGATTTCCGCAGGCGCCGCGCGCACCATCTTCCTCAGCGGAACTGCCATGAACCGAGCCTCCCACCGTCGCGCGGCCGATGCGGCGCGCAAGATGCCCGCCAATAAAGCCCCAAACCGGGCCTGCGCTCAAGCAAGGCGGGGCTGAGCCTATCGCGCGGCCGGGCCGTAGAGCGTCAGCGTCACGCGCCGTCCCTGCGAATAGTTGAAGCCGCGCCAGGAATCCTCCGCCTTCACGGCGAGGCCGCGCTCCTTGGCCGCCGCTTCGAAGGCCGCGCGCCGGCGTTCCTCCACCAGCGCGAGCCAGCGACCGCCTTTGGATTTCAGCTGATCGACGATGGCGGGCGGGTCGGCAAACGTCGTCGCGGTCCCGAGATGAAACACCAGGCTTGGTTCGCGATAGCCGGTCGCAATCAGCGGCGGCCGGGTCTTGGGATCGGGATGAAGCCGCGCCACCGTTTCGGCGGCGTGCCGGCTCGGCCAGATCGCGTCGGCCCGCGGCAAGACGAAGTGAAACAGCGTCGCCAGCAGCAACGGCGCGGTGAACGACGCCGTCAGCAGCGCGCGCCGCGCTTCGCCGCGCCAGGCGCGTGCCACGATCAGCGCCGCCACCGCCGCCGCAATCAGCGGGAGCACGTAGAGCCAGCTGGGCCGTCCGGCCCAGGCCACGAGAGCGACGCACGCGGCGGCGAACGCCACGATCATCGCGCCCCAGGCGGCATAGCCGATGCGCGGCCAGCGCCATTGCGCCCAGGGCAACAACCCTTCCTCGACCGCGAGCACCGCGCGCGCCACGATCAGCGCGAGCGCCGGATACGCCGGCAGGATGTAGTGCGGCAGCTTCGTCGGCACGATCTCGAGGACGATCCAGAACGGGATCAGCCAGAACAGGCAAAACGCGATCTCGCGCTCGCGCCGCTGCCGCCACGCCCAGACGAGCGCCACGCCCATGAACAGCGAGCCCGGCGCGAAGGTCGCGAGCGAGGCGAGGAGGTAATAGCCCGGCGGGGCGCCATGCGTTTCTTGGAACGAGACGAGTTTCGCGAAGAAATCGTGCCCCGCCGATTCGCGCACGAATGTGGGATCGGCGAGGATGATCGCGACGAACCACGGCGCCGCGATCGCGATCATCAGCGGCACGCCGATGAGCGGCTTTGTCTGGGGCCACAGCCCGCGCCAGAAGCCGAAGAGCCAGAGTCCGGTCGCGGTGAGCGCGGTGACGAGCGGCGTGATCGGGCCCTTGATCAGGATGCCGGCACCGAGCGCGGCCCAGAGCAGGTAAGGCGCCCAGCCCGGCGCCGTCGCGCCGTCGCGGTCCGCAACGAAGAGCCGGAGCAGCGCATATTGCGCTGCCGTCACGGTTGCGAGCAGCACCGCGTCGGTCTTCGCGATATGCGCTTCCCACACCAGCATCAGCGAGCCGGCGAGCAGGGCCGCCGCGAGAAATCCGGTCTTGCGGTCGAACAGGCGTTCGCCCGCTGCGAACAGCAGTAGCACGGCCGCGAGCGCGCCGAGCGCCGAGGGTACTCGATAGGGCCAGCGCTCGGGCGAAGCCGAAGTCGAGAGCGCCGCGACCGCGGCAGCTTGAAGCCAATGGATTCCCGCGGGCTTCTTGTTGCGCGCCTCGTCCATGTAGCGGATGCGCACGAGGTCGCCGGTTTCGATCATCTGGCGCGAGGCCTGCATGAAGCGGCCTTCGTCGCGATCGACGGCCGGCACCGGGCCGAGGCCCGGGAGGTAGAGCGCCGCGCACAGCAGGGTCAGCAGAATCCAGGGGCGAAGCCCCCTGAGATGCCAGGGCACGGCGCTTGCTCCGGAAGTGTTTGAAAGTGCCGCGAAAAGCGGGGGTGGCAGGGGCGG
>DATBLL010000264.1:0-14233 GCA_036555425.1 Alphaproteobacteria bacterium | reverse complement strand
CGCCGAACACCTTCGCCTTCATGGCCTCGGAAAAGCCGATGATGGCGTTGAGCGGCGTCCGGAGCTCGTGGCCCATGCTGGCGACGAAGCGCGACTTCAGGCGGCTCGCCTCCTCGGCGAGGCGCACGCTTTCGGTCAGCGCCGCGTTCTTCTGCTGCTGTTCGGCGAGAACCCGATCGCGTCCCACATAGAAGATGAGCATGCCGAGGACGGCGAAGAGCGCCCCGACCACGACCGCGATGAGGATGAAAAGATTGGACTCGACGATGACGTGATAGCCGGTGGCGTCGCTGTAGAGCGAGATGATCGCCTGCTTGCCGTCGGTCCCGCGTACGGGAACGAAGCTCTCCACGAGCTTGCGGTCCGAGGCCTTGCCGTCGACGCCGAGGAACGAGGCCAAGCTCATACGCGTGGCCGTGATCTCGCCGGCGCGCGCGGCCGCGAGATCGCGGCGGTTGGCGGGATAGGACCCGATCTCGTCGGGGGCGGTCGAAAACAGCGTCCGCCCGTCCCAGTCGTGGATGGCGAGGCGCACGACGCGCGTGCCGCGCACGAAGGACTTCGCCAGCGCGGCCAGGCGCAGGGTTTCCGGATGGCCGCGGACCGCGTCGGGATCGAGCCTGCGCGCCTTGGCGAGAAAATCGGCGAAGTGGTCGGTGGCGACGGTGTAGAATTCCGTCGCGATCTCGCCGTGCCGGCGCTCGCCGATGCTCATCAGCATGTGCCAATAGGTATTGGCGATGAGAAAGGCGACCCCGATTGCCGCCGTCACGGTGACGAACGTGCTGGCAATCGCGAAGCGGCGCCGGAACCGGCGGCGGAGATCCTGCATCTGTCCCTCGAAAGCGGGGCCCTTCTTGCGCCAGGGTCCTCGCGCCCACCGCACCATGGGTCGGAATGGTTGAAAGTGTATGAAGAGGGCGCGGCGAAAGCGGCGCCGGCCCCCCGGCAAGCGATGGAAATTCAGGGGCTTACAAAACCGGGATGGAGTGGGCTTGTGCGCCTCGCCGGCATTGACGCCGAACGCTTGGCTGCCTAGCTATCGCCATCGCCGCAACCAGAGGCCGCTCCATCCGGCCGCCCCCGAAAAAGAAATGCCGATCAAGATTCCCGACGACCTGCCCGCCGGCCGCACGCTTCAGGAGGAGGGCGTCGTCGTCATCGCCGAGCACGACGCCATCCGCCAGGACATCCGCCCGCTCCGGATCGCGATGCTCAATCTCATGCCGGAGAAGATCAAGACCGAGACGCAGCTGGCGCGCCTCATCGGCGCCACGCCGCTGCAGATCGAGTTCACGCTGCTCACCACCGCGACCTACACGCCGACGCACACCCCGCGCGAACACATGACCGCCTTCTACCGGCCCTGGAACGAGATCCGGACCGAGAAGTTCGATGGCCTCGTCGTCACCGGCGCCCCGGTCGAGGAGATGGAATTCGAGCAGGTCAAATACTGGCCCGAGCTCTGCGAGATCTTCGACTGGGCCGCCGCCAACGTCTTCAGCAGCTTCAACATCTGCTGGGGCGCCCAGGCCGCGCTCTATCACCGCTACCGGGTGCCGAAATACCTGCTGCCACGGAAGCTCTCCGGCATCTTCGAGCACCGCGTCGTCAAGCGCGGCTCCGAAATCCTGCGCGGGTTCACCGACACGTTCCCGGTGCCGGTCTCGCGCTACACCGAGGTGCGCGCCCGCGACATCACGAAGCACCCCGAGCTCGAGATCCTCGCCGAATCCGACGAGGCCGGCATCTGCCTCATCCAGGAGCGGGCCGCGCGCGCGGTCTACATGTTCAACCACCTGGAATACGACACGTTCTCGCTCAGCGACGAGTATCAGCGCGACCTCAAGGCGCGCCCCGACACGGTGCGCATCCCCGAGAACTATTTCCCCGACGACGATCCGGCCAAGACGCCGCGCAATTCGTGGCGCTCCTACGCCCATCTCCTGGTTTCGAACTGGATCAACGAAACCTACCAGCACGCGCCCTTCGACCTCGACCACATCGGGCGCAAAGGCCCTCAGCCGATGCGGTCGCGGCGCGTGGCGGGCCGGGCCAAGGACGGCACGGTCAAGACGCGACGGCGCTGAGCCCGCGCCGGTACGGCGTGCGCGGCGTAGACCTGCTTGCTCGCCTCGACGACGATGGCGCCGGCCAGGAACGGGAGAAATCGCGACCCGTACTTGTCCCAGGCCGGCGCCCAGGCGAGCAGCAGGCGCGAGCGGAACGGCGGCAGGATCAGCGCCGTCTCGGTGCGCAGCGGCGTGAACATCGAATCGCGCAGCAGCCGCGTGATCTGCCCCACCGAGAACGGCCTTCCGTGGCCGAACGGCGTGCGCTCGAGCCGCGCCCAGAGGCTGCGCCGGTTCGGCACGATGACGATCATGCGCCCGCCATCCGCCATGACGCGCCAGACCTCGCGCAGCATGGCGCGCAAGGCCTCGCTCGTCTCGACCGCGTGGACGAGCAGCACGCGGTCGATCGAGCGGTCGGGCAGCGGGAGGTGGGTCTCCTCGCCGAGGGCGGTGGCGTTGGGGCCGTCCGAGGGCCAGTGCAGCACGCCGCGCTCCGCCGGCATCAGCGCGATGGCGCGCTCGGCCTCGCCCTGCCAGAGGCCGAGATAGGGCACGGCGTAGCCGAAGCCGAGCACGCGCTCGCCCGCGACCTTGGGCCAGAGCGCCCGGAGCTTCAGCCGAAGCAGGCGGCGCGCGTTGAGGCCGAGGCCGGTCGAGTAGAAGTCGCGCAGGTCGAGGACGTCGTTCCACATGGCGGCATTTCGCGCGCCACTCTACCAATTCCGGCGCCGGATGTTAGGTTCGCGGGGTCTAATCCCTCACATCGCGAGGCCGCCATGGCTCGGTTCGAGATCGAGCGCATTCCCGTCCTCCAGGACAATTACGTATGGCTCGTGCGCGAACCCGCGGCGAACGTCACAGCCGTGGTCGATCCCGCCGTGGCCGAGCCGGTGCTGGCGGCGGCCAAGCGCCGCGGCTGGCGGATCACGCACATCCTCAACACGCACCATCACCCCGACCACACCGGCGGCAATCTCGAAATCAAGAAGGCGACCGGCTGCACCATCGTTGGCCCAAGCCACGACCGCGAGCGCATTCCCGGTATCGACGTGGAGGTGAGCGACGGCGACAGCTACACATTCGGGACCGAGCGCGGCCAGGTCTTCTTCGTGCCGGGCCATACGCGCGGCCACATCGCCTATTGGTTCCCCGGAAGCGACGCGCTGTTTTGCGGCGACACGCTCTTCATCATGGGCTGCGGGCGCCTGTTCGAAGGCACGCCGGAGCAGATGTGGAAGAGCCTCTCGCGCCTGCGCGCGCTGCCCGCGACCGCGCAGGTTTATTGCGCGCACGAATATACGCAATCCAATGCCCGCTTCGCGCTCACCGTCGACCCCGGCAACGCCGACTTGAAGGCGCGCGCCGCCGAAGTCGACCGCCTGCGCGCCTTGGGCACGCCGACGGTGCCGGGCACACTGGGGGAAGAGCGCAAAACCAATCCCTTCCTGCGCGCGGATACGCCGGGCGTCGCCGCCGCAGTGGGCCTTGCCGGCGCCGAGCCGGCCAAGGTCTTCGCCGAGGTGCGCCGGCGCAAGGACGTGTTCCGGTAATGCTGGCGGCGCCCCAGGCGATCCGGCGCGAGGACTATCGGCCGCCAGACTACAGCATCGAGACGGTCGACCTCGATTTCGATCTCGGCGCCGAGGCGACGCGGGTCCGGGCGAAGCTCGCGATTCGCGCGGCGCACGACGGCGCCGTGCGGCCGCTTGCGCTCGACGGCGACGAGCTGAAGCTCGTCTCGATCGCACTCGATGGAAAGCGGCTGGCACCCGGCGACTACGCGCTCGACGAAAAGAGCCTGACCATCCCCCGGCCGCCCAAATCGTTCACCCTCGTGGTCGAGACCGAGATCCACCCGGCGGTCAACACCAAGTTGTCCGGCCTCTATCGCTCGATCGGCGTCTTCTGCACGCAATGCGAAGCCGAGGGCTTCCGCCGCATCACCTATTTCCTCGACCGCCCCGACGTCATGGCCACCTACCGCACCACGATACGCGCCGACCGCGCGGCGTGCCCGGTGCTGCTCTCGAACGGAAACCTGGTGGGGCAAGGCGAGCTCGCCAACGGTCGGCACTTCGCGGTATGGCACGATCCGTTCCCGAAGCCTTCCTATCTCTTCGCGCTCGTCGCCGGTGACCTCGCCTGCCGCGAGGACAATTTCACGACGCGCTCGGGCCGCCAGGTGCATCTCCGTATCTTCGTCGAGCACGGCAAACTGCCGCGCACCGCCCACGCCATGGACGCCTTGAAGCGCGCGATGCGCTGGGACGAGGAGCGCTTCGGCCTCGAATACGATCTCGATCTCTTCAACATCGTCGCCGTCAGCGATTTCAACATTGGCGCGATGGAGAACAAGAGCCTCAATGTCTTCAACGACAAGTTCATCCTCGCCGACCCCGAAACCGCGACCGACGCCGACTATGCCGGAATCGAAACCGTCGTCGCGCACGAATATTTCCACAATTGGACCGGCGACCGCATCACCTGCCGCGACTGGTTCCAACTGAGCCTCAAGGAAGGCTTGACGGTCTTCCGCGACCAGGAGTTCTCGTCCGACATGCGCTCGCGGCCGGTCGAACGCATCGGCACGGTGAGGGGCCTGCGCGCCGCGCAGTTTCCCGAGGATGCGGGGCCTCTCGCCCACCCGGTCCGGCCCGACAGCTACATCGAGGTCAACAATTTCTACACGGCGACCGTCTACCAGAAGGGCGCCGAGGTCATCCGCATGATCCACACCATTCTCGGCGAAGCCGGCTTCCAGAAGGGCATGCGGCTTTATGTCGAGCGCCACGACGGCGAGGCCGCCACCTGCGACGACTTCGTCGCGGCGATGGCGGACGCCAACGGCGCCGATCTTAGCCAGTTCAAGCTTTGGTACAGCCAGGCGGGCACGCCCGAACTCGAGATCGAAGGCCGCTACGATGCCGGTGCGGGCGCCTACGAGATCAGCGTCTCGCAGCGCTGCCCGCCGACACCGGGACAGCCCGACAAGAAGCCGATGCACATTCCGCTCGCGGTGGGCCTGCTCGACGCGCAAGGGCACGGCATTCCGCTGCGCCTCGAGGGCGACGACGTGCCCGCGGCGGAAACGCGCGTGCTCCCGGTGACGGCGCCGCGGCAGACCTTCCGCTTCGTCAACGTGCCCGAGCCGAAGGCGCTCTCGGTCAATCGCGACTTTTCGGCGCCGGTCAACATCAAGCTCGGGCAGAGCGGCGCCGAGCGCGCCTTCTTGATGGCGCACGACGCGGATCCATTCGCCCGCTGGGAGGCGGGCCAGCAATACGCGACCGATCTGCTGCTGGCCCAGGTCGCGGCGCGCCAGCGCAGCGAGGCGATGCGCTTCGATCCCGCCTTCGTCGAGGCGCTCGGCGACATCCTCGGCGACGATGCACTCGAAAAGGCATTCGCCGCCGAGGCCCTGGCGCTGCCGAGCTCGCTCTACCTTGCCGAACGGATGGCGACGGTCGACGTGGAGGGCATCCACGCGGCGCGCGAAGCGCTGCGCCGCCTCGTCGCCGAAGCGCTCGAGGACGAGCTCCTGCGCGTCTACGAGGCCAACCGCGACCCTGGTGCCTATAGCCCCGATGCCGCGTCGATGGGCCGGCGTTCGCTCAAGAATACGGCGCTTTCCTATCTGGCCGCGCTCGCCGAGACCGATTCGGGCCAGCGCCAGCGGTTGACACGGCACTATCGCGCCGCCGACAACATGACCGACCGCATGGCGGCGTTGCGCCATCTCGTCGATCTCGACGTGCCCGAACGGGCGGAAGCGCTCGACCACTTCTACGCGCGCTTCAAGGACGACGCGCTGGTGCTGGACAAATGGCTGACGCTACAGGCCGTCTCCACGCTGCCCGATACGCTCGCGCACATCACGGCACTGCTCTCGCACCCGGCCTATTCGCTCAAGAAGCCGAACAAGGTACGGGCACTGGTGGGCAGCTTCACCACGGCCAATCCGCTCCGCTATCACGCCGCCGACGGCTCGGGCTATGCTTTCCACGCCGACCGCATCCTCGAGCTGGATCCGATCAATCCGCAAGTGGCCGCGCGCCTGCTGGCGCCGCTCGGCCGCTGGCAGCGCTTCGATCCGGGCCGCCAGGCGAAGATGAAGGGCGAGCTCCAGCGCATTCTCGCCACGCCCAAACTCTCGCG
Organism: Alphaproteobacteria bacterium; assembly: GCA_036555425.1. GTDB lineage: Bacteria > Pseudomonadota > Alphaproteobacteria > Bin65 > Bin65 > SBBV01. The sequence continues at coordinate 8,003 of DATBLL010000264.1, read as the reverse complement.
CGACGTTTACGAGATCGCGTCCAAATCGCTAGGCTGACCGCCGACAAACCAAGAGGGGAAACCGACATGAAGCTATTCTTCGCGGCGCTTTCGCCATTTGTGCGCAAGGTGCGCGTGGCGGCGATGGAATTGGGACTCGACAAGAAGATCGAGCTGGTCACGGTCGCGACCACGCCGGTCGCGATGAACGCGGACCTCGCCAAGGTCAATCCACTCGGCAAGCTGCCCGCGCTCGTCGCCGACGACGGCGATCTCCTGTTCGATTCGGCCGTGATCGTCGAGTATCTCGACGCTCTCGCGGGCGGCGGGAAGATTATTCCCGCCAAGGGGCCCGAGCGCTGGCGCGTGAAGCGCACCGAAGCGCTCGCCGACGGCATGGCCGATGCCGCCATCCTCATGCGCTACGAGGCGGCGATGCGGCCGCCCGAGAAGCAGTGGGCCGATTGGGTCGCCGGCCAGAAGCAGAAGGTGACGCAAGGCCTCGACGCGCTCGAAGGCCAAGCCTGGCTCTTCGACGACAAGGTCGACGCAGGCAAGATCGCAACGGGCTGCATGCTCGGCTATCTCGACCTGCGCTTCCCCGACCTCGGCTGGCGCAAGAAGTGCGAGACGCTCGGGCGTTGGTACGACGCCTTCGCCAAGCGCCCGTCGATGGCGGCGACCAAGCCTCCCGCAGTGTGATCCGTTCCGGGTTCATTCGCGGCGATGCGGCCCCTTGGCCGGAACCGCGAGGCCGGTTTAAGCTTCATGCGCTTGTTCGTGGCAACCCCAACGAAAGGAGCGCACGTGAGCTCGATTGAGCGACTGGATTCGCTGAAGGCCCGCCATGCCGGGCTGGAGGAGCAAATCGCCGAAGAAACCAAGAAGCCTCACCCGGACGATGTGACGATCCACGCCCTCAAGAAGGAAAAGCTCAAGATAAAGGACGAAATCGCCCGCCTGGAGCGCACGACTCACTGACGTTGCCGGCGCCTGCGCTAGGCGCCCAAGCGCTCCATCGCCAAGGCGCGCAGCTTCGCGCGCTGGATTTTGACCCCGTTCGCGCTTTCCGCAACCGGGAAGGCGTCGAGGAAGATTACCGCCTCCGGGCATTTGAACGACGCAAGCCCGGCGCGGCAATGCGCGATCAGCGCGCCCTCCCCCGCCTCCACCCCCGCCCGCTTCACGACGAAAGCCACCGCGCGCTCGCCCCGCTTCGTCTTGGCGCCCACCACTTGGCAGGCGGCCACCGCCGGGTGCGCCTCGATGTGGCTCGAAATCTCGGTCGGGTTGACGAGGAAGCCGCCGAGGCGCAGCGCGTCGCCCATGCGCGCCAGGAAGACGAAACCACCCGGCACCGTGTAGCCGAGATCGCCGGTGCGCAGATAGCCGTCGTCGGTCAGCGCCGCCGCGGTTGCCCCCGGATCGTCGGCGTAGCCGGCCATAAGGCTCGGGCCCTTCGCCTCGATCTCGCCGTGCCCGCCGTCGCGCAAAATCGCGCCGGTCTCCGGATCGCGCACGCGCACGCGCGCCAGCGGCGAAACCGGGCGGCCGCCGCCCCGCGCGCGCTCCGCAGCCGGCGCATCGGGCGACTGGCTCGCAAACAGCGCCTGGATTTCGCTCATGCCGTAAAGGCCGGTGAGCGGCAGGCCGCGCGCGTCGCCGAGCGGCACGAACTCGGCGGGATCGCTGTTGAACGCGGCGAAACCGGCGCGGCGCAGGCTCGGGAACGGGTGCTGCGCGGGAGCCGCATCGAGCATGCGCCGGTACATCTCGTCGCTGCCGTTCATGTGCGTGACGCGCGCGGCGGTGACGGCGCGCGCGGCTGATTCGGCCTCGAAGGCCGGCAGGAGGATCATCGGCCGGCGCGCCGCAAATGTCGCCAACGCCTGCGAGAGCCCGAAAACGCCGCAGAACGGCAGCGCCTGCAGCATCACGGCGTCGGGCGCGTTGTAGCCGAGGGCCGGCGCCACCGCGCGCGCGTGATCGACGAGACTGCGCTGCGTGTGCAGCACGAATTTCGGGGCCTTGGTCGTCCCCGAGGTGGTGAAGATCGCGGCGCCTGTTTCGGCCGTGCCGCCGCCACGCTCCAAGGGTGCTGCGGTGGCGAGATCCGCGTAGCGCAGCATGCGCTTCGTTGCGAGCCCCGCCGGCAGCGCTGCCGGCGCCTCGCCCTCGTCGTAGACGACGATGGTTTCGAGCCGGTCGAGTGAAGCGGGATCGACCGCCTCGAGAATGCCGAGGAAATCGATGTTCTTGAACCCCGGCCACAGCACCAGCGCGCGGGCGCGCGAGCGCCCGACGATGTCGGCGACCTCGACCGCGCGGAAGCGCGTGTTGACGGCGACGGCGACGGCGCCCAAGCGCGCCAGCGCGAACAGCAGCTCGATCCACGCCGGCGCGTTCGGCAGCCAAAGCGCCACGCGATCGCCGGGCCTGATGCCGAGCGCCGCGAGCGCGCCGGCGATGCGCGCCGCGCGCGCGGAAATCTCGCCGTAGGCGATGTCGCGCCCGCCATAGCGGATCGCGCTTGCAGCGCCCGGCGCAGCGCCGACGAGTGCAGCGAGCGTGGAGTTCATGCGTCTTTGGTTAGCGCGCCCGCGCGGCCGCGAGCAAACGAATCCCGTCTGGAAATTCTAACGCAGGATCGAAGTGTTCCGCGAGGGTGTCAGAATAGCCAATGAAATCGGGCACAAAATGGATGGGCCCGGAGCCGAAGCCCCGGGCCCGACGCGCGTGAGGGAGGAGGACCGCGCGTTTCTTGATGGTCAATATAACGCTCGATTCCGCGCGGAATCTAGCGTCATTGCGACGCAACCGTACTGATATCTTAGGCGGCGAGCGGCTTGCCGTACTTCTCGACGGCCTTCGCGACGCGCGTCTGGATCGGCTCGACCGCTTCGTTCGCGGTCTTCACCGCGAGCTCGGCCATCTTGGTGGCACCGGCGAACGCGGTGTCGAACGCGGCGCGCGCGAAACCGGTCTGCACCTCGAGCAGGTCCTGCACCGTCTTGATGCCGGAGAGCGCCTTCACATTGGCGAAGCTCGCTTCGGCGGCCTTCTTGCCGTAGGCGGCGACTTCCTCGGCGAGCGCTTCGAAGCCCTTGTTGGCGATGTCGGCGCTGGCGAAGCCGGCGTCGAGGCTCTCCTTGGCGAAAGCCGTCGCCTCGTCGAACTTGCCGACTGCCTGCGGGAAGGCCTTCTCGACCTGCTCGCGCGCGAAAGCGGTGCTCTTGTCGAAGCCCTTCACAGTGGCATCGCTGCCGGCCTTGTAGAGCTTCTGCGCGGTGTCCTTGCCGGCTTTGAAGAGCTTCAACGCCGTCTCTTGGCTCGTCTTGACCGCGGCTTCGATCTGCTCGAGGCCGGCGACCTTGGTGAAATCCTGCGCGATCATGGGTTCGTCTCCTGTCGGCTCCGCCGGCTTCGGCGGTTTGATGGTTGATCTATGCTGCGCTGCAGTGGCTATGTTGCGCTGCAACATTGCCCAATATAGCGGCCATCAGATCGCTGTCAAGGCAAAATTGGTGCGGCGCACAATAACGGCGCGCGCGGGAGCGCCGAACCGACCGAAGCCTTTATAAAGACAGGGCTTTTCTCTCGGGTGCCTGCGACAACAAGTACCGCGGCCGAATCCTCGGCGCGCTCGGAGGCAACGCTACGCGGCCGCGAGGTTTTCGCCGGCGAGTGCACGGCGGATGAGCGCGCGGGTCTGGTCGAGGCCATAGAGCGCGATGAACGTGCCCATGCGCGGGCCTTGGCTTTGGCCCAGCAGCACTTCGTATTGCGCCTTGAACCAATCGCGCAGATTGGCGAAGCCGTGGCGCTTGCCGACCTCGTAGACCTGGTTCTGGATATCCTCGGCTGAGGTGCCGGGCGCGACCGCGGCCAAGGTCTTTTCGAGATCGGCGAGCGCCGCGCGCTCCAGGTCGGTCGGAGCGCGGTATTGTTTCGCCGGCTTGACGAAGTCGCGATAGTAGACGAGCGCGTAGCCGACGAGGCGGTCGAGGATCGGCATTTTCGCGGGACTGGCGCCCGCGCGGTAGTTGGCGATGAAGCCCCAGAGCACGTCCTTGCTCTCGGCGTTCACGACGCTGGCGAGGTTCAAAAGGATGCCGAAGGTGAGCGGCAGCTCGGCGCGCGGCGGATCGCCGTCGTGGATGTGCCAAGCGGGATTCTCGCGTTGCTGGGCCGCGTCTTCCTTCGCGAACGCGTCGAGATAGCCGAGGTATTCGTCGACGGCTTTCGGGATCACGTCGAAGAAGAGCCGCTTCGCGCGCCGCGGCTGCTGATACATGAAGAGAGAGAGCGATTCGGGCGGCGCATATTTCAGCCAATCCTCGACCGCCAATCCGTTGCCCTTCGACTTCGAGATCTTCTCGCCCTTCTCGTCGAGGAAGAGCTCGTAGGTGAAGCCCTCGGGCGGCCGCGCGCCGAGAATGCGGCAGATCTGGCTCGAAAGGCGGACCGATTCGATCAGGTCCTTGCCCGACATCTCGTAATCGACGCCGAGCGCGGCCCAGCGCATCGCCCAATCCGCCTTCCATTGCAGCTTGCAATGCCCGCCCGTGACGGGCTGCTCGAAGCGGCCCTCGACCGCGTCCTCGAAGATGATCGTGCCGGCGTCGGGCTTCACTTCAACGGCGGGAATTTCGAGCACCTGGAGGCGCCCGTCGCGCTGGCGGATCGGCAGAAACGGGCAATAGGTGGCGCGCCGCTCGGGCCCGAGCGTCGGCAGGATCACCTGCAGCACCGCGTCGAAATTCTTGAGCAGCGCGAGCAGCGTCGCATCGAAGCGGCCGCTCTTGTACGCCTCGGTCGAGCTGATGAATTCGTATTCGAAGCCGAACTGGTCGAGGAAGCCGCGCAGGCGCGCGTTGTTATGGTGTCCGAAGCTCTGGTATTCGCCGAAAGGATCGGGGATCGAGGTCAGCGGCGTGCCGAACGAGCGCGCCTTGTCGCCGATGTAGCGGGACATCATGTCCCGGTTCGGCACGTTGTCGGGCACCTTCCTGAGCCCGTCCATGTCATCGGAAAACGCGAAGAGGCGTGTCGAAACATCGGGGCAGAGGCGCTGGAACGCGTGGCGCGCCATGGTCGTGCGCACGACCTCGCCGAACGTGCCGATGTGGGGGAGCCCCGAGGGGCCATAGCCGGTCTCGAACAGCACGTAGCCTTTCGGCGGAGCCTTTCCGCCGATGCGCTCTGCGATCTTGCGCGCTTCTTCGAATGGCCAGGCCCGCGCCGCCTCGGCCAAGGCACGTTCGTCCGCCATGCCGCATGTCCGTTGGAATGCGCCGGAAGCTAGGCACCGGGGCAAGGCCCGTCAACCAGTGCCCGTCAGGTCCATTGCGCCTTGCCGCAAAACGGACAGCGCTCGTAGCGCCAGGCGCCGAGATTGAGGGCCAGCGTCGGCGGCCGGTATTCCGCCCCGCAACGGCGGCAGGCGCGCTTGCGTGGCGCCAGGATATTGCTTCCGGTTGCGCGCGCGAGAAAGACCAGCAGCAGCGCCATGGCGACAGCGTAGACGACGGTCCAACCGAGCAGCAGAAGCTGCCATTCCGGCACGCCCAACCCGAACAAGCGGAGCGAGGCGAGAAAGATCGGGAAATTGCCGATGAAATGCAGCGCGGCCGAGCCGAGAAAGCCGATCGGAATTCGCTTCGCCGACAGCGCGGCCGCGGTCACTGTCACCGCGGTGAACGCCGCATGCCAGAGGCAGACCATGAGGCGCTCGGCGACGAAACCGCCGAAACCGTACCACGGCAGCGCTGCCATCGCGGGAACGCTTGCAAGGCGCGCAGCCAGAAATGCGATCTCGCCGATGCCGAAGCCCAAGCCGAGGGCAAGCGCCACGCGCACCGCGTTCGCCCGGTTCAAGCGTCGCCACACCCAGGGCAGCAGCAGCGGCCATAGTTTGGCCGGCTCCTCGGTGAACGGTGCGTAGAACAGCGTGACGATGCTGTAGGTTTCGCGGTCGGCGATGAGCGAGCGGATCCAAGAGTCGAGCGGCACCCGCACGTACTCGAAGGCGAGCCAGCTCATGGGCAGCTGGAGGAGCAACAGCCCGCCGTAAAACCTGCGCTCGCCTGGGCTTGCACCCTTCACCAGAAAGCCGCCCATGACGGCGAGCGCGAGCGCCGAGGCCACGATGGCCGCGATGTAGATACCGGTCATTCACCGCAGCGCCGGGGCCGCGTCGCGGGGTGGCTCAGCCCTGGCTGCGCGCCCAGGAAAAATAGAGATCGCGCGCCTTCGTCGCGATCGGGCCGGGTTGGAAATGCCGGTCCTCGACGCGGATGCAGGGCTTCACCTTGGCATAGTTGCCGGTGGAGAAGACTTCGTCGGCGGCGAGCACGTCGGCGAAGGTGACGCGCCGCTCCTCGACCTTGTAGCCCGCCCCGGCGAGGAGCTTCAGCACGCGCTGGCGCGTGATGCCGTTCAGGAACGTGCCGTTGATCGCCGGCGTCGCGACGACGCCGTTCTTGGCGATGAAGAGATTGGACGAGGCGAACTCGGCCACGTTGCCGGCGGGATCGAGCACGATCGCGGCATCGAAGCCGCGTCGTTCGGCATCGGTCTGCATGCGCGCCACGTTGGGATAAAGGCAGCCCGCCTTGGCTTCGGTGGGCGCCATGTCGGTGGCGGGGCGGCGGAACGGCGAGAGGCAGGCGCTGAAGCCGGTGAAGGGCGGAATCGCCATCGGCTCGAGCGTAAGCGCGAAGCGCGTGCTGTTGGGATCGGGCACGACCAATCCGACCGTGGCCCAGATCAGCGGGCGGATGTAAAGCTCGGTTTCGCGCGGGAACATCGCCATGCCCTCGCGCGCCAGGCGCTCGAGCTCGACGGCAGTGACCGGCGGATTCATGCCGAAGAAACGCGCCGATGCAATCGCACGTTCGCAATGGCGGTCGAGATCGGGCGCCACGCCGTCAAAGCCGCGCGCGCCATCGAAGATCGAGGCACCGAGCCATGCGGCCGGACTCTGCACGCTCATGACCTTGATGTCGCCCTCGTGCCACTTGCCTTCGAACCAGGTGAGGGCGGGCGGGGATTTCGCCGCGGGTGCGTGATCCGGCTTGCCGGGCGCGTGCGTATGAGCTTCGGTTTTGGCCATTGTGCTGGGACAAGTCATTGTTTCGACGCAATGATTTAGCGCGTTCCGGCCTCCGGACCAAGCCGCGATTTATTGATGGCGGGGTGACAGCTGTCACAGACCGGCTAGGCCATTCGACATAGTCTCCGAGCAAGAACTCTTGACCTGTGGGGGTCTCCCATGCGCAGCCACAACGCGATCGTCGACGGCAAGACCGACACGTTCGAATGCCTCGGCCCCGTTGCCTTGAAACTAGTGGCGCTGCTCGCTGTGCTCGCGGTCTTTGCGCCGCTCGTCGCCGCCTTCGCCGCGCTGTTCATCGGCTGAGCGGGCGAGCGCGACAGCGCAAAGCGAGCGCCTCAGCCCAAGCCCATCAACGAAACCGAGAGACGACGGTAGCGACCGACCGCTCGTGCGAGGCTCTCGAGAGCGCCAGCCGCACCGGCTCGTCGCAGCGCTCCCAGCACCGAGACGCATTCACGCAAGCGCGCCTCGATGAGCGCCGCATCGGCGCCGCGCGCGAGCCGCGCCCACGCGCCCGGGCCCCAGCGCGCAGCGGCAAGCACGGTTGGCGGAATCGGACCGTCGTAAGCGGCCGCGACGTCCGACCATTCAGCCATGTTGCCGACGCGAGCGACGGAGGCGGCTCGCCGCGATCTCAGCCTCGGCGCGTGCCATGAGTTCGGCCCTCTGTGCTTCGCTCGCCGCGCGCTCGGCGGCGAGCTCCTCTGGTGTGTAGATCTCATCGGGTTTGAACGGGTAGTTGCCAGGCTTCCAGCGATCTTGGAAATAGTTGTGCCGGCGCTGCAGGGCCCATGTGCACGCATCCTTGCCGGCGCGATAGTAAAATCCGCCAGACCGAAAGGGTTCTGCGGATCGCGCCTTCAGATTCGGACCGCAGCTGATGAAGCTATCGGTCGTGAGTCGCCCG
>DATBLL010000248.1:0-10495 GCA_036555425.1 Alphaproteobacteria bacterium | reverse complement strand
TTCGGCGCCGATCTCGGCGCCGAAAAGTTCTTCGATATCAAGTGCCGCGCCGGCGGGCTCACGCCTTCGGCCGCCGTCATCGTCGCCACCGTGCGCGCGCTCAAGATGCATGGCGGCGTCAAGAAAGAGGACCTCGGCAAGGAGAACGTGGCGGCGCTCGAGGCGGGGCTCGCCAATCTCGGCCGCCACATGACCAACGTCGCGCGCTTCGGCATCCGGCCGGTCGTGGCGGTCAACCGCTTCGGCACCGACACGGCCGCCGAGCACGAGGCCATCAAGCGCTATTGCGCCAAGCACGAGGTCGAAGCGTTCATCTGCTCGCATTGGGGCGAGGGCAGCAAGGGCGCCGAGCACTTGGCGAAGAAGGTGGCCGAGATCGCGCTAGGGCCGAGCGGCTTCAAGCCGCTCTACGACGAAGCGATGCCGCTCTGGGAGAAGATCCGCGCCATCGCGCGCACGATCTACAGCGCCAAGGATGCCACCGCCGACGCCAGCATCAAGGAGCGCCTCACGCGCTTCGAGAAGGAAGGCTACGGCAAGTTCCCGATCTGCATGGCCAAGACCCAATTCAGCTTCTCGACCAATCCGGCGCTGCGCGGCGCGCCCGAAGGCCACGAGGTGAATGTGCGCGAGGTGCGTCTGGCCGCCGGCGCCGGCTTCGTCGTCGCCATCACCGGCGATATCATGACCATGCCGGGCTTGCCCAAGGTGCCGGCCGCCGAAAGCATCGGCGTCACCGACGACGGACGGATCACGGGATTGTTCTAGTGGCGAAGGACCGCAGCATCGCCCCCGCTGCCGGACGGCGAAAATCGCTGAACCATCCGAAGGGCCGGCAGGTCGATCCGGCGGCGCTCGAAGAGGTGCGCGCGCTGCTCGGCGCGCGCGAGCGGCGGCGGGATCTGTTGATCGAGTTCCTGCATCTCATCCAGGACCGCTACGGCCATCTCGCCGCCCGCCATCTGGCGGCGCTGGCCGAGGAAATGCGCCTGCCGCAGGCCGAGGTCTACGAGGTCGCGACCTTCTACGCCCATTTCGATGTCGTGCTGGAGAAGGAGAAAGCGCCGCCCGCGGTCACCGTGCGGGTCTGCGAGAGTCTCTCTTGCGCGCTCGCCGGCGCGGCCGAGCTGATGGAGCGCCTGCGGCGCGATCTCGGCCCCGCCGTGCGCGTGATCCCGGCGCCCTGCGTCGGGCGCTGCGACCTGGCGCCGGCGGTGGCCGTCGGCCAGCGCCACGTGGCGCCGGCGATGGTGAAGGCCGTGGAAGAGGCGGTGAACCAACACGCGCTCGAGCCGGTCGTGCCCGACTATCCCGATCTCGCCGCTTATCGCGCCGGCGGCGGCTACGGCGTGCTCGGGGCATGCCTCGGCGGCACCAAGACGCGCGAGGCGATGATCGCCGAGCTGTCGGATGCCAATCTGCGCGGCCTCGGCGGCGCCGGATTCCCGACCGGGCGCAAATGGGGCTTCGTGCGCGCCGAGCCCAAGCCGCGTTTGATGGCCGTCAACGCCGACGAAGGCGAGGTCGGCACCTTCAAGGACCGCCACGTGCTCGAAACGGCGCCGCACCAGTTCCTCGAAGGGGCGCTGATCGCGGCCTGGGCGGTCGAAGCGGAAGCGGTCTACATCTATCTCCGCGACGAGTATCCGCAGATCCGCGAGATTCTGCTCGCCGAAATTGCCGCCGTCGAGAAGGCGGGGCTCGCACCGCACACGAAGCTCCATCTCCGCCGCGGCGCCGGCGCCTACATCTGCGGCGAAGAATCGGCGATGATCGAAAGCATCGAGGGCAAGCGCGGCTATCCGCGTCACCGCCCGCCCTTCGTCGCGCAGGTGGGGATCTTCGCGCGGCCGACCCTCGTCAACAACGTCGAGACGCTCTACTGGGTGCCCGAGATCGCGCGCCGCGGCGCCGCCTGGTTCGCCGGCCACGGACGGCGCGGCGGCAAAGGCTTGCGGCATTTCTCGGTGTCGGGCCGCGTCAAGAATCCGGGCGTGAAATTGGCGCCGGCCGGTATCAGCCTCGGGGAACTCGTCGACGAATTCTGCGGCGGCATGGCCGAGGGCCACGCGCTCAAGGCCTATCTGCCCGGCGGCGCCTCGGGCGGCATTCTGCCCGCGCGCCTGGCCGATCTTCCGCTCGATTTCGGCACGCTTCGGGAGCACGGCTGCTTCGTCGGCGCGCACGCCGTCGTGGTCCTCTCCGACAAGGACGACATGAAGGCGGTGGCCCTCAATCTCATGAAGTTCTTCGAGCACGAGAGCTGCGGCCAGTGCACGCCCTGCCGCGTCGGCACCGAGAAATCGGTGAAGCTTCTGGAGCGGAAAGCGTGGGACCCGGCGCTGCTCGACGAGCTCGGCAAGACGATGACCGACGCCTCGATCTGCGGCTTGGGACAGGCCGCCGCGAATCCGGTCTTCTCGGTGCTGCGCTTCTTCGCCGACGAGGCGAAGCGCTAGAGTGCATTCCGCGAAAATGGAATCGGCGGACACGCCGTAGGAGCGCACGGCTGTGCGCCCCTGCCTCCGCCCAACTTGCGCGGAGAGGGGCGCACATCGGTGCGCCCCCGCCGCTGCGACGATTGGATCCGATCGGGATGTCCTCTCGCCGATCCAATCCCGCCTCAATACTCCTCGTCCGCGCCGGGATCGGTCCAGCCGCGCGGCGTCGGACCGCGCGCCGGGGGCGGATAGGGTCCGTAGCCCTCGGTATCGCCGGGCGGCAAAGTCTGCTGGCGGCGCGCGGCGTTCGGCGCATCCGGCGGCCACGACGTGAAATCGCGCCGCCGCTCCTCGCCGGCGCTGGGCGCGGTCGGCGTTCGCGGCGCGAGCTGCGGGTGCGGGCGACGCGCCTGTTCCTCCTCGAGGCGTTTGCGCTCGGCGTCGGACCGCACGCGATCGTCGCTCGAAGCGCTGCCGGAAGTGGGGGGCGCGTTCGGCTCGTCGGGCTTGCGCCGTTCCGGCTGCACTTTCCGCGCTTCGAAATATCGGCGGCGCTCGGCCTCGATCTGATCGAGCTGCAGGCGCTGATACTCGGCCATCGCCTTGTCGCGCTGCTCCTCGAGCGCCCGCTGCTCGGCGCGCCGCCGCTCCGCCGCCGCTTCCTCGGCCTTGCGCTTCGCCTCGCCGGCTTGGCGGCCTTCGTCGGCGCGAGGCGCGGTGGACGGCGGGGCGCCGGGCGCGGCGGGAGGCGCGGCCGCTGCCGCCCGCACGGGAGCCGGCTTGCTTTCCGGGCCGGCACGGCGGAAGGCATCGGGGAGCCAATTGCGCTGATCGCCGACATAGGCTGCGGCGCCGACCGCGGCGACCAAGACCGCGCCCAACGCGGCAAAGCGCGCAGTCTGGCGCGGCGCCTTGCGTTCGGGCACGTCCCAGCGCGGCGGGTGCCGGAGGGTCACCGGTTGCGACGCATCCGGGATGAGCGTCGCCGCGGAGGCTGACGGCGCCGCCGCCGCGGCCGGCACTCGCAGCGTGGCCGGGGCGGGCGAAGTAATCAGCTTGCGGAACGCCGCCACTGTTTGCGGGCGCTCCTGCTCGACGACGCGCATCGCGGCCTCAATGGCGAATGCGAAGTCGGAGGAAATGCGGGTCCTGAGCGCCGCGAAATCCGCCGCCATCGGGTCGGCCAAGCCGCGCAGCTTGTCCACCACGCGGCGCGGCGCCTCGACCGGCGGCTTGCCGGCGAGGCAGCGGAACGCCACCGCCGCCAGCGCATGAATGTCGCTCCACGGTCCCTGATTGCCGGTGCCGGCGTATTGCTCGAACGGCGCGTAGCCCTCGGTGAGCAGCGTCGTGAGATTCTTCGAATGCTCGCCGAGCGCTTGGCGCGCGGCGCCGAAGTCGAGCAGCACCGGTATCCCGTCGCTGCGGATGAAGATGTTCTCGGGCTTGATGTCGCGGTGGAGGAAATCGTGGCGGTGGACCTCCTCGACGCCGTCGAGCAGCGACACCAGGAACCGCAGTACCTCGGCCTCGGACAGCGTCGGCACACCGCGCAGCACCTCGGCGAGGCTCGTGCCGTCCTGGAACGCCATCACGAGGTAACCGGTGCCGTTGGCCTCGGAATAGGAGAGGACCGGCACGATGTTGGGGTGGCGGAACGCGATGAGGAGCTTGGCCTCGGCGCGGAAGCGCTCCAATCCCCATTCGTAATCGCGCGCGGCACCTTCGCTGAGAGGCCGCACCGTGGCGCCGTCGCGGTCGCGCACGGCGAATGCAGCGGGGAGATATTCCTTGATCGCGACGTCGCGGTTGGTTACGTCCTCGCGCGCGCGGTAGGTGATGCCGAAGCCGCCGGCTCCGAGGATCGCGCCAATCGTGTAGGTGTGAAGCCGCGCGCCCGATTGCAGCGCGGAGAGATGGTCGTCCTGACGCAAACGCGGGCCTCCGCTCATGTTGCCGCCGCTCCCCGCGCGCCGGTCGTTCGCTCCATTCTCGCGCCGGCCGCGGGCTCCTGTCCTCGGGTCACATCGCCGGTCCGAGGGCGCGTTGTGAAGCCCCATCGCGCGCCATGCCGCGAACCGTTGGCAGATCAAACGAGTCGGGGCCGAAAAGGTTGCTGCCGGTGCCGGACCCGGTGCCGCGGCGTTCCGGAAACTTCACGGATTGTTGCAGGGCCGGTAACAGGCGCGAGCGCAGCGGCACAGCCGCTCCGGCGTCACACCGCCTTGAACGCCACCACCGCGTTCAAGCCGCCGAAGGCGAGCGAGTTCGAAAGCGCCGCGCGGATCTTCGCCTGGCGCGCCGTGTTCGGCACGTGGTCGAGATCGCAGTCGGGATCGGGGCCGAGATAGTTGGCGGTCGGCGGCACCACGCCTTCCACGATCGCCTTCGCCGTCGCCACCGCTTCGAGCGCCGAAGCGGCGCCGAGCGCGTGGCCGTGCATCGACTTGGTCGAGGTGACCATGAGCCGCTTCGCGGCGTCGCCGAACACGGTCTTGATCGCCTTCACCTCGGTGGCGTCGTTCAGCTGCGTGCCGGTGCCGTGCGCGTTGATATAGTCGACGCCGTCGGGTGCCAACGACGCCGATTGGAGCGCCTGGCGCATCGCGCGCGCGGCGCCGTCGGCGTCCGGCATCACGATGTCGCCGGCGTCCGCCGAAAGCCCGTATCCGGCGATCTCGCAATAGATCTTGGCGCCGCGCCTCTTGGCGTCCTCGAGCCGCTCGAGCACGAGGATGCCGGCGCCTTCGCCGATCACCATGCCCTTCCTGTCCTTGCTGAAAGGGCGGCAGGTGTCGCTCGCCATCACGCGGAGACTCTCCCAGCTCCGCTGCGAGGTAAGCGAGATCTCGGCCTCGGAGCCGCCGGCGAGCGCGGCCTTGGCGCGGCCGGTGCGGATCATCCAATAGGCTTCGCCGATCGCGTGGTTCGACGACGAGCAGGCCGAGGAGATGCAGAAGGCCGGCCCTTTCAAGCCGTATTTCATGCTGATCTGGCTCGCGGCCGCGCTGATCATCATGCGCGGGATCGTGAGCGGGTGCGCGCGCGGCTTGTTGAGCTTGTGCAGGCTGTAGAAGGCCTGGTCGATCGTGCTCCAGCCGCCGACGCCCGAGGCCACGATCACGGCCGTCTCGAGCCCCAGCGCCGCGTCCTTCTTGAAGTCGATGCCGGCGTCGGCCATGGCCTCCTTCGCCGCGAGCAGCGCGAACTGCGTGTAGCGGTCGTAGACGAGCAGCTCGCGCTCGTCGAAGCGCTTGGTTTCGTCGTAATTCTTCACCTCGGCCGCGATCTTGATGTTGACTTGGTCGAGCGGCGCCTGCGTCAGCTGGCCGATGCCGCTCTTGCCGGCCTCGAGCGCGGCCCAGATTTCGGCGACATTGTGCCCGAGCGACGAAATGCTGCCGATGCCGGTGACGGCGACGCGGACGGGCTCTGCCATGCTCGAACGAATGCTTTCGGTGATGAAAAAGCGAGCCGCCGATCAGGCGGTCTGCTGCTGCTTGGCGGCCACTAGGCGCTTCACGCCGTCGACGACGTCGTTCAAGGTCGAGAGCTTGAAGCTCTGATCGTCCTGGGGAACGTAGACGTCGAACGCGTCCTCGATCCCGAACAGGATCTGGACCATGTCGAGCGACTCGATCTTCAAGTCCTCGAGCTTGGTCTCGAGCGTGAGCGTGCCCCGGTCGATGCGCGCCTCCTTGGCGATGATGTCGAATATTTTTTCGCGGATTTCTTCGTCGGTCATTACTGTCTCCCACCAGGGCGGGCGTCCCTGCCCGCCTGCAGCTTTTTCTCGATTTCGGCGACGCGGCCGCGCAGCCCCATGATGTCGCGCAGCATGCGGGGCAGCCGCTTGACGTGCAGATAGAAGCTTTGCGATTCCTTCCAGGGTTGCGCCGGATAACCGCCCCAAATCTGCCGCGGCGGAATCGATTGCCACACGCCCGAGCCCGCGATCAGGATCGTATCCTCGCCGATCGTGACGTGGTCGGCAATTCCGCAGCCGCCGGCCAGCGTCACCCGGTCCCCGAGCACCACGCTGCCGGAAATCCCGCAATTGCCCGCGATCAGGCAATTCGCGCCGATCGTGCAGTTGTGCCCGACCTGCACGAGGTTGTCGATCTTGGTGCCGCGGCCGATGCGCGTCGGCCCCAGCGTGCCGCGCGCGATCGTCGTGCCGGCGCCGATCTCAGCCTCGTCGCCGATCTCGACGTTGCCGATCGAATTGATGCGCACGATCGCGAGGTTCTGCGCCTCGATGCGGCCGGTTTCTTTGGCCGATTCGACGCTCCCCCGCTCGGGTGTCACGAAGCTGAAGCCGTCGGCGCCGATCACGGCGTTGGGCTGCACGATCACGCGCTTTCCCAGCGCGCAGCGGTCGCCGATGCGGGCGCCGGCGTGGACGAGGCAGCCCTCGCCGAGGACGGCGTCGGCGCCGATGGCGACCTGGGCGAGAAGGCGCGTGCCCGCGCCGATGCGCGCGCGCGGGCCAATGCTGCAGAGCGGGCCGATGGATGCGCCGGGGCCGATCGTGGCCGTGGGATCGATGACGGCGGAGGGATGCACACCCGTGCCCAAAACCGGCGGGCGGTCGAAGATCTCGAGCAACTGCGCGAGCGCCAGGCGCGGGCGCTTCACGACGATGCCGCCCTTCAAGCCGGCGAGCGCCGCGGCGCGGCCTTCGGCGACGGCGGCGGTCGCGGCCTTGGTGCGCGCGAGCGCTTTCTCGGCGCCTTCCTCGACCGCGAGCGCCAGCGTCTCGGCGTTTTCGGCCATGGCCGGGTGCGCCACGCCGCGCACGAGCGCGCTGCCGTCGCCCACAAGCTGCGCGCCGAGGGCCGTGGCGATGTCGTTGAGACTGCGCGCCGGGGCGGCCGCGGCGGTCACTTGCGAACTCTCCTCGGCCCGACGCGGGGCCAGTTGAAGCGTCATATTGCGGTGCGATGCTTACTCTGTCCGGGCAGGCTATTTCAACCGAGCTTAAGGCCGCTCAAACAGCCGCATTAATACCCTGGCCGGCAAGGAAATTCTCCATTGCCCGGAACGCGTCCTGAGGGCGCTCGATTTGGAGGAAATGGGTGGTGTCCGGGATCATCGCATAGGGAATGCGCTGGTCCCGCGCCAGGCCCTCGGTCAGGAAGGCGGGCGCTTGCTGGCCTTCGACGGCGGGGTCGGCGCCGATGAGGAACAGGGGCACCGGGCAGGCGCCGAGGCGCGGCCACACATTGGGATCGACATTTTGCTCGAAGATGCGGGCCTCGAGCTCGCGCGGGCAGCGCAAGACCCAGCCGTTGCCGACCGGATCTGGGCGCAAGGTCGCGCGCGCGAAGAGGTCGTGCGCGCCCGGGACCCAGCGGCGGAACATCGGCCGGGCGGCGAGCTGGGCGGCGAAGGCGGCGGGATCGGGGTAGCGCTCGGGACGCCGCCGCGCCAGCGCGGCCATGTCGCGCATGTGCTCGCGCTCCATCGCCTCGAGCGGATGGCCGAGGCGCGGGAAGATCGGCGGATCGAACAACACGAGCTTGGTCCAGCGCGGGCCGAAGCGCAGCGTCGCCATCGCCGCCGCCACCGCCGAGAGCGAATGAAACGCGCCGATGACGGGTTTGGCGCCGAACGCGCGCGCGATGCCGTCGTGGATCCCGACATTGTCGCGCGTCATGCGGTCCCAATTGTGCCCGCTCGCGCCGTGCAGCGGATTTTCGCCGTGATTGCGCTGGTCGAACAGCACGATGTCGTAGCGCTCGCGCAGCAGCGACCAAAACGGCAGATAGGCGTCGATCGCGAGCCCGTTGCCGTGGCTCAGCGCGATGCGCGGGCCCGCGGAATTGCCGTGCCGGCGCAGGCGGATGACGGCGCCGTCGGCCATCGTGAGATCGGCGACGGCGAGCGGCGCGGGAACGGCGAGGCGGGGCGGGAGATCGTGCATGATGTGCGGGGAAACTCGCATGAGGCGCCGGGGCGCGTCACCCCTCGCCGGCGCATGGCGCCGTCGTGACGCAGCGGAGGCGGCGGAGAGCGTCAGGAAGCGGACGCCGGCTGCGCCAGCCGCTTCGCCATCTTGGCCAGCAGATTCGGGCGCACGGCCGGCCGCGTCCACGGGCAGACGGCGATGCAGATGCCGCAAGACGCTTCCTCGACGAAATACGGAATGCACTTGTCGAAATCGACGTACCAGCGCTCGACGCCGCGCACCATCTGCTTCTTGTCCGAGATGGCGCCGGGCGGGCAGGCGTTGGTGCAGACCTGGCAACGGAGGCAGAACTCGTCGGCGCCGAAGCGGTCCGGCGCGGTCGCGACCAGCGGCATGGTGGTGGTGACGCCGGCTAGGCGCACGCCGGCGCCGAACTGCCGGCTGATGACCGAGCCGTGCTTGCCGAGCTCGCCCAGGCCCGAGGCAATGGCGGGCGGGATCAGCAGCAGCGCCTCGGCGCTCGGGCCGGGATAGGCCTTCGCATTGTAGCCCTGCGCGCGGATCCAGTTGGCGAGCGCGAACGAGGCCCGCGTGCCGCGCGCATATTGCAGGCCCACATCGGTGACGCCGGCGCCATTGCTCTCGTTCGATGGCACCTGCTTCAGCTGGTCGTAATTGTGCGCGAACGCGAGCACGATCACCCAGGTGTCGGCGATCTCGTAGCCCTCGAACACCCAGAGCGGATCGAGCGGCACGATGCCGACCGCGTCGGCCTCGTGCGCGAGCGCGAACTCTTGGAGCGCCGCGGCGAACTCCGCCGGCATGCCGGCGCGCGACTCGGATGCAATCGGGACGAGCGCCGGATGCTGATAGGCGGCCCTGAATGCCTCGGCGGCGCCGGGGCATTTCCGCGAATTGCGGCGCGCTTCGACTTGCAGGTCGCCGTAAGGATGCCGGTCGGGCGGATGCCAGAAGAACGGCGAGGGGCGGCGCGGCGTCGTCTCGCCGAGGCCGTTGATGGGATTGCCGGAGACGCGTAGCAGCGCCAGCGTTTCCGGTTTCGGCACGTAGTTCGGCATGAATTGCGGCCCCGGACGCGGATGAATTCTAACGCATCTTAGGATGGCTGCGAGGCCGCCGCCAAGCCGCTCTCAGGCGCCGGTGCGCCGGCGCGTGATCGCGAAGTAGAGGCCGTGGGGCAGCAGGCGCAGCAGCTTCAATTGCCAGGTGAAGCGGCGCGGGAACGCGATCTCGAAGCGGTCGCTGGCGAAGCCCGCGATCATGCGCTCGACCGCCTTCTCGACCGGCATCAGGAACGGCATCGTGAACTCGTTCTTGTCGGTGAGCGGCGTCTTGACGAAGCCGGGATTGACGAGCTGCAGCTTAACGCCGGCGCGGTCGAGATCGTATTTCAGCGACTCGGCGAGATTGATCAGCGCCGCCTTGGTGGCGCCGTAGGCGGCGCTGGTCGGCAACCCGCGATAGCCGGCGACCGAGGAGACGATGGCGATGTGCCCCTTGCGCGCCGCGAGATAGGCGGGCAGCAGCGCTTCCAGCACGTGCACCGTGCCCATGAGGTTCACCTCGACATGTGCGCGGAAGCGCTCGGCGTCGAAATCTGCGGCGGACATCAGCAGGTAAGTGCCGGCATTGAGCACGGCCAAGTCGGGCGGGCCGCGGAAGACGCGGATCGCCGCCTCGGCCGCCGCCTTCACGGCGGCGCGGTCGGTGATGTCGAGCGGGGTCGGCAAGATGCGCGCGGAGCCACTGGCGGTAGCGGCGCCAGCTTCCGCCGCGAGGCTCTCGAGGCCCTCGCGCGAGCGCGCGCTGGCCGCGACCACGACGCCGCGCCGCGCCAGCGCGAGCGCGAGTTCCCGGCCGATGCCGGTGCTCGCGCCGGTGATCCAGGCGGATTTCCATAGATCAGACATCAGGGGTCGGATGCCAGAGGTCAGAAGTGGTTGGCCGAAACCCTACTCTGACCTCTGTTCGCTGACATCTGTCCTCTGGCTATAGCTTCACGAAAGGATTGGCGAGCCTTCCGATCGGCCCGGTGAACCAGATCGGGGCTTCGAGCGCCACGAGGCAGATGCAGTCGTCGCCGGCCTGCGCCATCGGCTGGTGATCGATCGTGGGATCGGCC
>DATBLL010000203.1:0-17167 GCA_036555425.1 Alphaproteobacteria bacterium | reverse complement strand
TCGGCCGTGCCGCTGAACGATGCTCAGCTCGATGCCCTTCGGGAATCGTTGAGGCGGGCAATCGGCACCAAGGTCGCGGTCGACGCCAGCGTCGATGCGAGTCTTCTCGGCGGACTGGTCGTCAAAATTGGATCGCGCATGGTCGACACCTCGATCCGGACGCAATTGCAGAAACTCCGGCGCGCGCTGCGCGCCGCCTAAGGGAGCTCGGGAATGGACATCCAGGCGGCGGAAATCTCCGCGATCCTCAAGAAACAGATCGCCGAGTTCGACAAGCAGACCGACGTGGCCGAGGTCGGCCAGGTGATCTCGGTCGGCGACGGCATCGCGCGCGTCTACGGCCTCGATAACGTCCAGGCCGGCGAGATGGTCGAGTTCCCGGGCGGCATCAAGGGGATGGCGCTCAACCTCGAAACCGACAATGTCGGTATCGTCATCTTCGGCGACGACCGCGACATCAAGGAAGGCGACATCGTCAAGCGCACCGGCGCCATCGTCGAAGTGCCGGTCGGCAAGGAGCTGCTGGGCCGTGTCGTCGACGGCCTCGGCAACCCCATCGACGGCAAGGGCCCGATCAACGCCAAAGCCAAGAGCCGCGTCGAGGTGAAGGCGCCGGGCATCATCCCGCGCAAAGGCGTGCACGAACCGGTGCAGACCGGCCTGAAGGCGCTCGACGCGCTGGTGCCGGTCGGCCGTGGCCAGCGCGAGCTCGTCATCGGCGATCGCCAGACCGGCAAGACCGCGGTGGCGCTCGACACCTTCATCAACCAGAAGACCGTCAACGCCGCCAACGACCCCAAGACGAAGCTGCACTGCATCTATGTCGCCGTTGGCCAAAAACGTTCCACCGTGGCCAAGATCGTGAAGACGCTCGAGGACTACGGCGCGATGGAATACTCGATCGTCGTCGCCGCCACCGCATCCGATCCGGCGCCGCTGCAGTTCCTGGCGCCCTACACCGGCTGCACCATGGGCGAGTATTTCCGCGACAACGGCATGCACGCGGTCATCGTCTACGACGATCTTTCGAAGCAGGCCGTCGCCTACCGCCAGATGTCGCTGCTGCTGCGCCGCCCGCCGGGCCGCGAGGCCTATCCGGGCGACGTCTTTTATCTCCACTCGCGCCTGCTCGAGCGCGCGGCGAAAATGAACGAGAAGAACGGCGCGGGCTCGCTGACCGCGCTGCCAGTGATCGAAACCCAGGCCAACGACGTCTCGGCCTACATCCCGACCAACGTCATCTCGATCACCGACGGCCAGATCTTCCTTGAGACGAGCCTGTTCTACAAAGGCATCCGACCGGCCATCAACGTGGGCCTCTCGGTCAGCCGCGTCGGATCGGCGGCGCAGATCAAGGCGATGAAGCAGGTGGCCGGCACCATCAAGCTCGAGCTGGCCCAGTACCGCGAGATGGAGGCCTTCGCGCAGTTCGCGTCGGACCTCGACGCCGCGACGCAGAAGCTGCTGGCCCGCGGCGCGCGCCTGACCGAGCTCTTGAAGCAGGACCAGTACAAGCCGCTGCCCGTCGAGGAGCAGGTCGTCTCCATCTTCGCCGGCGTCAAAGGCTATCTCGATCCGCTGCCGATCAACCAGATCACGCGCTTCGAGCAGCAGTTCCTCTCGGCCATCCGCGACAAGGGCGCCAACATCCTCGCCGCGATCCGCACCGACCGCGAGGTGAAGCCCGAGACCGACAAACAGCTCACCGAGTTCCTCAAGAACTTCGCCAAGAGCTTCGCGTAAGGCGGCGGCAGGGGCAGGGAAGACGCGCCGATGGCGAGCTTGAAAGACCTGCGCAACCGGATCGGCAGTGTCCGGAATACGCGCAAGATCACCTCGGCCATGAAGATGGTGGCCGGCGCCAAGCTGCGCCGCGCGCAAGAGGCCGCCGAGGCGGCGCGACCTTATGCCGACCGCATGGGCCGGATGCTCGGCTCGCTCGCCAGGAACATGAAGGGCCAGGCCGGGGCGCCGGCGCTGCTCGCCGGCAGCGGCAAGGACCAGACCCACCTCATCGTCACCATCACGTCGGACCGCGGCCTCTGCGGCGCGTTCAATTCGGCGATCGCGCGCCGCGCGCGCCAGCTCGCGCGGCGCCTGCGCGATGAGGGCAAGACGGTGAAGTTCCTCTGCGTCGGCAGGAAAGGCCGCGACAACCTCCGGCGCGACTTCGCCAGCGCCATCGTCGAGACGGTCTCGGACGTGGGGCGCAAGCAGCTCCGCTTCGGCGAGGCCGACGCGATCGCGGCCAAGATCGCGGCGCTGTTCGCCAAGAACGAAGTCGATGTCGTCACCGTCGTCTACAACAAGTTCAAGTCGGCGATGAGCCAGATCCCGACCGATCTGCAGCTCATCCCGTTCGCGCCGGGCGAGGCGCCGAAGGAGGCGGCGGGCGAGGGAGCGCGCGCCTCCTACGAATACGAGCCCGACGAGAAGGAAATCCTGGCCGAGCTGTTGCCGCGCAATCTCTCGATCCAGATTTTCGCGGCCCTGCTCGAAAGCAACGCCTCCGAGCACGGCGCGCGCATGACGGCGATGGACAATGCCACACGCAACGCGGGCGACATGATCAGGAAGCTGACGCTCACCTATAACCGCACGCGCCAGGCCATGATCACCAAGGAACTCATCGAAATCATCTCGGGCGCCGAGGCGCTTTGAGCGAAAAGGAAGAGACGGAGCGAACGATGGCAAAGAACAGTGTCGGCCGGATCACCCAGGTGCTGGGCGCCGTGGTGGACGTGCAGTTCGAGGGCGAGCTGCCGGAGATTCTGAATGCGCTGCACGCCGAGAACCAGGGCCGCACGCTGGTGCTCGAAGTGGCTCAGCACTTGGGCGAATCGACGCTGCGCTGCGTGGCCATGGACACGACCGACGGCCTAGTGCGCGGCCAGAGGGTCGTCGACACCGGTGCCCCCATCCAGACGCCGGTCGGCCCCGAGACGCTCGGGCGCATCGTCAACGTCGTGGGCGAGCCGGTCGACGAGAGGGGCCCGGTCAAGGCCAAGAAGACCTCGGCGATCCACAAGCCCGCACCGATCATGACCGACCAGTCGACGGCCGAGGAAATGCTCGTGACGGGCATCAAGGTCATCGATCTCCTCGCGCCCTACGCCAAGGGCGGCAAGATCGGCCTCTTCGGCGGCGCCGGCGTCGGCAAGACCGTCATCATCATGGAGTTGATCAACAACATCGCGAAGACGCACGGCGGCTACTCGGTGTTCGCCGGCGTCGGCGAGCGCACGCGCGAGGGCAACGACCTCTATCACGAGATGATCGAGTCGGGCGTCATCAAGCTCAACCCCGACGGCACCACGACGGGCTCGAAAGTGGCGCTCTGCTACGGCCAGATGAATGAGCCGCCCGGTGCCCGCGCCCGCGTCGGCCTCACCGGCTTGACCCTCGCCGAATATTTCCGCGACGAGGAAGGCCAGGACGTGCTGTTCTTCGTCGACAACATCTTCCGCTTCACCCAGGCGGGCTCGGAAGTGTCGGCGCTGTTGGGCCGCATTCCCTCGGCGGTCGGCTATCAGCCGACGCTCGCCACCGACATGGGGGCCCTCCAGGAGCGCATCACCTCGACCAAGAAGGGCTCGATCACGTCTGTGCAGGCGATCTACGTGCCCGCCGACGACCTGACCGACCCGGCGCCGGCGACGTCGTTCGCGCATCTCGACGCGACGACGGTGCTTTCGCGCCAGATCGCCGAGCTCGGCATTTATCCCGCGGTCGACCCGCTCGACTCGACTTCGCGCATGCTTGATCCGCGCATCATCGGCGAGGAGCACTACAAGGTGGCGCGCGAAGTGCAACGCGTGCTGCAGACCTACAAGTCGCTGCAAGACATCATCGCGATCCTCGGTATGGACGAGCTCTCCGAAGAGGACAAGCTGGTGGTGGCGCGCGCCCGCAAGATCCAGCGCTTCCTCTCGCAGCCCTTCGACGTGGCGCAGGTCTTCACCGGCCGCCCCGGCGTGCAGATCAAGATCGAAGACACGATCAAGGGCTTCAAGGGCATCGTCGAGGGCCAGTACGACCACCTGCCCGAGCAGGCGTTCTACATGGTCGGCAACATCGAATCGGCCGTCGAGAAGGCCAAGCAGATCGCGGCCGAGGCCGCCTAGGCCGGCCCCGGCGTCGCGTGGAAGGGAAGCCCGGCATGGCCGCGGACAAGGTCGAGTTCGAACTGGTGTCGCCCGAGCGCCTGCTCCTGTCCGAGCAGGTCGACATGGTGGTCGTGCCCGGCGCCGAAGGGGATTTCGGCGTGCTGCCGCGCCACGCGCCGCTGATCTCGACCTTGCGGCCCGGCGTCATCCGCGTCTTCGAGAGGCGCGAGGTCAAGGACCGCATCTTTGTCGCCGGCGGCTTCGCCGAGGTGACGTCCGAGCGCTGCACGGTGCTGGCCGAGGAAGCGGTGCCGGTCGGCGACATCGACGCCGCTGCGGTCGAGCAGCAGTTGAAGGACCTCGGCGAAGACTTGGCCGATGCCAAGACCGACGAAGAAAAAGCCGCCATCGCCAGGCGCATCGCCGTGCGCCAGGCGATGCGCGCCGCAGCCGCTTCCGGGGCGTAATCCACTGCCGCTTTTTTGCACTGCAACAATGGCTTGCCACCCTCTAGACAGGGCAGCGGCGGCGCCCCATCTTGCTCACGCTCGCGTGACCGAGGGCCGCCCGCACAAACCGGGGCGGCGGCAAAGCGTTACGAACCCAGGGCAGCCGTGAGGGGGAAGTCATGGGATACTGGACGCTCGACGACATAGGTTGGGACCGTTTCGACCGTTCCAAGGTCGATTCCGAACTGCTCAAAGTGGTGAAGGCGGCGAGCCTCGTCGAACGCAATGCGCGCGACTACGCCGCTTATTTGCGCAGCGTCTTCAAGGACGATCCCGAAGTGCTGCGCACCATCGACGAATGGGCGGCGGAGGAGGTCCAGCACGGCATGGCGCTCGGCCGCTGGGCGCAGATCGCCGATCCCGGCTTCGATTTCGAGGCCGCATTCAAGCAATTCATCGCCGAGATCAAGCTTCCTCTCGACGCGACCGAGTCGGTGCGCGGCTCGCGCACGGGCGAGTGGGTCGCCCGCTGCGTGGTCGAGACCGGCACTTCCTCGATGTACAGCGCGCTGGCCCAGGCCGCGCAAGAGCCGGTGCTGAAGCAGATTTGCCAGCACATCGCCGCCGACGAGTTCCGCCACTACAAGCTCTTCTACACGCACTTGAAGCGCTATCTCGTCAGCGAGAAGGTCGGCTTCTGGAAGCGCCTGCGCGTGGCGATCGGCCGCGCCGCCGAGAGCGAGGACGACGAGCTCGCCTACGCCTACTACGCGGCCAACCATCGGGGCGACGGCCCCTATCGCCGCCGCACCTATGTCGAGCGCTATGCGCGGCGGACCTTCTGCTACTATCGCTACAGCCATATCGAGCGCGCCTTGGCCATGGTGTTCAAGGCGGTCGGCCTGAAGCCGCATGGCTGGCTCAATCGGGTCGTTGCCGTGATCGCGCATCGCGCGTTGCGCTGGCGCATCCGCCGCTTCGAGTTGCGCGAGATCAAGGCCGCCACGGCGGCGTAGCAATACGCTTTTTTCAATCGTCGACGACGCGCAGGCGCGTAGCGGGCCGTTCGCCCCCTTTTCGCGTTGCCGTCGCGAAACCGTCGGAGCTGCGCGCATGGCCCGCATCGCCGTCATCCAAGGCCATCCCGATCCGGGCGGCCGGCATCTCTGCCGCGCACTGGCCGATGCCTATGCCGAAGGGGCGGCGTCGCGCGGTCACGAGGTGCAGCGCATCGAGGTCGCACGCATCGATTTTCCGTGGCTGCGTACGAGGGAGGACTTCGAGAAAGGCGCGGTGCCGCCGGCGCTCGCGGCGCCGCAACAGGCGATGGGCGCCGCCGATCATTTCGTCATCGTCTATCCGCTCTGGCACGGCACGATGCCGGCGATCTTGAAGGCGTTCTTCGAACAGATCTTCCGCCCCGGCTTTGCGATGGAGTACGGCGAAGGCGGGCGCTGGCCGAAGAAGCGCTTCCGCGGCAAGACCGCGCGCATCGTGGTGACGATGGGCATGCCGGCTCTGGTTTATCGCTGGTATTTCGGCGCGCATGGATTGAAGAGCCTCGAGCGCAGCATTCTGCGGTTCTCCGGCATCCACCCCATCCGCGAAAGCCTGTTCGGCATGGTCGAGGTCGCGAGCGACGCGAAGCGGCAGAAATGGTTGGCGGGAATGCGCAGGCTCGGTGCGGCGGCGCGCTGAATTGCCCCTACGTCGCGAGCGCCGCCTTCACCTTCGGCCCGAGCTCGGCGACGATGGCGGTGTAGAGATCGCGCTTGAAGCCGACGATGAGCTCCGGAAGTGTCTCGAGCGCCGCCCATTTCCACTCGGAGAATTCGGGGTCGTGATGCTTCGCGATGTCGATCTCGGCGTCGCGCCCGAGGAATCGCGCGGCGAACCATTTCTGCGCCTGGCCGCGATAGCGTCCGCCCCACACCTTGCCGATGAGCTCATCGGGGAGATCGTAGATCAGCCAGTTTCGGGCCTCCGCCACGATCTCGGCGTTGGCCGTACCGATTTCCTCGTGGAGTTCGCGAAGCGCGGCCTCGCGCGGTGCCTCGCCGGGATCAATACCGCCTTGCGGCATCTGCCAGGCATCGCCCGGCGTATCGCGCCGCTTGGCGACGAAGACTTGGCCCTCGCGGTTGAACAGCATCACGCCCACCCCGCGCCGGTAGCCCACTGGCGGCGCGACGCGGCGCGTCCGGAGGACGCGGCGTGTCCGGATCACGAGCCGCCTTTGGCGACGGCGCTGATGGGTGCCGCGACCATGGACTTGCGGTCAAAGGTCTTCATCCAGGCGGTGACGCGGGAGAGCGCCGCCGGATAGGGCCCCGTCAGCACGACGATGCTGCCGCCGCGCTTGGCCTGCGCCTCGGCGGCGGCGATCTCGCGGTCGATGGCTTCGCCCGAGAGTTCGCGATCGAGCCAAACGGTCACCGCGGCCATCGGCACGCCGTTCCCGATCGTCGTCGACTCGCGCGATTCGAGCCGGTTCTCGACATAGAGCAGGCCCTTAGCCGCCAACTCGTCGAGCACCGGCTTCATCGCGACCGGATCGCGCGCGAAGCGGTCGCCCAGATCGCCGACGATGCCGACATGGCTCGGCACGCGCTCCAGCATCCAGGCTAGGCGCTGGCGCGTTGCCCCCTCGGCATGGCTGACGGTGAGGGCCGCCGGGCCGGCGTCGCGGCGCTTCACGTCGGCGGGCTCCATCGGCGCCGCGACGAGGATTTCGTGGCCGCGCACGCGCGCGCGCGCGATCAGCGGCGGGAGATTCTCGGCATAGGGCGAAAAGGCGAGGGTCACCTCGCCCGGCAGATCCTCGATGGCGCGGAAGCTCACGTCGCGCGTCAGGCCGAGGCCGGTGACGATCACGGCCACGCGCGGGCGCGCATCGCCGCGGTCGAATGGGCGCGCGAAGCGCTCGCGCGCGGGGCGCTCGGCGGCGGTCTGCGCGGTCGCGGGCGGCGCCGCGCCCTCCCGCCTCCCCCACCTCGGCCCGGCCGCGGGCGCCAGCGCGCCCTCGGGCTCGTCGATGGCGTAGATGGTGCCCTGCTCCGATTCGACGACGAGCCAGCCGCCGACGGCGGCGAGCACGACGAACAGCGGCACGAACAACCGGCCGAAGAATCCCATGGCGTCCTGCCCCGAAATGAAGCGGCGCGGCATCGCCCCCGAGCGATGCCGCGCCGTCGTGCCTAGCGCTGCGCCTTCCGCGTCTCGTAGATCGCGATCGCCTTCAGCATGTCGAGCGCGCGTTCCATCTGGTAGTCCTTCTCGGCGGCCTTCTCGTCCTTCTTCTCGCCGTCCTTCTTCTCGTCCGGCTTGGCTTCGGGCTTGGTTTCGTCCGGCTTCTTCTCGCTCTTCTTGTCGGCGTCGTCCGGATTCTGGAGGGCGCCCTTCAGGTCGCGCTCGCGGCGCGTCTCGCCGCTGTTGGCGGCCTCGAACTTGCCCTGCTCGACCGTGATGTCGGGCGTGACACCGACCGCCTGGATCGAGCGGCCCGAGGGCGTGTAGTAGCGCGCGGTGGTCAGCCGCATCGCGCCCTGGTTGCCGAGCGGGACGATGGTCTGCACCGAGCCCTTGCCGAAGGTCTGCGTGCCCATGACGATCGCGCGGCGGTGATCCTGGAGGGCACCCGCAACGATCTCGGATGCCGAGGCCGAGCCTCCGTTCACCAGGATGATGACCGGCTTGCCCTCGGCGCCGTCGCCCTTCTTGGCGTTGAAGCGGCTCGTCACCTTGCCGTCGCGGCCGCGGGTCGAGACGATCTCGCCCGAATCGAGGAACTCGTCGGACACCGCGATCGCCTGGTCGAGCAGGCCGCCCGGGTTGTTGCGCAGGTCGAGCACGACGCCCACCCACTTGTCGCCGAGCTTCTGCTTGAAGTTCGCGAGGGCCTCGCGCACGCCCATGTCGGTCTGCTCGGTGAAGCTGGTGATGCGGATGATGCCGATATTGCCCTCGATGCGGCTCCTGACCGACTTCACGGTGATGACCGCGCGGGTCAGCGTCACGTCGAAAGGTTCCTTTTCGCCACGCCTGACCTTGATCGTCACCTTGGTATCGACGGGCCCGCGCAGCTTGTCGACGGCCTCCTTCAAGGTCCAGCCGACCACCGACTTGCCGTCGATGTGGGTGATGTAGTCGCCGGCCTGGATGCCGGCCTTGGCGGCGGGCGTGTCGTCGATCGGCGCCACCACTTTCACGACGCCCTTGTCGAGCGTCACTTCCATGCCGAGCCCGCCGAACTCGCCCTTGGTCTGGACCTGCATCTCCTTGAAGGACTCCGCGTCCATGTAGGAGGAGTGCGGGTCAAGCGAGGTGAGCATACCGTTGATCGCCGACTCGATCAGCTTCTTGTCGGTGACCTTGTCGACGTAGCTCGAGCGCACGCGCTCGAAGACGGCGCCGAAGAGGTCGAGTTGCCGGTAGGTGTCGCTCGATTTCTCCGTCACCGCCGGCCCGGAAAGGAGGAGCGCGGTGGCTGCGATGGAGGCGAAGACTGCGAAGCGCTTCATGCGGATACCCTAGGATTGACGGGGAAGAAACCAGTGGGCCGGGTCAATCGGCCGGCCGTTCCAGCGAATTTCGACGTAAAGCTGCGCGCCCTGGGAGTCGTACTCGCCGACGATGCCGACCGGCTCTCCGGCCAGAACCCACTGCCTGACGCTTGCGTCGATGCGGGCAAGCCCGACGATGAGGCTATGATACCCATCGCGGTGTTCGATGATCAATATACGCCCATAGCCCCGGAACGGTCCCGCGAACACGACCTGGCCGTCGAAGGGCGCCACGGCCTGGGCGCCGGGGCGGGCGGCAATGACCAGGCCCTTGCTGAACTCGCCGAATTTCTCCTCGGTGCCGAAGCGCGCCGAAACCGTGCCGGCGGCGGGCAGGGTGAGCTTCCCCTTGAAGGCGGCGAAGGAGCGGATCTTGCCCTTGCCGGGCTCGGTCAGCGCCGCAGTGCGCGGGGCGGCCCCGGGCTTGGACTTGTCCTGGCGGAGCTTGGCCAGGAGGTCGCGCAGGTCCTCGGCCTCCCGGGTCAGCGCTTCGAGGCGGGCCCTGCTCGCGGCTTGCTCTTCCTCGGTCTCACGCAGCAGCGCCTGCTTCTGCTCGAGCAGCGCCACCAGCGCCTGGCGCTCGCGTCCGAGCGCGCTGTCGGCGTCGGCGACGCTGCCGCGCCTGGCCTTGATCGCTTCCTTGAGCCGCGTGTAGGCGGCGATTTCCTGCTTCAGCCGCTCGGCGCGGCGCTCGAGCTCGGGCACGAGGCTCCTGAGCACCAGCGCCGTGCGTACCGCGTCATTGGCGTCATCGGAACGGCTTGCGAGCGTCACCGGCGGGCGCAGCGACAGCCGCTGCAGCGCCGCCAGGATCTCGGCGAGCTGCTGCTGGCGCCGCTGGAAATCGGCCGCCGCCGCCTTCTCGCGCGCTTCGAGCACGCGTAGTTCGGATTCCTGCCGCGTCAGCGCGGTCTCGCGCGTCTGGGTCGCGGCGGCGCCCTTGACCAGCTTTTCGCGCAGCGCGCGGATCTCGGATTGGATCGCGGCGGTGCGCTTTGCGAGCTCCGCCGCCGCGTCGCGCTCGCGCTTGATGCGCGCCTCGACTTCCTTGAGCTTCTTGGGATCGGCCTTCTCGCCGGCGCGGGTTTCGGCGGAAACGGTTCCGCCGCCCACAGTGGCCGCCGCGGCGAACGCGATCAGCAGCGCGAGGAGGGCCTTACGCGGCAAACGTGCGCTCCGCGGCCGCGCGGGCCTTTTCCTTGGGCTGGATCAGCGAGCGGCCGGTCATGTCCTTGGGCTGGGCGAGGCCGAGCAGCTCGAGCAGCGTCGGCGCCACGTCGGCGAGCTTGCCGTTGCGCAGCGAGACACCGCGCCACGCGCGCTCGGCGCCGCACAGCAGCACCGGCACGAGATTCATCGTGTGCGCAGTGTGCGCCTGGCCGGAAACCTGGTCGCGCATGGTTTCGGCGTTGCCGTGATCGGCGGTGACGAGCATGGCGCCGCCCGCCGCGCGCACGGCCGCCTCGACGCGGCCCACCGCGTCGTCCACGGCGCGCACGGCCTTCACCGCGGCCGCGAGATCGCCGGTGTGGCCCACCATGTCGGTGTTGGCGTAGTTGACGACGATGAAATCGAATTTGCCGCTTTGGATTGCGGCCACCAGCTTGTCGGTCACTTCGGGCGCCGACATTTCGGGCTTCAGGTCGTAGGTCGCGATCTTGGGCGATGGCACGAGGACGCGCTCTTCGCCCGGGAATTGCCGTTCCTCGCCGCCGTTGAAGAAGAAGGTGACGTGCGCGTATTTCTCGGTCTCAGCGATGCGGAGCTGCTGCCAGCCCTGCTTCGCCACCAGCTCGCCCAGCGTATTCGCGAGCTCCTGCGCCGGGAACAGCGCCGGGATCAGCTTGTTGAGCGCCTCGGAGTACTCGGTCATGCCGAGCGCGGCCGCGAATTTCACGACGCGCTTCCGCGCGAAGCCGTCGAAGGCGGGATCGAGCAGCGCGGTCAGGATCTGCCGCGCGCGGTCGGCGCGGAAATTGATCATCGCCACGCCGTCGCCATCCTTCATGCCGGCGTAGTCGCCGACGACGGTGGGCTTTACGAACTCGTCGTTCTCGCGACGCGCGTAACCCTGCTCGATCGCGGCGCGCGCGGACGTCGCGCGCTCGCCGTTGGCGCCGACGAGCGCGTCATAGGCCAGCGCCACGCGGTCCCAGCGCTTGTCGCGGTCCATTCCGTAATAGCGCCCGCCGATGGTGGCGATGCGGATGCCGGCCGTGCCAGAAATCTCCTGTTCGAAGCGCGCGAGATAGTCGAGCGCGCTCCGCGGCGGCGTATCGCGCCCGTCGAGGAAGCCGTGCACTGCCACCTTCAGGCCGCCAGCGGCGAGGTCACGCGCGATGGCGGCGAAATGCGCCTGGTGCGAGTGCACGCCGCCCGGGGACAGCAGGCCCATCACATGCGCCGTGCCGCCGCTCTTCTTGAGCTTGGCCGCGAACGTATTGAACGCCGGCAGCGAGGGGATAGCGTGTTCGCGCACGGCCTTGTCGATGCGCGGCAGCTCCTGCATCACGACGCGGCCGGCGCCGATGTTCATGTGGCCGACTTCGGAATTGCCCATCTGGCCTTCGGGCAGGCCGACATGCAGCTCCGAGGCGTCGAGGAGCGCATTCGGGCACGCGGCCGTGAGCCGCTCCCAATGGCTGGGATGGGCCTGGCAGATCGCGTTGTCCTCGCATTCGATGCGATGGCCCCAGCCATCGAGGATGCAGAGGACCACGGGGCGCAAAGCGGGGGCGCGGCGGGCAGGCGATTGGCTCATTGGCTAATGTCGAAGCCCGAAAATTCCGAATTACTGCCGCTATATAGGCCAACGACCGGGCGCGATACAGCACCCCGGCGCCGCACCACCTCAACCTTTGCCGCCAACTGTGGCGGATATGTGTTGCCGGCCGGCGCTGCTATGCGCGGTGGTAAGGGTGGCCGGTCAAGATCGTGTGAGCGCGATAGAGCTGCTCCAGCAGCATTGCGCGCGCGAGCATGTGCGGCCATGTCATCGTGCCGAAGGCGAGGCGCGCCGCCGCTTTTTCGAGCACCGCGGGCGCGAGCCCTTCCGCGCCGCCGACGATGAAGGCGAGATTGTCGCCGCTTTGCGTGCGCCAGGCCGCGAGTTGGTGCGCGAAGCCAGCGCTGTCATAGGCCTTGCCGCGCTCGTCGAGGGCGATGGCGAGTGCGCCTTTCGGCAGCTCCTGCAGGATCAGCCCGGCCTCGCGTTGCTTGCGCTCGGAGCCCGAAACCGGGCGCCGCTCCTCGACCTCGCGAATTTCCAGCGGCAGCGGGATGCGCCGGCGATATTCGTCGCACAGCTCTTTGAGCGGGCCGGGTTTCATCCGGCCGACGGTTACGAGCGTAATCATTGCCTTGAGGGCAGGGTCGTCTCACGCGCCCCTACGCGGCGAAGGCTTCGCTCACGCGATCCGCTCTGCCGCGCGCGCGTGCTGGGGCTCGTCCGACCAGAGCTTCTCGAGATTGTAGAAGCTTCGGACCTCGGGGCGGAACAGGTGGACGACGACGTCGCCCGAATCGAGCAGCACCCAGTCGCGCTGGGCCATGCCCTCGGCCGGCACCTGCCTTATCCCTTCCGATTTGAGCTTTTGGATGAGGTGGTCGGCCATCGCGCCCACTTGCCGGTCCGAACGTCCGGTGGCGATGACCATGTAATCGGCAAAGCTGGCTTTGCCCTCTAGATCGACGACGACCACATCCTCTGCCTTGTCGTCGTCGAGCGACGCCGTGATCAGCCGCAACTGCTCTTCGGCCGACGGCGTACCGCTTTTCAGCTTGGGTATGGCGTTACTCTCCTCTCGGGTCGGCCCCTGCGGTCGATTGCGGGCGGCCCCGTCCGGTTGGCCTAGTCCCGGGCGAACCTATTTGGCTCGCCTGCGGGCACGGATCGCGCTGGCCGACGCTGCGACCAGCCGGGAATGGATGAAAATCCACGCCGGCGGCCGGTGCCGGGCCAATGTCCGCGCTGCCCTCTCGGGCAGACGGCCGTCCCGGAACCGCGCGGAAGCAGCACCTGACAGCGCCCTTTCAAGATAGTGGGGGCGGGCAAAGACGGCAACGGGAACGGTGTGAAAAATCGATGACCAATCCTTCCAGGCCGGGATCTGGGCGAGGTTGTCGGCGCCCATGAGCCAGACGAAGGAGAGGCGCGGATAGCGGGCGGAGAGGCGCTTGATGGCTTCGGCCGAATAGCGCGTGCCGAGCGCGGCCTCGATGTCGGTCACGCGCATGCGGCCATTGCCGGCACGTGAGGCGGCCGAGGCAAAGCGCTCGGCCAAGAGCGCCATGCCGGCCTCGGGCTTCAGGGGATTGCCGGGCGAGACCAGCCACCAGATCTCGTCGAGCCCGAGGCGCTCCACCGCCGCGCGCGCGATGTAGGCGTGGCCCTCATGGGCGGGATTGAACGAGCCGCCGAGCAGCCCGATGGCGCCGCGGCGAAACAGCGAAGGCGGGCCGGGGTGCCAGCGCGTTGCGGCCGGGCGTGCGGGTTTTCGTTTGGGCGCCACTTACCCCTTCATGGGCTCACGGGCGATTCCGCCCTTTTCACGGGCGGACCTGCCCGCTGCCGCGCACCACGTATTTCATCGAGGTGAGCTGCTCGGCGCCGACCGGCCCGCGCGCGTGCAGGCGCCCGGTCGAGATGCCGATCTCGGCGCCCATGCCGAATTCGGCGC
This sequence comes from Alphaproteobacteria bacterium, assembly GCA_036555425.1. Lineage (GTDB taxonomy): Bacteria > Pseudomonadota > Alphaproteobacteria > Bin65 > Bin65 > SBBV01. The sequence goes on along the minus strand of DATBLL010000203.1, from coordinate 3,371 downwards.
CGTCGGCGAACTGCGTCGAGGCGTTCCAGAGCACGATGGCGCTGTCGACCTCGGCGAGGAAGCGGTCGGCCACGACCTTGTCGTTGGTCACGATCGCGTCGGTGTGGTGCGAGCCGTATTTTTCGACATGGGTGATCGCGGCGCCGACGCCGTCGACGACCTTGGCCGCGATGATGGGTTCCAGGAACTCGGTGTAGTAGTCGTCCTCGCTCGCGGCCTTGACGCGCGGATCGGCGGCGCGCGTCTCCTCGTCGCCGCGCACCTCGCAGCCGGCCTCGAGCAGGTCCTTGACGATCGGCGCCAGATGCGTGGTGGCGACGGCGCGGTCGACGAGCAAGGTCTCGGCCGCGCCGCACACGGAGACGCGGCGCATCTTGGCGTTGAGCACCACTTTCCGCGCCATCGCAAGATCAGCCTTGCCGTCGACATAGACGTGGCAATTGCCGTCGAGATGCGCGATCAAGGGGATGCGGCTCTCCTGCTGGACGCGCGCGATCAACGACTTGCCGCCGCGCGGCACGATGATGTCGATGTATTCGCTCATCCGCAGCATGTGGCCCACGGCCTCGCGGTCGGTCGTCGGCACGAGCTGGATCGCGTCCTCGGGCAAGTCCGCTTCGCGCAAGCCTTTCGTCAAGCAGGCGCCGATCGCGCGCGAGGTGTGGAAGCTCTCCGAGCCGCCGCGCAGGATCGCGGCGTTGCCGGCTTTGAGGCAGAGCCCGCCCGCATCGGCGGTGACGTTGGGGCGCGATTCGTAGATCACGCCGATCACGCCCAGCGGCACGCGTACGCGCTGGATCGCGAGCCCATTGGGCCGCGTCCATTCGGCCATCACCTTGCCGACGGGGCCTACCGGATCGGGAAAGGCTGCGACGTCGTCGAGACCCTTGGCCGTGCCGCCGATGCGCGCCGCGGTCAGCGCCAGGCGGTCGACGAAGGCCTCGGTGGCGCCGCGCGCGCGCACGGCCTCCACGTCGCGCGCATTGGCAGCGAGGATCGTCTTCGTCTCGTCGCGCATCGCCTGGGCGGCTGCGCGCAGCGCCGCATTCTTTCGCTCGGTCGAAGCCTGTTTCAGTACCCGCGCGGCCGCGCGCGCGCGGGCGCCGAGCCCTCGCATCGTTTCGGCAAGCTCCTCCGGCGTGGTGGCGCGCAGCGCGGTCATGCGTGCGAAACTAGCTCAGCCGCAGCCGGTTTTCACGCGATTTTCCAAAGCAAAGCGGCGCGAAGCGGCGCCCGCAGCGGGAGCCACGGGCCGCACCCGCCGTTGAAATTGGCGCCTCGGCTAACGCCGTTCGGCGTGCGCCGGGCGGGGATCGCCGGTGCCGCCGAGCAGCGTGCGTGCCGCGCGCTCGATGCGCGCGACGGCGGGCTCGGGATTGGCGGCGCTCTGCTTCAAATCCGCCGACCAGGTCTTGATGTGGTCGTTGTTGATGCGCCGGATGTCGTTCTCCTTCGCCCACTCGTAGCCGATGCGCTGCCCGAGCAGGATAAGGCGCGTGCGCAGCTCTTCCTGCCGCTCGGCCGGAACATTGGCGACCAGGCGCTGCATGATCTCGCTCCAGTAGGGCGCGCCGGAAAGGCAGATGACCTTGAGCTGCTTGCAGCTACCCGTCCAGAAGCGGACATACCAGCCGCGGTGCTTGGCATCGTCGAACGCGATGCCGTCCAGGGAAACGCTCTGCGCGAGGACGGATTGGGCGCCGAGCACGGACAGGAAAACGGCGATGATGAAGGCTCGCAATGGTCTCATCCTATCGGTTCGAGTTGCGATTAAGGCCTCGCGATTATGTGTCCGCGCCGATGCGTGACGGCGCTGGGGCCGGCACCAGGCGGATCGCTTTGAAGCCCTCGAGGCGCCGCGGCGCCCTCTGCTACGGAGCAGGTGTGGGTCGGTTCCAAGACCGGCCAGCGAAATCCGCCCCTGCGGCCATCTGTCATTGCCGTGGCAACGCAGCCGCATAAGCGAGACTAGCCAACATCTTGGCATCAATGCGGCCAATCACTCCGCCGCATGGCCGAGGTGGTCCGAGGCGGTTCAGCCTCCGCGCTCGGTGAGCACGAGATCGTCGCGATGGATGAGTTCGTCGCGGCCGCGGTAGCCGAGGATCGCTTCGATGTCGGCGCTGCGGCGGCCCTTGATCAGTGCCGTATCCTCGGCGGAATAGGCGCAAAGCCCGCGCGCGATCTCGCGGCCGCTCTGATCGCGCACCATGATCGCGTCGCCGCGGCGAAAACGCCCTTCGATCGCGACGATGCCGGCGGGCAGCAGGCTGCGTCCGCCGCGCAGCGCCTTGACGGCACCCTCGTCGACGGTGACGGCGCCGCCCGAGAGAATCGCCGAGGCGATCCAACGCTTCCTTGCCGTGCGCGGCTCGGCTGGCGGCAGGAACCAGGTACAGCGCGCGCCGCGGCGCAGTGCGCCGAGCGGATTCGGGATGCGCCCGTCCGCAATCGCCATGCGGCATCCCGCTCCAAACGCGATCTTGGCGGCTTCGAGCTTGGTGATCATGCCGCCGCGGCTGTCGGCGCTGATGGGGGCACCCGCCATCGCCACGATCTCAGGCGTGATCTCGCGGATCTCGGCGAGGTGCTTCGCGCCCAAATCCGTCTTGGGATTGGCGGTGTAGAGGCCGTCGATGTCGGAGAACAGCACGAGCGTGTCGGCGCTCACCATTTGCGCCACACGCGCGCCGAGGCGGTCGTTGTCGCCGAAGCGGATCTCCTCGGTCGCGACCGTGTCGTTCTCGTTGATCACCGGCACCGCGCCGATTTCGAGCAGAGTCAGAAGCGTCGCACGCGCATTCAAGTGGCGTCGGCGCTCTTCGGTGTCGCTCAAGGTCACGAGCACCTGCGCCGCGGTGATGTCGTGGCGCGCCAGCGATTCCTGATAGGCGTGGGCGAGGCGCACTTGGCCGGCGGCGGCCGCGGCCTGCTTCTCTTCGAGCCTGAGCGCGCTGCCGGCGAGGCCGAGCAGGCGCCGCCCCGCCGCGATCGCGCCGGAGGTGACGATGACGACTTCCTGCCCCGCCTTGCGGCATTCGGCGACGTCGTCGGCGAGCGCGTCGAGCCAATCGCGCCGGATGCGCCCCGCCTTGTCGTCGACGAGCAGCGCCGAACCGATCTTGACGACAATGCGCTTGGCCTCGGCGATGTGGTTTGGCGCGCGCTCGGTCATCGCGCGGGCTCCATTTTCTTGCTCATGCTGCCTGCTCGGCGCGGCGTTCGGCGTCGCGGGCCTCTTGGATCACGGCGTAGAGCGCCTGCAAGACTTCGTCGCGGCCGTGGCCGCTCACGCCGGAGAGGAGATGCACGGGCTTCTTCGCGCTGCGGCGGAGCTTGGTCTGCTTCTCCTTGATCGCGGCGGGTTGGAG
>DATBLL010000200.1:0-31948 GCA_036555425.1 Alphaproteobacteria bacterium | reverse complement strand
TCGCCGAGATCGAGAAGGTGGGGCGCATGGAAGTGCGCGTGCGCAACGCGTGAAGCGTTGCGCCCGCATCGCCTGACGCTGGCGGCGCGGGGCCTCCGGTGAAGCCGGCCTTCGTCCTCGTTCACGGCGCCTGGCACGGGGGCTGGTGCTGGCAGCGCGTGACGCCGCTGCTGCGCGCGACCGGCCACGAGGTGCACGCACCGACGCTGACCGGCCTCGGCGATCGCGCGCACCTCGCGGACCGCAAGATCGATCTCGAGACGCACATCGCCGACGTCGTCGGTTTCCTCGAGATGGAGGATCTCGCGGACGTTGTCCTGGTCGGGCACAGCTATGCGGGCATGGTCATCGCCGGAGTGGCCGACTGCGCCGCGAAACGCTTGAAGCGGCTCGTCTATCTCGACGGCTTCGTGCCCGAGCACGGTAAGTGCGTGCTCGACTATTGGTCCGCGGAGGCGCGGGCCGATTTCGAGCAGCGCTGCGCGCCGACCGGATTCATCCCGCCGACGCCGCTGCCGGCCTATGGCGTGACGAGGCCCGAAGATCTTGCCTGGGCCGAGCCGCGCATCCGCCCGCATCCATTCGCCACCTGGACGCAGCCGCTCTTCTTGAAGAAGGGCGAGACCACGCTGCCGCGCGCCTATATCCGCTGCACCGATCCGGCACGGCCGGTCTTCGATCAGTTCAGCCGCAAGGTACGCGACGATCCGCGCTGGGCCTATCGCGAGATCGCGTGCGGCCACGACAGCATGATCGCCGAGCCCGAGCGGACGGCCGATCTTCTGCTGTCGCTGGCGTGATGCCTGCAGGGACTCCCGCCCCCGCTGTCAAACCGCGCGATTCGATTTGCGCGCCGACCGGCGTGATCTAGACTTGGCCCATGACGCAAGCCGCCTCCAAGATGCGCGCCGACACCGAGTTTTTCGCGCCCGAGCACCAGCAGCCGCAGGATTGGGCGCGGCTCGCCGACTATCTCAAGGCGCAAGGCCACGACTTCGCGCCCGCGCCGCCGCCCAGGCAATTCACCGGCGGCATGGGCAATTTGAACTTCCTCATCACGCTTGACGGCCAGGAGGCCGTGCTCCGGCGCCCGCCCGTGGGCCCGCTGCCGCCCGGCGGCAACGACATGGGGCGCGAGTTTCGCGTGCTCTCGCGCCTCTGGCGCGCGTTTCCGCTGGCGCCGCGGGGCTTCATCTTCTGCAACGACGCCTCGGTGCTGGGCGCGCCGTTCTTCATCATGGAATACCGCCCGGGCCTTGTGATCCGCGACCTGGTGCCGCCGGCCATCGCCGCGCGCACGGGCGAGCTTTCCGAGAAGCTCATCGGCATCCTCGCCGACGTGCACGCGGTCGATCCCAAGGCCGTCGATCTCGACACGCTCGGCAATCCCGACGGGTTCCTGAAGCGCGCGGTGGAAGGCTGGATGAAGCGCTGCGCCGTCGCCAGCGCCGACGTCTACCCCGGCAAGTGCCCCCACCCGGCCGCGCGCGAGATCGGCGAATGGCTGCAGAAGAATCTCGTGCCCGAAAGCGGCGCCGCGCTGATCCACAACGATTTCAAGCTCAACAACATCATTTGGCGCGCCGACGCCGCCGCGGGCGGCCCGCTCGAGCCGGTCGCGCTGCTCGATTGGGATATGTGCACGCGCGGCGATCCGCTGTTCGATTTCGCCACCCTCATCAGCTACTGGATCGAGCCGAGCGATCCGCCCGCGATGCACGAGATGGGGCAGATGCCGACCGCGCGCACGCCGGGCTGGCTCACCCGGCGCCAGGCGGTCGAGCTCTATGCGAAGAAGACGGGCCGCGACGTCTCGAATTTCCACTTCCACCGCGTGCTCACCGCCTTCAAGCTCTACATCATCTTCCTGCAGATCTACGCGCGCTTCTGCCGGGGGACGACGACCGATCCGCGCATCAAGGCGCTCGGACCCACCGCCGACGGCCTCATCCAGTTCGCGCACGACATTATGAAAGGGCGCGTATTCTAGCCGGACCGCCGCTATTTCCGCTTCGGCCGAATGTTCCAGATCTCATCGAGCGGCGCGCCGCTATCGCGCTCGGCCACCGCGCGCTTGAAACCCACTTTTTCGGCGCGGCGCTTGAAGGCCATGCCTTCGGGCGAGTGGCGCGTGATGCCGTCGAAGATCGTGGCCAACATCTGCGTCGTCTCGAGGCCCATGTTCGTCAGCGCCTGGTTGATCATGAGCTTCTGCATCATGAGCTGGTTCTGCGGCACGCCGGCCATGCGCCGCGCCCAGGCTTCGACGCGCGCGTCGAGCGCCTTCGCCGGCACCGCGTCGGCGACGAGGCCGATCGCCTTGGCTTCGCGCCCGTCGACGAGGTCGCCGGTCAAGAGCATGCGCTTCGCGCGCTCGGCGCCGAGCCGATAGACCCACATCGCCGTGGTGGGGCAGCCCCAGACGCGCGCGGGCGGATAGCCGATGCGCGCATCCTCCGCCATCACCACGAGATCGCAGCAGAGCGCGATGTCGCTGCCGCCCGCGACGGCGTAGCCCTGCACCTTGCAGATCGTGGGCTTGTAGCTCCGGAACAGCGCCATGAACCGCTCGGTGAAGCCCTTCATGATCGCGTAGTCCTGCATCGGATCCCACGGCATCTCGGACTGGATGAGCGGCGTCTTCTTTTCCGCGTATTCCACGAGATCGTAGCCGGCGCAGAAGGCGCGGCCGGCGCCGGCGAGCACGATCACATGCACCTTGCGATCCGCATTCGCCTCGGCGACGGCGGCCGCGATCTCGCCGGGCATCGCAGCGTTGATGGCGTTCAAACGCCTCGGCCGGTTGAGCGTGATCCGCGCGATGCGCCCGTCGCGCCGGTAGGCGAGCGTCTTGAAAGCCATTCTTCCCCCACGCGCTCTTTCGTTCCCGCCGAGCCTAGCAGGCGCCGGGCGGAGCGTCTCGCCAAGCATTTTCGCGCATGATAGGGTCGCTTTCCCGCCCGATTTCCGCCTTTCCCAGCCCCACAATCGCGCCACCGCACGATAAGGACGCCGCGAGGAGACGCCCTTGGAGGAGATTGCCCACCTCATCCAGAAATATGGATACCTCTTTTACGGCATCACCTTTCTCTGGACGTTCCTCGAGGGCGAGACGTTCGTCATCTTTGCCGGCGCGCTCGCCGTGCCGGGCCTGGGCGGCGCCGCGACGCCGCCGCCGATCAACATCTACTACCTGATCGCCGCGGCCTGGATCGGCAGCTTCTGCGGCGACCAGCTCTATTTCCTGCTCGGCCGCAAATTCGGCAAGCGCATCCTGCACCGGTTTCCGCGCATACAGGGCGGCGTGCAGCTCGCGATCGACATGCTCCACAAGTATCACACGATCTTCATCCTGACCTACCGCTACATGTACGGCGTGCGCAATTTCGCGAGCCTCGGCATGGGCATGAGCGAGCTGTCGTGGCCGCGCTTCGCGTCGCTCAATTTCGTCGCCGCCTTCGTCTGGGCCAACAGCTTCGCCTGGGGCGGCTATGCGCTCGGCTATTTCGCGGCGAGCGCCCTCGGCAAGATCAACTTCGTCTACATCATGATCGGCGTGCTGGTCTTCGTGTTCGGCCTGTTCGCGTTCATGCACTGGCGCGGGAAGAAGAAGTACAAGCAGGCGGTGGCCAAGACCATCGAGGCGCATCAGCGCGATCCCGACAGCATCATTCGCCGGAAGGATTCGTGATCGGCGCAGGACCGGCCATGCCGCGCGGCGACGGCGCACGGGCGTTCTACGGCTGGCGCGTGGTGGGCGCGAGCTTCGCCGTCCTCACCCTCGCCTTCGGCGCGGCTTACGCCTTTCCCGCCTTCTTTGATCCGCTGGCGCGCGATTTTCCCGGCTCGCGCGGCAACATCGCGCTGGTCTTCGCGGTGTGCGGCTTTCTCTTCTTCGTGGTCGGCGCCGCAGCCGGGCCGCTGGCGGACCGCATCGGCTCGCGCCCGGTGGTGAGCGCCGGCGTCGTGCTCGTCGGCGCCGGCCTTGTGCTGGCGAGCTTCGGCCAGACGCTGTGGCAGGTGCTCCTCGCCTACGGCCTCGGCGTGGGTTTCGGCGTCGGGCTCGCCTACGTGCCGGCGGTAAGTCCCGTGCAGCGCTGGTTCGTGCGCCAGCGCGGGCGCGCCTCGGGCTTCGCGGTGGCGGGGATCGGCGTCGGCACCTTCGTGGGACCGCTGCTCGCCGCCGCCATCATGCGGGTCGGCGATTGGCGCCTCGCCTGGCTCGCCATCGGCATCGGGGCGGCGGTCCTGGGGCTCGTCGCGGCGCAGTTCCTCATCGACGCCCCGGACCACGTGGGTCAGCGGCCCGACGGCGATGCGGTTCCCGCGGCCGCCGCCGGCGCCGCTGCGCCGATCGGCTGGTCGCTCAGCCCCGCGCTCACGACCAAGCCGTTCATCCTGCTCTATGCGGCGATCCTGGCCTCGTCGGTGCCCCTCTTCGTGCCCTTCGTGCACATCGTGCCGTTCGCGCGCGACCTCGACATTTCGCCGGACACCGCCGTGCTGCTCGCGAGCCTGATCGGCGTCGGCAGCATCGCGGGACGCTTCGGCCTGGGCTCGCTCGCCGACCGCTTCGGCCGGCGCCCGACCTTGGCGGCGATGTTCCTGGGGCTCACGCTGATGCTGGGGCTCTGGCTCGCATCAAGCACGCCGTGGCCGCTCGCGATCTTCGCCGTGGTCTACGGCGCCTGCTATGGCGGGTTCGTGGCCCTCGTGCCCGCGGTGATCATCGACTATCTCGGCGCGCGCAACGCCGGCGCCATCATCGGCGCGCTCTACACCGGCGTCGCCCCCGGCACGCTGATCGGGCCGCCGCTCGCCGGCTATGCCTTCGACCTTTGGGGCAGCTACACCGTGCCGCTGGCGGTCGCGATCGGCTTCATGGCGCTGGCGACGATCATCACCTACGCGGCGCCCGACCCGGCCAAATGGCGCGCCGCGCATCCGCCGCGATAGGGAAACGCATCGCTCGCGGCGATGACGGACTGCGCTCAGATCGCGGCCTTGATCTTTTCGTAGTTGGCCTTGATCGCGGCCATGTCGCCCGGCTTGTGGCCCCAGTTCATCTTGAGCTCGTCGCCGATGCGCCGCGGCAGCACGTGGACGTGGAAGTGGAACACCGACTGCGCCGCTCCGGGACCGTTGGCCTGCAGCAGGTTGATTCCGTCGGGCCGCAATGCGGTTTCGACGGCCTTGGCGACGCGCTGCGCGGTCGCGAGCACGGGGCCGAGGAGCGGCGCCGGCATGACCGCGAAATTCTCCCAATGCTCCTTGGCGATCGCGAGCGCATGGCCGGGATTGCCGGGATTGATGTCCATGAAGGCGAGCGTCTGCTCGTCCTCGAACAGCTTGAAGCAGGGGATCAGCCCGGCGACGATCTTGCAGAAGATGCAATTGGGGTCGGTACGCATGTCTTGTCCTCTTGTCCGCGGCCTCTCCGCGTAGGGGTGCGCTGCGCGCGCCCTTGCCTCCGCATGCGAAGCGCAGCAGGTGCGGTCCGGGCGGCGAGAGGGGGCGCGCAGCGCGCCCCAACGCGTCAGATGCCCGTGCCCTTGCTCGACAAGAGACTACCGATCTCGCCGAGCCGTCGGAAGGGCGAGGCGCCGGGCTTGGCCTGCGCATCGGCAGCGCGGGCGACGCCGGCCGAGCCGAAGCGCTCGCGGAAGGCAGCGGCAAGCCAGTCCTCGGCCTGATTGGCGCGCTTGGCCGCGAGGCGCTGGGTTTCGGCGAGCAGTGCACGGTGCCGCTCGAGCGCCGCCACCAGCTCGCCGAGGCCCTCGCCCTTGAGCGCCGAGACGATCAGGACGGAGGCGGGTGCTGTGCCGGCTTCGAGCGAGATGGCACCCGCCGCATCGGCCGCCGTGCGCCGCGCGGTTTCGCCGAGATCGCCCTTGGTGACCGCGACGATGTCGGGGATCTCGACGATGCCAGCCTTCATGTATTGCAGCGAATCGCCCGAGCCGGGCTGCAAACAGAGCAGCACCGTGTCGGCGACGCCGGCGATCTCGGTTTCGGATTGGCCGACGCCGACGGTTTCGATCACCAGCACGTCGAAGAGGGCGCGCATCAGGATGGCGGCGGGATAGGTGAGCGCCGCGAGGCCGCCCAAGCGCTCGCGCGCGGCCATCGAGCGGATGAAGATTGCGTGGTCGGCGGGATCGGTCCTGAGGCGCGTGCGGTCGCCGAGCAGCGCGCCGCCCGAGCGGCGCGATGAGGGATCGACCGCGATCACGCCGACGCTCTTGTCCGCCGCGCGCCAGTGGCCGATGAGCGCACCGACGAGCGTCGACTTGCCGACGCCGGGCGGGCCGGTGATGCCGATGACGTGGCACGCGGCCGCCTCCGGCGCGGCCCAGGCTTCGTCGAGCAGCGCGAGCGTGGCCGGATGCTCGGGCGCCGCTTCGATCTCGCCGAGCGCCCGCGCCAGCGCCGCCTTGCCCTCGGCACTTCCAAACAGCGCTCGGAGCGCCACAAAAGGCCGCGCCGGCGTGATCATCGTCGCGACGCAGGAACAGATTGAACAGGGAGGCGGGGAGGCGGGGAGAAATCGGAATGGCGCGCCTTTGGCGCGCCCAAATTAGCTTCTCCCCGTCTCCCCGCCTCCCTGTTCACTTCACGTCACGCGGTGGCGGCGACTTTGGCGAGGCCTTGGCCGGATTTCGCGGCCAGCGTGGCCTGAGCGGCGGCGAGGCGCGCGATCGGCACGCGATAGGGCGAGCAGGAAACGTAGTCGAGCCCGGTCTCTTCGCAGAACGCGATCGAGGCGGGATCGCCGCCGTGCTCGCCGCAGATGCCGACCTTCAAGTTCGGGCGGACGCCGCGCCCGCGCTCGGTGCCGAATTTCACCAGCTCGCCGACGCCGTCGACGTCGATGGTGACGAAGGGATCGGCCTCGAAGATCTGCTGGTCGATATAGGCTTTCAACACATGCGCGGTGTCGTCGCGCGAGAGGCCGAAGGTCGTCTGCGTCAAGTCGTTGGTGCCGAAGCTGAAGAACTCGGCCGTCTTGGCGAGGTCGGCGGCGCGGAGCGCCGCGCGCGGCAGCTCGATCATAGTGCCGACCGAGTACTCGATCTTCGTGCCGCTCTCGCGCATCACCTCGGCGGCGACGCGGTCGATGACGGCCTTCAGTATGTCGAGCTCCTTCTTGGTGGCGGCAAGCGGGATCATGACCTCGGGCACGACGCGGTGCTTGCTGCGCTTGCCCGCCTCCACTGCGGCTTCGAAGATCGCGCGCGCCTGCATCTCGGCGATCTCGGGATAGGAGATCGCGAGGCGGCAGCCGCGGTGGCCGAGCATTGGGTTGGCCTCTTCGAGCGCGATCACGCGCTTGCGCACCTCGTCGACGCTGACGCCGGCGGCGCCCGCAACTTCGGACTGCTCGGCCTCGGTGTGGGGCAGGAATTCGTGGAGCGGCGGATCGAGGAGGCGGATCGTGACCGGCAGCCCTTCCATCACCTCGAAGAGGCCGGTGAAGTCCTTGCGCTGCATCGGCAGCAGCTTGGCCAGCGCGGCCCGGCGCCCCGCCTCGTCGCTGGCCATGATCATCTGGCGCATCGCGATGATGCGGTCGTCTTCGAAGAACATGTGCTCGGTGCGACAGAGGCCGATGCCCTCGGCGCCGAAGTCGCGGGCGACGCGCGCATCGTCAGGCGTGTCGGCGTTGGCGCGCACGCCCAAGCGCCGGATCTTGTCGGCCCAGGCCATCAAGGTCGCGAAATCGTCGGCGAGGCGCGGCTGGATCATCGGCACTTCGCCGACGAAGACCGTGCCGGTGCCGCCGTCGATCGTGACATGTTCGCCGGCCTTGATGACGACGCCGGCGGCGCTCATCGTTTGGCTCTTGTAGTCGATGCGGATCTCGCCGGCGCCGCAGACGCAAGGCCGGCCCCAGCCGCGCGCCACCACGGCTGCGTGCGAGGTCATGCCGCCGCGCGTGGTCAGAATTCCCTTGGCCGCGTGCATGCCGTGCACGTCCTCGGGGCTGGTCTCGACCCGCACCAGGATCACGGGATGGCCTTCGTTCGCCTTCTTCTCGGCTTCGTCGGCGGTGAAGACGACGAGGCCCGAAGCGGCGCCCGGCGAGGCCGGCAGGCCGCGGCCGAAGATCTTGACCTCGGCCTTGGGGTTGAGCGTCGGATGGAGGAGCTGGTTCAGCGCCTGCGGCTCGATGCGGCGCACGGCCTCGGCCTCGTCGATGAGGCCCTCCTTCACCATTTCGACCGCGATCTTCAAGGCGGCGTGAACCGTGCGCTTGCCGGTGCGCGTCTGCAGCATCCAGAGCTTGCCGCGCTGCACCGTGAACTCGATGTCCTGCATGTCGCGGTAGTGGCGTTCGAGCGTGCCGCGCACCTCGGCGAGCTGGCGGAAGATCGGCGGCATGGATTCCTCCATCGCCGGCTCTCTGAGGCCCTGGCGCTTCTTGCCCTCGACCGTGATCTGGCGCGGCGTCCGTATGCCCGCGACGACGTCTTCGCCCTGCGCGTTGATGAGATATTCGCCGAAGAACAGATTCTCGCCGGTCGAGGGATCGCGCGTGAAGGCGACGCCGGTCGCGCAATCGTCGCCCATGTTGCCGAACACCATCGCTTGCACGTTTACGGCGGTGCCCCAGCTCTCCGGGATCTCGTGCAGCCTCCGGTAGGTGATCGCGCGGTCGTTCATCCAGCTGCCGAAGACGGCGCCGATGGCGCCCCAGAGCTGCTCCTTCGGCTCCTGCGGAAACGGCTTCTTCAAGCGCTCGGCGACCATCGCCTTGTAGCGGCCGACGAGGCCTTCGAGCGCCGCGGCCGAGAGATCGGTGTCCTGCTGCGCCCCTTCTTCGTCCTTCATCTGGTCGAGGATCGATTCGAAATCGTGATGCGCGATGTTCAACACCACGCTGCCGTACATCTGGATGAAGCGGCGATAGGAGTCATACGCAAAGCGGGCATCCCCGCTGGCCTTGGCGAGGCCCTTCGCGGTCACGTCGTTGAGCCCGAGGTTGAGCACCGTATCCATCATGCCGGGCATCGAGGCGCGGGCACCCGAGCGCACCGAGACGAGGAGCGGCTTCGCCGCGTCGCCGAACTTGGCGCCGACCATCTTCTCGACGCCGGCCAGCGCCGCATTTACCTCGGCCTCGAGTTCTTTCGGGTATTTCCGCCCGTTGGCGTAGTAGTAGGTGCAGACCTCGGTCGTGATGGTGAAGCCGGGCGGCACCGGAAGGCCGATCAGGCTCATCTCGGCAAGATTGGCGCCCTTGCCGCCCAGCAGCGCGCGCAGATCCGCCCGCCCCTCCGCCTTGCCGTCGCCGAAGCCATAGACCCATTTCGTCATGTCGATCTCTAAATTTCGCCGCCGGGATGCGGCGAAGTCGATTGAACCACAGTGGACACGGAGGAGACTATCGGCGCGCGTAGCGTGCCCTGAGCGATACCTCTGTGGTCTCTGTGTGCTCTGTGGCTCAAATTTCCTTATCCTTCGATGCGCGAGAAGTCGGCAATCTTGTCCATCGTCGCGGCGAGGCGCTCGAGCAGGGCCAGGCGGTTGGCGCGGAGCGCCTGGTCGGGCGCATTGACCGTGACCTTATCGAAGAACGCATCGACCGGCTTGCGCAAGCCCGCCAAGAGCCGCATCGCGCCGGCGAAATCCTCCTTAGCGATCAAGGCCCCGCTCTCGCCCGCGACCTTGTCGAGGGCGGCGGCGAGCGCTTTCTCCTCGGCCTGCGTATGGCGCGCCGGATCGGGCGCGCCATAGCTTTCGCGCTTCTCCTTCTTGGCCTCGATCTTGACGATGTTCGCGGCGCGTCGATAGGCGACGAGGAGATTGCGCCCGTCGTCGGACTCGATGAAACCGCGCAGCGCGTCCACGCGCGCCAGGAGGCGCACGAGATCGTCCTCGCCACCGAGCGCGAAGACGGCATCGATGAGATCGTGCCGGACGCCCTTCTCGCGCAGCGCGACTTTGAGGCGGTCGGCGAAGAAGGCGAGCAGGTCGCGCGTGACCGCATCGGCCGAATCGGCGAGCCCTTCGCGCGGCGTCGATGGCGGATTCGCGCTGTGCGAAGCCGAGAGCCCGCCCAGCGCGTGCTTCGACCATGCGCTGCCAAAGGCCGGCGAAAGCGGAAGGCGGATTCGATTCTCGACCAGCAGACGAATGACCCCCAGCGCCGCGCGCCTTAGCGCGTACGGGTCCTTCGATCCCGTCGGCTTTTCGTCGATCGCGAAAAAGCCCACCAGCGAATCGATCTTGTCGGCGAGCGCCACCGCGACCGAAACCGGCGCCTTGGGGCACATGTCGGACGGTCCCACCGGCCCCCAATGCTCGGCAACGGCACTGGCCACGTCGCGATCCTCATTGTCGTGGATGGCATAGTAACGGCCCATCACACCCTGCAGTTCCGGAAACTCGCCGACCATGCCGGTCGTGAGATCGGCTTTCGCCAACTGCGTGGCGCGACGGACTTTCTTCTCGCCGGCGCCGGGAATCTGATTTGCGATCTCGATCGCGAGCGCTTCGACGCGGCGGACTTTTTCCCCGCTCGTGCCGAGCTTCGCGTGCCACGTGATCGTATCGAGCGCCTTGACGCGGTCGGCGAGGCGCACCTTGCGGTCCGTCTCCCAGAAGAAGCGCGCATCGGCGAGGCGCGCCCTGAGCACGCGCTCGTTGCCGGCGACGATGGCGGCGCCGCCGTCTTTCGACACCATGTTGGCGACGACGAGGAAATGCGGCGCCATGGCGCGCGTGCCCGCTTGCGGGCCCGGCGTCTCGAGCGCGAAATATTTCTGATGCGCGCGCATCGAGGTGACGAGGACTTCCGGCGGCAGCGTCATCGATTCCTTGTCGATGCGCCCCAACATCGGCACCGGCCATTCGACGAGGCCCGTCACCTCGTCGAGCAGCGCGTCGTCTTCCTTGAGCGCAAGATCGTGCGCGGCGGCCAGCGCCGTCGCCTCGTGCCGGATGCGCTCGCGCCGTTCGGCGGGATCGGCGATGACGAAGGCCTTGCGGAGCTTGTCGCGATAGTCGGCGCCGCTCCGGATTTCGACCGCGCCCGGCGCCATGAATCGGTGGCCGAACGTCTTGTTCGTGAACTGGAGAACGGTCCCGCCGCCGCAATCGAAGCTACCGGGCACGGCCTTGCCGTCGAACACGGCCAGGATGTTGTGCAGCGGCCGCACATAGGCGAAGCGCGTGGCCGCCCAGCGCATGGATTTGGGCCAGGCCAGCCCGCGGATCGCTCCCGCGATCAAATCCGGCAGCGCCGCGGCGGTGGCGCCGCCCTTCTGCTCGATCACCGCGAAGTAATAGATGGCCCCTTTGACCTCGCGCTTTTCGCATTGGTCGACCGAGGCAAGGCCCGCCGATTTCAGAAAGCCCGCGAGCGCCTGCGCGGGCGCGCCGACGCGGGGGCCGCGGCGCTCCTCGCGCAAATCGGGGCGCGCGGCCGGAATGTCGGCGACGGCGAGACCGAGCCGGCGCGGCGCCACGAAAGTATCGACCTTGCCGAAGCTCAAGCCCGCGGCTTTCAATCCCTCGGTGACAAGCCGCGCGAGGTCGCCCGCCGCGCGCGCCTGCATGCGCGCGGGGATTTCCTCCGAGAACAGCTCGAGCAAGAGCTCAGGCACCGGCCCTCACTTCCCAGGCAACGCCGTGGGCGTTGCCCGGGCCCCTACTCTCCCACTCCGTGGGAGAGAGAAGAAAGCAGACGGGCCCGCTCACTTTTCCTCTCCCATCGGAAGAGGAGGGGCCCATTCGCTGCTCTTGCGGCGAATGGGAGGTGAGGGCGACCGGCATCCCGCTCATTGCGCGCCCTCCGGCCCCGGAATGCCGAGGCCGGGCCAGATCGTGCGGCCGGCCTCGATCTCGTTCATGAGCCATCTGTGGTAGCCGCCGGCGAGCATCCATTCGATGCGGTCGCCGCGCCAGAAGATCTTCACGCGCTCGAAATTCTGGCTCGCGAGATTGGCCATGAACGCGCGGGCGCGCGCGAGATCGGCCTTGCACGCCTCGACGCCGCGCAGGCGCTTCATCCAGGCGGCGAGCCTCGGGTACGCCGCCGGCGCATAGGGCACGTTCATCACCTGCACCGAGACGAGGTGCGGGAACAGCGCGATGTCGGCGATCGAGAACGCGCCGCAGAGGAATTCGCGGCCGGCGAGATCGCGCTCCAGCGCCGCATAGACGCGGTCGAGATCGGCTTGCGCCTTTTCCTTGAGGCCGGCCGGAATCGTGTCGGGCCGCACGTTGAGCAGCCAATAGGAGAGATTGACGAGGATCGCGTCCACGACCGTGTCGGCGCAGCGCTCCCAGGCGCGGGCGCGCACGCGCAGCGCGGGATCGGCGGGATAGACGGACTTGGCCGGATATCTGTGCTCGAGATAGGCGACGATGTCCGCCGAGTTGATGACCGTGACGCCGCCATCGACGAGCGTCGGCACCTCGACGCGGCCGTTGACGGCGGCGAGCTTGCCGTGGTTGCGCTTGTCGAGGCCGTCGATGGTTTCGTAGGCGAGGTTCTTCCAATCCAGCGCCATGCGCACCTTGCGCGCGAAGGGGCTGATCGCGTTGTCGTAGAGCGTCATAGTCGCAACCCCTTGGGGTTGCTTAGGGGCGAATGGCCCGTGGCTATTCGCAGTAAGTTCGCCTTTGGCGAACGTCGTCGTCATGCCGGCAGCTCCCCCTGGCTCTTGAGCCAAGCCTCGCAGCAGGCCTTGGCGAGCGTGCGGACGCGCAGGATGTAGGACTGCCGCTCGGTGACGCTGATGACGCCGCGCGCATCGAGGAGATTGAAATAATGCGAGGCCTTGATGCACTGGTCGTAGGCCGGCAGCGCCAGGAGCGGAGTGCCGCCCAGAAGCGCCTGGCATTCGGCCTCGGCGTCGGCAAAATGGCGCAGCAGCGCCTCGGTGTTGGCGCGCTCGAAATTGTAGGTCGAGTATTCCCACTCGGCTTTCTTGAAGACGTCGCCGTATGTGTAGCCGGTGCCACCCTCGGCGAGCTTCGGAGCCACGCCATCCCAATCGAGGTCGTAGACGTTCTCGACGCCCTGCACGTACATGGCGAGGCGCTCGAGGCCATAGGTGATCTCGGCGCTTACGGGATTGCAATCGAAGCCGCCGACCTGCTGGAAATAGGTGAACTGCGTCACCTCCATGCCGTCGCACCACACTTCCCAGCCGAGGCCCCAGGCGCCCAATGTCGGACTTTCCCAGTCGTCTTCGACGAAGCGGATGTCGTGTTGCATCGGGTCGATGCCGAGGGCGTTCAGGCTCGCGAGATACTGGTCGAGCACGTCGAGCGGCGAGGGCTTCAACAGCACCTGGTACTGGTAATAGTGCTGCAGCCGATTGGGATTCTCGCCGTAGCGCCCGTCCTTGGGGCGGCGCGACGGCTGCACGTAGGCCGTCTTCCACGGCCGCTTGCCGAGCGAGAGCAGGGTCGTGGCCGGGTGGAAGGTGCCGGCGCCGACCTCCATGTCGTAGGGCTGGAGCATCACACAGCCTTTACCGGCCCAGAAGCTCTGGAGCTTCAGGATGAGGCTCTGGAACGAGGAGGCGGGATCGGCGCGCGACATGAAACGGCTCGGAACCGGCGCTCCCGAGCGTGGCCGCCAGGCCCCATTAACCCTTGAAAACAGCGGGATTTAGGTGCGCCGCACCATAATTGGCGGCGTTCGCGCTTGCAAGCGGTGCAAGCAAAGGGAACAGGAGACGCGGAGACGCAGAGGAAAGTTAGGGCCGCGCTTTGTGCGGCCCAGGTAATTCGTTCTATGCGCCTCTGCGCCTCCTGTATCCTTTACACCCCCTCGCGCAGGTACGCGCCGACGCCGACGATGAGATCGCCGACCTTGATCACGTAGCTGATCTTGGTTTCGCGCTTGCCCGAGCAGGGATTGGCCCAGACATATTCGAACCAGCCTTTGCCCTGCTCGCGCGCGACCTTGATGATGCCCTTGGTGTTGGTGGGCGCGGGCTCGTGGTGGAAGATGAGGTTCCGGCCGACCGCGTGCGGGAAGCCACCGCTGGCGCGCAGCACCCCCTCGAAGTCGAACACGAAGACGTAGAGATCGCCGTCGAGGAAGCCGCCGGTCGGGTCCTGGAAATCCTTGAAGGCCTGCTGGGCGCCGACCTTGGCGAGATGGGCCGCCGCGCGCTCCGCCAGGGCCTGCGCCACCGGCCGCGTGGCCTGGGCGCATGAGCGCCGGTCCGGTCTGCCGTCCTGCGCCGCCGCCGGCTGGGCAAGAGCGATCGCAACGAGGGCGAGGGCAAGCGGCAGGGCGCGCATCGAAGCCTCCATCGGCCTTGCTACCAACGCTAACACGCGCCCCATATTCCGGCCAGCCGGGCCTCCCGCTCCGCCCACTCAGCGGCTATTGTCCGGCGCACCCGCCCATCCGACCCCTGACCTCTGCCGTCTGTCCTCTGACATGGCCGTCTACACCGAAGTCGACGACGACGCGCTCGAGGCGTTCCTGGCCGAGTACGACATCGGCGCGCTCACCTCGTACAAGGGCATCGCCGAGGGGGTCGAGAACTCGAACTACTATCTCGAAACCGACCGCGGGCGGTACATCCTGACGCTCTACGAGAAACGCGTCTCGCCGCAGGACCTGCCGTTCTTCCTGGGGCTCATGGACCACCTGGCCGCGCGCGGCATCCCCTGCCCCACGCCGGTGCACGGGCGCGACGGCCAGGCGCTGCGTCAATTGTGCGGGCGGCCGGCGGCGATCGTGACCTTCCTCATCGGCGTCTGGCAGCGCAAGGTCCGCATCGAGCATTGCGCACCTTTGGGCGAGGCGCTCGCGCGCCTGCATGCCGCGGGCCGCGACTATGCGGGACAGCGCCCCAACAGTCTTTCGCTCGCGGGCTGGCGGCCGCTGTTCGAGAAATGCGCGCCGCGCGCGCACGAGGTGCAGGCCGGGCTCGCCGGCGAGATCGAGGCCGAATTGGGCTATCTGGAGAAGAGCTGGCCCGCGTCGCTGCCCGCCGGCGTCATCCACGCCGATCTCTTCCCCGACAACGTCTTCTTCCTCAACGACAAGGTTTCGGGCCTCATCGATTTCTACTTCGCCTGCAACGATTTCCTCGCCTACGATGTGGCGGTGTGCGTGAACGCGTGGTGCTTCGAGAGCGACGGCAGCTACAACGTGACCAAGGCCAAGGCGTTGATCGGCGCCTATCAGAAGGCACGCGCGCTTTCGGCCGAGGAGCGGAAGGCGCTGCCGATCCTTTTGCGCGGCGGCGCGCTGCGCTTTCTCTTGACGCGCCTGCACGACTGGATCTTCCGCGCCGACGGCGCGCTCGTGACGCCGCACAACCCGCTCGAATATTATAGGAAGCTCCGCTTCCATCAGGGCGTGAAGCGCCTGGGCGAACTCGGGATCTCATCGTGAGCGCTACTCGCAAAAAACGCGTCGACATCTTCACCGACGGCGCCTGCGCGGGAAACCCGGGACCGGGCGGCTGGGGCGTGCTGCTGCGCTACGGCGAGCGCGAGAAGGAGATGTTCGGCGGCGAGGCGGCCACGACCAACAACCGCATGGAGCTGATGGCCGCGATCAAGGCCATCGAGGCGCTCACCGAGCCGGTCGAGGCGCACCTTCACACCGACAGCCAGTATCTCCAGCTCGGGATCACCAGCTGGCTCGCGCAATGGAAGAAGCGCGGCTGGAAGACGGCCGACAAGAAGCCGGTGAAGAACGTCGATCTCTGGCAGCGGCTCGAAACGGCGATCGCGCACCACCACGTGCACTGGCACTGGGTGCGCGGCCATGCCGGCCACGCCGAAAACGAGCGCGCCGATCTCCTGGCGCGCCGGGGCATGGAGCCGTTCTTGAAAAAGCCGCAAAATACGTAGGGGCGCGCGGCGCGCTCCTACGCGGCAAACGGCCTACAGCGCCTTCATCACCGCGTCGGCGCTCGACACTTCGAACTGGCCGGGATTCTCCACGGCCAGGTGCTTCACCACGCCGTTCTCGATCACCATGGCGTAGCGCTTGCTGCGCAGGCCCATGCCGAAGCCGCTGCCATCCATCTCGAGGCCGACGGCCTTGGTGAAATCGGCGTTGCCGTCGGCGAGCATCAGCACCTTGTCGCCGACGTTCTGATCCTTGCCCCAGGCGTTCATGACGAACGCGTCGTTGACGGAGAGGCAGGCGATCTTGTCGACGCCCTTTTTCTTGATGTCGTCGGCCTTGCCGACGAAGCCGGGCAGATGCTTGGCCGAGCAGGTGGGCGTGAACGCGCCGGGCAGCGCGAACATCACGGTCCTGCCTTTGCCGAACAGCTCGTCCGTCGTCATTTCCTTCATGCCGTCCTTGGTCATGGTCTTGAGCTTCACGGACGGGATTCTGTCGCCGACTTTGATGGGCATGGGTGCGGTCCCCTTGGCTTTCTGCGAATAGAGTGGGCGGACGCGGACGCGCCCGACAAGGCTGCCTCGCGGCAGGACGGCCCGCCAAACGGGATGCGGCGGCCGAGCGCAGAAGAAATAGGCGGGTTCGCGCGCGCTGCCAAGCCCTATGGGTCGGGCGCTCGGACGCTGAAGGTTCCGGCGCGCTCCCCATCGATGAGCGTGAGCACGATTTCGGGATTGGCGGGCGCGGACGCGGCGGTCCACTGCACCGGTGCCGCGAAACGCAGGCGGCCGGCCTCCGCGCCTTGCTTCAGCATGGCCTTGCCGAAGCGGATGCCGGGGCACTCGACCAGCAGGTCGGGCGTTTCGAAGGCCGCGCCCGAATTCGCGACGTCGATCACCAGGACGTCGCGGCCTACAGCGCCGGCGCCGCCGATGCGATGGCGGCTGATGCCGGCGATGCGCCAGCCCAGCTCGGTGCCCGGGCGCGGCACGAGCGCCTGGAACCGTGCGATGGCGGCGGCGTGGCTCGATGATTGCGCCGTTTCGGCGCCGCGCGCGGGCAGATCGAGCGCGAGCCGCGCCTCGACCAGCATGCAGATCTCGCGGCAAACCGCGTATTGGAAGGCAAGGCGCGCCTCGAGCGCCTGACCCGGCTGCGCCAGCGCGACTTCGACCGGCAGGATCACGTGACCCGTGTAGCCCACGCTTTCGAGGCCGCCGATCTCGAACCGCTTGGGCGCCGGCCACGCGATCTCGGCCTGCGCCAGGTTGCGGGAGCCGGTCCAATCGAAGCGCGGCGGCATGCCGCCTTCGCCGGGCGAGCGCCAATAGGTTTTCCAGCCTGGCGCCAGTTCGATCTCGAGACCGAGCCGCACGGTTCTTGCATCGCCGGTTGCCGCCACGCCGGCGATGAGCCTGGCCTTGGCGTGCGCCGCGTCCGCCCAGGCGCCGGTCTCGGCGCGTACTTCGGAACTGATCGGGAACGCGAGCGCGCAGGCGAATACCGCCGCGAACGCGCCTACGCGGCTGCCAACGACTTCATCGGATGTCATGACCTTGCCCATATTGTTCAGGTATATAAATGGGTTGCGATTCGCGTTCACGGGGCCGAGGATCACGATTGCGTGGCTCGCGCGCGAGCCGTCGACCGCATGCGGCGCAGCGCGATGGCGCCTCGGGCGGAGGACCGCCGATGACGATTGAGGAATTCAAGGCTTTGTTGCGCGCCCATGGCGCAGACCGCCGGCGCTGGCCCGAGCGCGCGCGCGTTTCGGCCGAGGCGCTGCTCGAGCGCGAGCCCGCGGCGCAGGCGCTGCTGGCCAGGGCGGAAGAGAGCGCGCGCGGCGCCGAGAGCGGCGAGGCGAAGGCGGCGGCCCCCGACCGCGACAGCCTGACCGGCCAACTCTTGATCGCGATGCCGGCCATGCCCGACCCGCGCTTCGCGCACAGCGTCATCTTCATGTGCATGCACGACGAGCGCGGCGCGATGGGCATCATCGTCAACCAGGTCGTCGACGGCCTCGATTTCGCGAAACTACTGGAGCAAGTCGGGATCAAGGACGAGCCGCCGAAGCGCCGGATCGCCATCCATGTCGGCGGGCCCGTGGAGTCGGGCCGAGGTTTCGTGCTTCATTCGAGCGACTACGGCCTCGATTCGACGCTTGACGTGAACGGCGGCATTCGCCTGACGCAGTCGATCGAGGTGCTGAAGGAAATCTCGCGCGGCGGGGGGCCGCGGCGCTGCCTGTTGGCACTGGGCTATGCCGGCTGGGGGCCGGGACAGCTCGAGCGCGAGATCAAGCAGAACGGCTGGCTCAACGTGGCGGCGGACGAGGAGTTGATCTTCGGCGCCGCCATCGACGACAAATGGCGCCTCGCCTTGGCCAAGATGGGAATCGACCCCACGATGTTATCGTCGAGCGCGGGACGGGCTTAGTTGCGGGCCGAGGGGCGATGCGAGGAGGGGAAGGATGGCGATCTTCCGGCTGCTGACGCTCGGTTTCGGAGCGGGGGCGTTCGGCGCCTGCATCCTGGCCCTGGTCAGCGCGCTGTTGAACGCGCTGCACGTCCAGGAGCTGATCGGATTGCCGCCGCCGCCGACGCCCGATTCCTATCTGCCGCTGTTCTATCGCCTCGTCGTCTGGGGCGGGATTTGGGGTCTGCTGCTCGTCGTGCCGGTGATGAATCGCCTCTGGTGGCTCAAGGGCATCATCATCGGCGTGCTCGCGACGCTCGCGATCCTCTTCTATTTCAACCCGGGCGTGACGACCCCGCCGATGCGGCTCGCCTACGTGTTCGTGCTCAACACGGTCTGGGGCCTCGCCGCCGGCGGCTGGTGGGCGTTCGTCGCCAATACGCGCAAGAACGGCCGCAAATACGGGACGTTCATGCGGTGAGGGCGGACGCGGCACACAGTCCGCAGGAGCGGGTCTCCGACCCTACGAAGAAAGGCGGGCGACGAGCTTCTCGTAACTCTCGAGCTTCTTCGCGGGCCCGAGCGTCGTCACGGTGAGCGGGCCTCTTAGCAGCACGGCGGCGCAGCGCGCGAGCGCGGCGTTGTCGACCTTGTCGATCTCGGCGGTGAGTTCCTCGGGCGGCAGGATGCGGCCGTAGATCGTGAGCTGGCGCGCGATCTGCTCCGCGCGGGCGTGGGTGCTTTCGAGCGACATCAGCACGTCGGCGCGGAGCTGCGCCTTGGCGCGCGCGAGCTCCTCGGGCGCCACCGCCTGGGCGACGCCGGCCACCTCGGCGAAGACCAGCGGCGTCAGTTCCCGCAAGCTCTTCTCGCCGGTGCCGGCATAGACGCCGAACAGCCCGCTGTCGGCGAAGCCGGCGTGGAAGCTGTAGATCGAATAGACGAGGCCGCGCTTCTCGCGCACTTCCTGGAAGAGGCGCGAAGACATGCCGCCGCCCAGGATGGTCGAGAGCGCCGACATCGCGAACTGGTCGGCGTGGCCGAGCGGCAGACCGGGGAAGCCGAGCACGAGGTGGACCTGCTCGAGATCGTCTTCGCCGCGGAATTCGCCGCCGCTGTAGCGCGCGGGCGCGGGCGGCGGCGCGTCGCCCTGCGCCAGCCCGGCGAACAGCACCTTCGCGCGCTCGACGAGCCATTCGTGATCGAGCTTGCCGGCGGCGGCGAGGATCATGCGCCCGGCGTGATAGTGGCGCGCCATGTGGCCGACGATGGCCTCGCGCCGGAGCGCCGTCACCGTCTCCTCGGTGCCGAGCACGGGGCGCCCGAGCGGCTGGTTGGGATAGGCGGTTTCCTGGAAATGATCGAAGATGATGTCGTCGGGCGTGTCGCGCGCCTGGCCGATCTCCTGCAGGATTACCTCGCGCTCGCGCTCCAGCTCCTCGCGGTCGAAGACAGAGTGCTGCAGGATGTCGGCGATGATGTCGAGCGCGAGGCCGACGTCCTCCTTCATCACCTTGGCGTAGTAGGTGGTGCCCTCGCGCGCGGTGTAGGCGTTCAGATGCCCGCCGACGGCTTCGATCTCCTCGGCGATGGCGCGCGCCGAGCGGCGCTTCGTGCCCTTGAACGCCATGTGCTCCAAGATGTGCGAGACGCCATTGACCTCCGCCGCCTCGTGGCGCGTGCCGGCCTGGACCCAGATGCCGACCGAGGCCGTTTCCACCTGCTCCATGCGGTCGGACGCGACGGTGAGGCCGTTGGCGAGCTTGGTGAGGTGCACGGTCATGGTCGCAACCCTTCGGGTTGCGACGCTCGCAATCTTGCGAGCGTCGTCATGCCGCCGTCCTCGCCGCGCGCGGCTTGCCGGCGTGCTGGCGCAAGTGCTCGAAGAGGTCGGCGGCGCGGTTCGGCAGCGTCACGCAGACTTCGCGGCGCTTGGCGAGATCGGCGAGCGCCGGCGGCAATGGCGGAGCGGCGCCGAGAGCGCGGCGCACCGCTTCGCCGAACTTGGCAGGGTGCGCGGTGGCCAAGGCGACCAGCGGCACGGCGGGATCGCGGCGCTTCGCGCGGCCTGCCGCGATGCCGATCGCGGTGTGCGGATCGACGATATGCCCGGTCTCGTCGCGGATGCGGCGGATCCAGGCGAGCGTCTCCTCGTCGGAGAAGCGCGCGGCTGAGAACAATTCGCGCGCCTGCCGCCACGCCTTTTCCGTGATCGGCATGCGGCCCGTCTTCCGGAATTCGGCCATGGCGGCGGCGACGGCGGCGCCGTCGCGGCCCAGGAGATCGAACAGTAGGCGCTCGAAATTGCTCGAGACCTGGATGTCCATGCTCGGCGAATAGCTCGCCTCGACCGCGCGCATCTCCATCGCGCGGCGCTCGAAGAAGCGGGTGAGGATGTCGTTGCGGTTGGAGCCGACGATGAGCTGCGCCACGTTGAGACCCATCTGCCGCGCGACGTAGCCGGCATAGATGTTGCCGAAATTCCCGGTCGGCACGGCGAAGGAAACGGCGCGCTCGGGCGCGCCGAGCTTCAGCGCGGCCCAGACGTAGTAGACGGTCTGCGCCGCGATGCGGCCCCAATTGATCGAGTTCACCGCCGAGAGCTTCAAGGCGTCGCGCAGCGCCAGATCGTTGAACCCCGCCTTCACCAGATCTTGGCAGTCGTCGAAGGTACCCTCGATCGCGATGTTGTGGACGTTCGGCGCATCGACCGTCGTCATCTGGAGGCGCTGAATCTCCGAGATGCGGCCCTTGGGATGCAGGATGAAGACGTCGACCGCGGCGCGCCCCGCGAGCGCCGCGATCGCGGCGGAGCCGGTGTCGCCGGATGTGGCGCCCAGGATCGTGATGCGCTCGCCGCGCCGCTTCAGCACGTGGTCGAACAAGAGGCCCACGAGCTGCAGCGCCATGTCCTTGAATGCGAAGGTGGGCCCGTGGAAGAGCTCGAGCAGGTATTCGTTGGTCCCCAGCGGCACCAGCGGCGCCACCTCCGGGTGATCGAAACCGCGATAGGCCGCTTCCGCCATCGCGGCGAGCTCGCCTTCGGCAACGGCGCGGCCGACGAACGGCTGCATCACCCGTGCCGCCAGCGCTGCATAGCCGAGGCCGCGGAGCGCCTTCAAATCGCCGGGGCTCCACGCCGGCCAGCGCTCGGGCACGTAGAGCCCGCCGTCGCGCGCGAGGCCCGCGAGCAACACGTCCTCGAAGCCGAGCGCCGGCGCCCGGTCGCGCGTGCTGATGTAGCGGAGATCGTTCATTGCGATCCGGGGCCCTTCGGCCCTTAATGCTTTAGGGGCGCACAGCCGTGCGCCCCTACGAAGCCGAGGACTTGGGTTAATCCCCTGGCCTTATCGCGTCAACTGCGGGCAAAGGCGCCTATTTCAGCGGCGGCTTGATCTTCCGCTTCAGCACGATGCGGGCGCCGGGCGGGCCTTTGCGGCGAATCGCGACGCTTTCGCCGGTCATGTCGGCAAAGGGCTTGACGCGCAGCTTGATCTGGTGCGCGGGGTTGGCCTCGCCGCCCTCGGGCCAGACGCCGCGGTAATAATGCTTTTGCCACTTCTCCTGCACCGCCGCCTGCTTCCATTCGCGCAGGTCGCGGTTGAACTGCTCGCGCGCGGCGTTCCATATGTCGTAGCGGCGCTTGGTGTCGGGATCGGCGGCAATGTCGCGGATTTCGGGCTCGACGCCGTCGACGAGGCCGCGCGGCACCGGAAACAGCAGGCAGAAGGGCTCGCCCTCCTCGAAGCGCAGGCCGCCCGCCTGGGTGAAGGCCCAGTTCATCGTGAAGGTGTAGGGCGACCAATCGGTCTCGATAACGCCTGTGAGTGGCGCGATTCCGTGCTTCCTATGGTTGGTGGGGCCGGTGACGAAGAGGTTGTAGCCGGGCTCGGTGCGGAAGAGGTAGCGCGTGTGGAGCGTGAGGATTCCGCTGCCGAAATGGCTGGCCGGCTTCCAGCCGACCTCCTTGTCGGCGCGGATCGAGATCGCGTCGAGGCCGTCCTGGCCGTTCCACATCGCGACGAAGCCAGTGGGGCACAGCACCTCCCAGCCATGCGAACTCCCGATGTTGAGCGGCAGGCAGCGATAGCCGAAGGCCTCGGGCAGCTTGTCGAGCCACGGCCGCGTGGCCGGCGCCGGCCGGATCGCGAGCTTCGGCGCACCGAGCGAATAGGCGATGAGTTTCATTGGCGTCTCGCAGCAATTTGCGCCGGATAGTAGAGCATGATCCGCAGGCCTGGAATCGGGGAAAGGTGCCCGCCGCGTAGGGGCGCGCTGCGCGCGCCCTTCGGCCACCGGCGAAGTGTCGGCGGTGGTGCACCTGTGAGCAAAGCGAATTGGCCTTTGCGCCCGGGCGTTCGACGCGTTCACGGATGGATGCAGGGCGCGCGCAGCGCGCCCCTACGCATCTAGACGCCGTATCTTCGCCCAAGATGGGCCTTGAATGACGCGGTGCCGAGGCGCCGGCCGGTGGCTTCGGCCAGGAGTTCCTGAGTCGAGAGCAGCGAGGCCTTGCCGTGCACATGCTCGCGCAGCCAGGCGAAGAGCGGCTGGAACTCGCCGCGGCCGATCGTGGCGCGGAGGCCGGGGATCGCGCGCTCGGCCGCCTGGAAGAGTTGCGCCGCGGCCAGCGCGCCCAGCGTGTAGGTGGGGAAATAGCCCCAGGCGCCGTCATACCAGTGGATGTCCTGGAGGCAGCCGAGCGTGTGATTGGGCGGCACGACGCCGAGCAACTCTTTCATCCCGTCGTTCCAGGCGCCGGGGAGATCCTCCAGCGCAAGATCGCCGCCGATCATTGCGCGCTCGAGGCGGTAGCGCAGGATGACGTGGCAGGGATAGGTGATCTCGTCGGCGTCGACGCGGATGAAGCCGCGCGTGACGCGGATGCCGAGGCGATAGAGATTGTCGGCGCTCCAGGTCGCGCCCTTGCCGCTCAACTTCTTGCGGATGATCGGCGCCGCATAGCCGACGAAATCGCGGCTGCGGCAGACCTGCATTTCGAGCAGCAGCGACTGGCTTTCGTGCATCGCCATGCCGCGCGCCTCGCCGACCGGCTGGCGGCGCCAGGTCTTGGGCAGGCCCGCCTCGTACATCGCGTGGCCGGTTTCGTGCAGCGTGCCCATGAGCGCGCGGGCGAAATCGCCTTCGTCGTAGCGCGTGGTGATGCGGAGATCGTCGGGTGTGCCGCCGCTGAACGGGTGCCGGCTGACATCGAGCCGCCCCTGCTCGAACGGGAAGCCGACGCGGCGCATGAGGTCGAGGCTGAGCTCGCGCTGGCGCTCGACCGGGAACGGCCCCTTGGGCTCGACCGGCGGCCGCTTCGCCTGCGCCTCGAGCGCGCGCGCGATGGCGCCGGGCAGGAAGGCCGCGAGATCGGCAAAGATGGGATCGATCTCGGCCGCACGGCCCTCGGGCTCGTATTGATCGAGCAGTGCATCGTAGGCGCTGGTGCCGAGCTTCGCCGCCTTGGCCTGGCCCATCTCGACCGAGAGGCGCAGCACCTCTTTCACTTTCGGCAGCACGGCCTTGAAATCGCCCTTGGGCTTGGCCTCGCGCCAGACCATCTCGCAGGCCGAGCAGGCGCGCGTCAGAGCGGCGACGAGATCGGGCGCCACCGCTGCGCGATGCACCCAGGAGCGGCGCATCTCGCGGAGATTGGCGCGCTGCCAGGGATCGAGCGCTTGGCTGGAGCCTTCGGCGACCGCCGCTTCGGCGGCCGCGAGCCAATCGGCGATCTCGGGCGCGGTCAGCTCCTCGTGCGAGAGCACGCGCAGGGTCGCGAGCTGCTCGGCGCGCGACTCGGCGCTTTGGTCCGGCATGTTGACCGAGGCATCCCAGGAGAGGAACGCCGAGGCCTCGTCGATGAGCGCCGCGCGGCGAAACGCCGATTCGAGCTGCTCGTAGGGGGTCATGGCCATCCTAGGCGTGGGCGCCGGCTTCGCGCGCGCGGCGGCGATGGTAGAGCAGATAGATCACGATGCCGATGATGGCCATCGCATACCACGTGATCGCGTATTGGAGATGGTCGTTCGGCAGGTCGAATTGCGTGATGCCGCCGATGGGATAGCCGCCGGGATTTTCCGCCGGTCCCGCTTCCAGTACGTAGGGCTTCACATCGGCGAGGCCGGCATGCTTCGCCATCGCCGGAATGTCGACGTAGAACCAGAAGTTCTTGGCCGGCTCGTTGTCCGGCACGAACCAGCCCTGGCCCGGCGGCACGCGGAGATAGCCTTCGACCGCGACCGTGCCTTCGACCTCGCCAGGCTTGCGCGTTTCGGGCGCCTTCCGCTCCAGCGGGATCCAGCCGCGATTGACCAGCACCGCGCCGCCGCCGGCCAGCGCCAGCGGCGTGATCACCTGATAGCCGGGGTTGCCGCGCAGCGAGCGCGCGGCGAGATAAAGCTCTTTGCCGTGCAGGAAGCGTCCTTCGACGCGCACTTTGCGGAATTCGTGCTGCGCCGGATCGAAGGCGGCGGGCAGCCCCGCGAGCGCCGGCTCTTCGCGCCGCGCCTGGCGCTCGGCGATGAGAGCGGTCTTCCACTCGAGCCGCTGCACCTGCCAGGTGCCGAGCGCCAGCGCGCCCAGCACCGCCGGCAGCGTCATCAGGGTCGGCCAGAGGAGCGGCCGGATTCCGAACAGTCGGAGCGCCATGGCGGGCCCGGCAGGAGGCTCAGGCCGGTGCGTCGTAGTCTTCGCGCCGGTGCTTGTATTGCAGCGCGATCAGCGTGGCCTTGAAGGGGCGCAGCATCAAGAGCGCGCCGATGACGATGAACGGGACCCAGAGCACGGCGTGGACCCAGAAGGGCGGCTCGTAGCGCAGCTCGACCCAGAGGGCCAAGCCCACGACGATGAAGCCCAGGATCAAAATCACGAAGACGGCGGGCCCATCGCCGCTATCGTGCTTGGCAAGCTCGAGGCCGCAGGCCTCGCACCTGTCGGCGACCTTCAACAGGCCCTTGAACAGCCGCCCGCGCCCGCAGCGCGGGCACTTGCAGCCGAGCCCGGCGGCGAGCGGCGAGACCGGCGGATACCAGTCCTCGGCCAACGCCACACCGCCGCTAATGGACCGCGATCGGCGCGCCGGCGCTGCCGAAGACGTAGATGCAGAAGAAGAGGAACAGCCACACCACGTCGACGAAGTGCCAGTACCAGGCCGCCGCTTCGAAGCCGAAATGCTGGTCGGGCTTGAAGTGGCCGGCGCGCGCGCGGAAGAGGCAGACGGCCAGGAAGACCGTGCCGATGATGACGTGGAAGCCGTGGAAGCCCGTGGCCATGAAGAAGGCGGAGGGATAGGAGCCGCCCTTCTCGAGCTTGAACGAATCCCAGGCCGACGGATCGACGATCGCGCGCTGGAACGAGAACGGCGCGCTCGAATACTCGATCGCCTGAAGCGTGGTGAACGCGATGCCGAGCGCCACCGTGCAGGCGAGGCCGCGCACGAGATCGCGCCGGTTGCCCTCGCGCAGCGCGTGGTGCGCCCAGGTGACCGTGACGCCCGAGAGCAGCAGGATCAGCGTGTTCATGAACGGCAGATCCCAGGCGTCGAACACGGCGATGTGCGCCGGCGGCCATGTGCCCTGGTTGGCGTGGATGCGCGCGATCTGCTTGGCCTCGGTGGCGTAGAGGAAATTGTCGAAGAACGCCCAGAAGAACGCCGCGAAGAACATCACCTCCGAGGCGATGAACAGGATCATGCCGTAGCGCAGACCAAGCTGGACGACCTTGGTGTGGTGGCCCTGGAATTCAGCCTCCTTCACCACGTCGCGCCACCACATGAACATCGTGTAGAGCACCAGCGCCGCGCCCGGCAGGAACAGCCAGGCGGCGGGCGCCTTCAGACCGATCATGCTCGGGTGCATGTAGAAGATGGCGCCCATCGCCAGCACGAAGGCGGCGATGGCGCCGACGACCGGCCACGGGCTCGGATCGACGAGGTGGTAGGGATGCTTCTGGTTGGCCGCCATGATTCGAATTGCTCCCGATAAGTCCCCGTGGACGCCCGCTCAGTTGGGCGCGTTGCGCGCGGCGGCCGGCCGCTCGGCCTGCTTCTGCTTCACCGCGCGGTAGAACGTGTAGGAAAGCGTGATCGTATGGACATCGTCGAGATTGCGATCCGTGAGGATCTTGGGATCGACGAAGAACGACACCGGCATGTCGGCGCGCTGATGCGGCCCGAGCGTCTGCTCGTCGAAGCAGAAGCACGCGATCTTGTCGAAATACTGCCCGGCCTTGAGCGGCGCCACGTTGAAGACGGCCATGCCGGTCGCCCTTTCGTCGCTCTTGTTCTCGGCGACATAGTGCGCCAAGCGCTGCTCGCCGACCTTGACCGTGATCTCGCGCTCGACCGGTGCGAAGCGCCAGGGGAGATCGGGCTGGGTTTCGGCGGTGAAGCGGATGACGATCTTGCGCTCGGCGGCGTTGGCCGGCGCCTGGCTGCTCCGCTGCGTCGTGCCGTTGTAGCCGGTGACGTCGCAAAAGAGGCGATAGAGCGAGGGCGAATAGGCGGTGAGCGCCAGCATGGCCGCGATGGCGCCCGCCGCCGCCAGGACCGTGCGCCGCTTGCGCGCGCCCAGTGCGCTGCGGACGCTCATTGGCCGCCCATGCGCACGAAGGGCAGGAAATAGAGCAGCACGACGACGGCGGCGAGCACCGCGAGCAGCGCGAGGTTGCGCCCGCGGCGGCGGCGGTCGAACTGCTTCCTCTCTTCGGTGCGCGACATGGCTACCATCCCAGCCCCATCGCCTTGTCGACGACGAGCATCGCGAACAGCCCGAAGAGATAGACGATGGAGAAGCCGAACATGCGCTTGGCCACGACGTCGCGGCGATCGCACAGAACGCGCCAGGCGTGCGCGAGGAACGCGGTCGAGAGAAGCGATGCGGCCGCGCCGTAGACCGGGCCCGAAAGGCCGATATAGGCCGGAGCAAGCGCCACCGGGACCAGCAGGACCGTGTAGATCAGGATCTGCCGCCGCGTCTCGCGGTCGCCCGCGACCACCGGCAGCATCGGCACGCCGGCCTTCGCATAGTCGCCGGCGCGATAGAGCGCCAGCGCCCAGAAGTGCGGCGGCGTCCACATGAAGATGATGAGAAAGAGCGCCAGCGGCGCCACGCTCACATCGCCGGTGACGGCGGCCCAGCCGATCATCGGCGGAAACGCGCCCGAGGCGCCGCCGATGACGATGTTCTGCGACGTCCGGCGCTTCAGCCACGCGGTATAGACGAAGACGTAGTAGGCGATCGTGAGCGCCAGCAGCGCGGCCGCGACCCAGTTGACCGCGATGCCCATCAGCGCCACTGCACCGACCGCCAGCAGCACCCCGAAGCCCAGGGCGTTGCCCGGGGCGATGCGGCCGGCTGCGACCGGTCGATCCTTGGTGCGGACCATCACCGCATCGATGTCGCGGTCGTACCACATGTTGATGGCGCCCGAAGCGCCCGCGCCGACCGCGATGCAGAGCACGGCGATGAAGGCGAGGAAAGGATGCAGCCCGCCGGGCGCCAGATAGAGGCCGACGAGCCCGGTGAACACGACGAGCGACATCACCCGCGGCTTCAGCAGCGCCAAATAGTCGCCGGCACTGGCGCCGGCGCCGAGCACACCGCCCTGCGTCAGCGCTTCGACGCCGCGCTCGATTGCGCCACTGGCCGCCGGAGGGCTCATCACACTCGTCGTTTCCTAGCGATAGCCGCGCGCCTCAATGGCGAGCGGGGGCCTCGATCTTGGGCAGCTCCTCGAAGGTGTGGAACGGCGGCGGCGACGCCACCTTCCACTCGAGCGTTGTGGCACCCTCGCCCCACGGATTCTCGGCGATCTTCGCGCCGCGCGCGAACGTGTAGAACACGATGAACACGAAGAACACGGTCGCGATACCGCCGACATAGGAACCGATCGAGGACAGCTGGTTCCACCCCGCGAGCGCGTCGGGATAGTCGGGAATGCGCCGCGGCATGCCCGCCAGGCCGGCGAAGTGCTGGGGGAAGAAGGTGAGGTTCGCGCCGATGAACATCATCCAGAAATGGAGCTTGCCCATCCATTCGGGATACATGCGCCCTCACATCTTCGGGAACCAGTAGTAGAAGCCGCAGAAGATGGTGAAGGTGGCGCCGAGGGACATCGTGTAGTGGAAATGCGCGACGACGTAGTAGGTGTCGTGCAGCACATTGTCCAAGCCGGCATTGGCGAGCACCACGCCGGTGACGCCGCCGACGGTGAAGAGGAAGATGAAGCCGATCGCCCACAGCATCGGCGTCGTGAAGCGGATCGAGCCGCCCCACATGGTCGCGATCCAGGAGAAGATCTTGATGCCGGTCGGCACCGCGATGACCATCGTCGCGGCGACGAAATAGGCCCGCGTGTTCACGTTGAGGCCCACCGTGTACATGTGGTGTGCCCAAACGATGAAGCCGATGAAGCCGATCGACACCATCGCGTAGGCCATGCCGAGATAGCCGAACACGGGCTTCCGCGAGAAGGTGGAGATCACCTGGCTGACGATGCCGAAGCCAGGCAGGATGAGGATGTAGACCTCGGGGTGGCCGAAGAACCAGAAGAGGTGCTGGTAGAGGATGGGATCGCCGCCGCCCTGGGCCACGAAGAAGGTGGTGCCAAAATTTCGGTCGGTGAGCAGCATGGTGATGGCGCCGGCCAAAACCGGCAGCGAGAGCAGCAGCAGGAACGCGGTCACCAGGATCGACCAGACGAAGAGCGGCATGCGGTGGAGCGTCATGCCCGGCGCCCGCATGTTGAAGATCGTGGTGATGAAGTTGATGGCGCCCAGGATCGACGAGGCGCCGGCCAGGTGCAGCGAGAAGATCGCCATGTCAACGGCGGCGTCCTCGTGGCCGGTGAAGCCCAATTTGGCGCCGGTCGAGGCGAGCGGGGGGTAGACGGTCCAACCCGTGCCCGCGCCGCCGCCGATCAAGGCCGAGAGCAGCAGCAGCAGGAAAGATGGGATCAGCAGCCAGAAGCTGATGTTGTTCATGCGCGGAAACGCCATGTCGGGCGCCCCGATCATGATCGGCACGATCCAGTTGCCGAAGCCGCCGATCATCGCCGGCATGACCATGAAGAACACCATGATCAAGCCGTGCGCGGTGACCAGCACGTTGAAGAAATGGTGGTCCGAGATGAACTGGGTGCCCGGGTCCTGCAGCTCCAGCCGGAACCAGATCGACATCGTCGCGCCGATGATCCCCGCCACCACGGCGAAGATCAAGTACATCGTGCCGATGTCCTTGTGATTGGTCGAATAGGCGAAGCGGCGCCAGCCGGTCGGGTGGTCGTGGTGCCCGTGCGCCTCCGCGTGCGCCGCGTGACCTTGATCCGCGGCGGGGGCTTGGGTGGGGGTGGGGGTCGGGCTCATCGCCGTTACCTTTCAGTCAGATTGTTCGAGAGAGCCGCGAGCTACTTCTTGGCCGGCGCTTCGGCGCGCTTGGGCTCCTCGATCTTGTCGAATTTCTTCTTCGCATCCTCGAGCCACTTCTCGTATTCGTCGCGCGGCACCGCCTTGACGGCGATGGGCATGAAGCCGTGATCCGTGCCGCACAGCTCCGAGCACTGGCCGTAGTACAGGCCGGGTTTCTTGGCGTGGATCCAGGTTTCGTTGATCCGGCCGGGATTCGCGTCCATCTTTACCCCCATGGACGGGATGGTCCACGAATGGATCACGTCCATGCCCTGGGTGAGTATGCGGATCTGCGTGCCGACCGGGACGACGACCGGGTTGTCGACGTCGAGCAGGCGCACTGGCTTCCTTCCGTTCGCCTGTTCGAAGCCGGCGCAGGACTTCTTGTCCGAATCTTCGTTGCTGCCGCGGCAGGCGATGCGGCTCTCGAAGACGAAGCGCGCCTTGTCGAGCTTGTCGACGGGCTTGCCGTCTTTCATCACCGGCTTGCCTTGGCCGTCGACCTCGTAGGAGGTTTCGTAGACATAGGACCAATACCACTGGTGCCCGCGCGCCTTGATCGTCACGGTCGCGTCCGTCGCCTTGTCCGAATAATAGAGGAGGCGGAACGACGGCACCGCGATCACGACGAGGATCAGGATCGGGACCACGGTCCACACCACCTCGATCATCGTGTTGTGCGTCGTCTTGGAGGGCGTGGGATTGGCGCGCGCGTTGTAGCGCACGATCACCCACAGCAGCAGGACCAGCACGAAGACCGAGACGCCGAAGATGATGTAGAGTAACAGATTGTGGAAGCTGTGGATGCGGTCCATGAGCGGCGATGCCGCTTCCTGGAGATTGAGCTGCCACTCGCGCGGCTGGTCGGCCGCCGCCGATCCGAGCCAGGTCCCCAAGATGAGAACGAAGGCGGCCATCGTCGCCGCCGCTTTTCTGATCGCCATTCCCGCTTCCCTGCCCGGCTCGTGCCGCGGAAAAACGCTCGCCGCGCGCCGCCTCAGGCGCGGCCGCGGCAGCGCCTGAAAAAGCTTGAAATTTCCAGAGGCGCTGCGCCGTTTCCCGGTTCCGGCGTGGATTATCGCCAGGACCCTAGCCCACGCCAGCGCGGCCTGTTGCGACGGACTGTCGCATAAATTCGCCGGCGGGCGAAACGCACCCGGCACGCTCCGGTGGACGGTACCGGCGGGCGGGTCTAGAACCGCGCGATTGCGCGCGGGCCGATGATGAATCCGCAAGAAGACCAACCGCCCGAGATACGCTCCCTCGACGCCAAGGGCGGGGGAAGGCTGCTGCCCTGGGACAAGGCGGTGTGCGAGACGCTGCCCCCAGGTCTCTTCTGGCTGCATCTCGACTGGGACACGCCGCTCGCCCACCAGCTCTTGGTCGAGACCTTCGGCGTCGATCCGGTGGTGGCCGAAGCGCTCATCGAGGAAGACACCCGCCCGCGCAGCCTCGCCGCGGGGCGTGACGAGCTCGTGATCCTGCGCGGCGTGAACCTCACACCCGGCGCCCAGCCGGAAGACATGATCTCACTGCGCATGCTCATCAACGAGCAGCGCGTGATTACGCTGACGCGCCGCGAGCTGCGCTCGATCAGCGACATGAAGGCCGCGATCGATGCCGGCCGGGGCCCGTCCACCATGGGCGAATTCCTGAGCATGCTGATCGAGATGCTCGTGGACCGGGTGGCGCCGGTTCTGGCGCAACTCGAGGACGCGATCGACGAGGAGGAGGACGACCTCGTCGAAGGCAGGGTGAGCCATGTCGAGGCGACGCTGGTTGGCGTACGCGGCCGCATCGTCAAACTGCGCCGCTTCCTGGCGCCGCAGCGCGAGGCGCTGTTGCGCCTCAGCCAGGAGAAGCTTGCCTGGGTCACGGCCGAGGAACGCGCGCGCTTGAGCGAAACCGCGAACCAGCTCACGCGCTGCATCGAAGATCTCGACGAGTTCCGCGAGCGCGCGCAGGTGATCCAGGAAGAGATCGGCCTCCACTACAACCGCCGTCTCTCGCGCAGCACCTTCATCATAACCTTGGCCGCGAGCGTCCTCGTCCCCTTGAACCTCATCGCCGGCCTCTTCGGCATGAACGTCGGCGGCATTCCGGGCAAGGACAGCCCGATCGCCTTTTGGGTGATCGCGGCGCTGTTCATCGCGTTCGGCGCTTTGATCTTTCTCTGGGGGCGGCGCCGCATCGACTAGGTGCTGTACCCATAAAGGGGATTCCCTTCACGGGGGAGACGTGATTCAAGCTTCCGAGCTGTGGGAGCTTGAGGATGGCGCGTTTCG
>DATBLL010000197.1:0-5004 GCA_036555425.1 Alphaproteobacteria bacterium | reverse complement strand
AGATCCAGCGCGGCGCGCAGGTCGCTACGTGAAGCGCGGCGCGATATGGGGCGAACTTCCGGCGAGCCAAGTTCCGCGCATCCGCGCGATGTGGCGTTT
This sequence comes from Alphaproteobacteria bacterium, assembly GCA_036555425.1. Taxonomy (GTDB): domain Bacteria; phylum Pseudomonadota; class Alphaproteobacteria; order Bin65; family Bin65; genus SBBV01. The sequence continues at coordinate 4,905 of DATBLL010000197.1, read as the reverse complement.
CCCTTTCTCGATGGTGAGGATGATGGCGGATCGCACGCGGCGCCGAGCAGTCGACCCCAAAGTCGAGTTGCCGGGGCGCCGGCGAAACTGGAAGGATTGGATGGTGCCGCCGGTGATGGTTCCCGTAGCGCTCAGCCTTATTCTGTTGATCTTCTTGCTGATACGAGGGCCAATATGACGATGCAAAATGCGGATCTGCGCCAGCCGAAGAGCTGATCGCGCCGCTTGAGGGAACAGGGGAGAGGGCCCTCACCCCTCCATCGCGTCTTCGAGCGTGCGCAGGCCGGGGCGCTTGGCCGAGACCAGCACGGCCATGTTGCCGGGCTTGTGCTGGTTCTTCAGCATCTTCATGTGCGCCTTCGGGATGTCTTCCCACGAGAAGACTTCCGACATGCAGGGATCGATGCGGCGCTCGATCACGAGGCGGTTGGCCTGCGAGGCCTGCAGCAGGTTGGCGAAGTGCGAGCCCTGGATGCGCTTCTGGCGCATCCACACGAAGCGCGCGTCGAAGGTGATGTTGTAGCCGGTGGTGCCGGCGCAGAAGACCACCATGCCGCCGCGCTTCACGACGAAGCATGAGACCGGGAAGGTCTGCTCGCCCGGATGCTCGAAGACGAAATCGACGTCGTTGCCCTTGCCGGTGAACTGCCAGATCGCGGCGCCGAACTTGCGGCACTCCTTCATGTAGTCGCCGTAGCCGCCGCGGTCGTTGACCTCGGGCAGGCGCCCCCAGCACTTGAACTGGTTGCGGTTGATCGTGCCCTTGGCGCCCAGCGACATCACGAAGTCCTTCTTCGCGTCGTCGGAGATCACGCCGATGGCGTTGGCGCCCGAGACCGCGCAGAGCTGCACCGCCATCGAGCCCAAGCCGCCCGAGGCGCCCCAGACCAGCACGTTGTGGCCGGGGCGCAGGATGTGCGGGCGGTGGCCGAACAGCATGCGGTAGGCGGTGGCGAGCGTCAGCGTGTAGCAGGCGCTCTCCTCCCATGTGAGGTGCATTGGCCGCGGCATGAGCTGGCGGTCCTGCACGCGCGCGAATTGGGCGAAGGAGCCGTCCGGCGTCTCGTAGCCCCAGATGCGCTGGCTCGGCGAAAACATCGGATCGCCGCCGTTGCATTCCTCGTCGTCGCCGTCGTCCTGGTTGCAGTGGACGACGACCTCGTCGCCGACCTTGAAGCGCTTCACCTTGTCGCCGACGGCATAGACGATGCCGGCCGCGTCCGAGCCGGCCACGTGATACGCGGCCTTGTGCACGTCGAAGGGCGAGATCGGCTTGCCGAGCGCGGCCCAGACGCCGTTGTAGTTGACGCCCGCCGCCATCACCATCACGAGCACGTCGTGGCTGTCGAGCGCCGGCACGTCGACGACTTCCACCTGCATCGCCGTATCGGGTTCGCCGTGACGCTCGCGCCGGATCGCCCAGGCATACATCTTCTTCGGCACATGGCCGACCGGCGGAATCTCGCCGACCTCGTAGAGGTCCTTGGCGGTGCCCGCGGGCGCGGGGCGATACTGGTCCATGGCGACCACATTCTGGGTCATGGCGGCAGCCTCATTCTACGCCGAATAAAACGCGCGGCGCGCCCCGGCCGTGCACCGGACCCGGGCGCGATCCTGTGCGACTGCTAACGACTCTTTTGCGATGCGGCAAGAAATATCTTTCGGTATCGGCGGAGGTGGTGCAATATTATTTCCGAGAATGATAGCCCATCACTAATCTTCTTTCCATGGGGGTGCGCCTTGCGCCCATGATCGTGAATTCGCAGGATACTATTGATGCGATGCAAAATCGCCTTCGCTACGCACCGGCGGGCCGGGCTAGGCAATATCTCTTTTGCGCGCCGCCCCCAGCCGCTATGAGGGCGCGGCCAATCGACAGCAGAGAACAGGGACAATGACCGAGAACCGACCGCTGCGGCCGCCGCAGCGCCGCCAGACGAGAGCCGTCCACGGCGGAACCGCGCGCTCGCGCTTCGACGAAACCTGCGAGGCGATCTTCTTCACCTCGGGCTTCGTCTACGAAACCGCCGAGGACGCCGAGGCCGCGTTCAACAACACGCGCCCGCGCTATCAATATTCGCGCTTCGGCAACCCGACCGTGGCGATGTTCGAGGCGCGCATGTGCGAGCTCGAGGGCGCCGCCGCCGCGCGCGCCACCGCCTCGGGCATGGCCGCGGTGTTCGCCTCGCTCATGTCGCAGTTGAAAGCCGGCGACCGCGTCGTGGCGTCGGACGCGCTCTTCGGCTCGTGCCATTTCATCATCGCCGAGATCCTGCCGCGCTTCGGCATCTCTACGGTCCTCGTCGACGGGCGCGATCTCGATCAGTGGAAGAAGGCGCTGGCGAAGCCCACGGCGGCGGTGTTCCTGGAATCGCCGTCCAATCCGCAGCTCCGCATCGTCGACATCCCGGCGGTGTGCGAGCTGGCGCACGCGGCCGGCGCGCGCGTCGTCGTCGACAACGTGTTCGCGACGCCGATGCTGCAGCAGCCCTTGAAGCTCGGCGCCGACGTCGTCGTCTATTCCGCCACCAAGCACATCGACGGGCAGGGCCGGACGCTCGGCGGCATCGTGCTGGGCGGCGAGGACTACATCATCAATCACCTGCAGCCGTTCCTCCGCCACACCGGCCCCGCGCTCTCGCCGATGAATGCATGGCTGCTGCTCAAGGGCCTCGAGACGCTCGAGGTGCGGCTCGAGCGGATGTGCAGCTCCGCCCTCCGCATCGCGAAATTCCTGGGCGCGCATGGGAAGATCGCGGCCGCGCATTACCCGGGCCTGCCGAGCCATCCGCAATACGAGCTCAACAAGCGCCAGATGAGCGCGGGCGGATCGCTCGTCACCTTCTCGGTGCCGGGCGGCAAGGCGCCGGCGTTCCGCTTCCTCAACGCTTTGAAGCTGATCCTGATCTCGAACAATCTCGGCGACTCGAAGAGCCTCGTCACCCATCCGGCGACGACGACGCACCAGCGCCTGAAGCCGCACGAGCGCCAGGCGCTCGGCATCGACGACGGCATGGTGCGCCTCTCGGTCGGCCTGGAAGACCCCGCCGATCTCGAGGAAGATCTCGATCAGGCGCTGAAGGCGGTGTGATGCCGCGCGAGGTCCCGTGGCTGATCCGCACCTATAGCGGCCATACTTCGGCGGCGGCCTCGAACGCGCTCTATCGCCAGAATCTCGCCAAGGGGCAGACCGGGCTCTCGGTCGCGTTCGATCTGCCGACGCAGACCGGCTACGATTCCGACCACCCGCTGGCGCAGGGCGAGGTCGGCAAGGTCGGCGTGCCGATCGGCCATTTGGGCGACGTGGAGGCCCTCTTCGCCGGCATTCCGCTGGCGAAGATGAACACCTCGATGACGATCAACGCCACGGCGCCGTGGCTGTTGGCGCTCTACATCGCCGCCGCCGAGAAGCAGGGTGCCAGGCGCGCCGAGCTCGCCGGCACCACGCAGAACGACATCGTCAAGGAATACCTCTCGCGCGGCACCTACATCTTCCCGCCCGAGCCCAGCCTGAAGCTCACCACCGACACGATCGCGTTCACCTACCGCGAAGTGCCGAAGTGGAATCCGGTCAACGTCTGCTCCTATCACCTGCAGGAAGCGGGGGCGACGCCGGTGCAGGAAATTGCATTTGCTCTCGCAACGGCGATCGCGATCCTCGATCGCGTGCGCGCCTCGGGCCAAGTGCCACCCGCCGATTTCCCGACCGTCGTGGGGCGCATCAGCTTCTTCGTCAATGCCGGCGTGCGCTTCGTCACCGAGATGTGCAAGCTCCGCGCCTTCACGCGGCTCTGGGACGAGATCTGCGCCACGCGCTACGGCGTCGCCGATGCGAAGTTGAGACGCTTCCGCTACGGCGTGCAGGTGAACTCGCTGGGGCTCACCGAGCAGCAGCCCGAGAACAACGTCTATCGCATCCTGCTCGAGATGCTCGCGGTCGTTCTGTCCAAGGATGCGCGCGCCCGCGCGGTGCAGCTTCCAGCGTGGAACGAGGCGCTCGGTCTGCCGCGGCCCTGGGACCAGCAATGGAGCATCCGCCTCCAGCAGATCGTCGCGCACGAGACGGACCTGCTCGATTTCGGCGACATCTTCGAAGGCTCGAAGGCGATCGAAGCGAAAGTCGCCGAGCTCTCGGCCGCGGCCAAGGACGAGCTCGCCAAGATCGAGCGCATGGGCGGCGCCGTCGCCGCGGTCGAATCGAGCTACATGAAGCAGGCGCTGGTGGAATCGAATGCGCGGCGCCTCGCCGCGATCGAGAAGGGCGAGCAGACCGTGGTCGGCGTCAACGCCTTCGTCGAGACCGAGCCCTCGCCGCTCACCGCCGGCGCCGAGGACGGCGGCTTCCTCGCGGTCGATGAAGCCGCCGAGGCCGAGCAGATCAAACGCTTGCGCGCCTGGCGCGCGGCGCGCGACGCCAAGAAAGCGGCCGCCGCGCTCGCCGAACTGGCGCGCGCCGCCAAGGAGGGCCGCAACATCATGGAGCCCTCGATCGCCGCCGCGCATGCGGGTGTCACCACCGGCGAATGGGGCGACGTGCTGCGTAGCGCGTTCGGGGATTGGCGCGCGCCCACCGGCGTCGGCCGCGCCGCCGCGGCGCTCGGCGACGCGAAGGCGCTCGAAGCGGTGCGCGTCCGCGTCGACGCCGTCTCGCGCCGCCTCGGCCGGCGCCTGAAGATGCTCGTCGGCAAGCCCGGGCTCGACGGCCATTCGAACGGCGCCGAGCAGATCGCGCTGCGCGCTCGCGACGCGGGTTTCGAGGTGGTGTACGAGGGCATCCGCGCGACGCCGCAGCAGCTGGTGCGGGCCGCAGCCGACGAGGGCGTGCACCTGGTCGGTCTGAGCGTCCTGAGCGGGGCGCACCTGGCGCTGGTTCGGGATGTCCTCGAGCGCATGCGGCAGCAGGGG
>DATBLL010000068.1:0-13507 GCA_036555425.1 Alphaproteobacteria bacterium | reverse complement strand
TGGACGCAAGCAGGGCCAGATGCGCGTCACTTCCCCGCGCGGATGTTCGCGAGCTCTTGACGGAGCGCCGCCAGCAACGCCTTGTTGCGGGCGTCCTTGGCTTCCCAGGCGGCGACCACGGGCGCCAGCATCTTGTCCCAGGATTCGTGATCGGCCTTACCCGGCTCGGTCACGGTGCGCTTCGGATCCTTCTTCCACTCCGCGATGAGCTCCTTGTTGCGGTCCTCGGACATGTTGCCGAAGGCGCGCGAAAGGGCCTCGCCGCGATGCTTCTCGATCGCGGCCTTGGCCGGTGCCGGCAGGCTCTCGAACTTCTTCTTGTTCATGAAAATGCCGAGCGTGACCGTGCCGATCTTGCCGAGGTAGTGGCTGTTGGCGACGCGGTGCACGCCGAAATCGAAGATCGCGATGGGATGCCCGGCCGTGCCGTCGATGACGCCGCGCGAGATGGCCTCCGGAAGTTGCGGGAACGGCATGCCTTCCGGCACCGCGCCGAGCGCCTTGATCGATTCGGTCGAGATCGTGCCGACGGCACGGATCTTCTTGCCCTTGAGGTCCGCCCCCTTCGTCACCTTGTAGTTGGTGTGGAAGGTATAGGGCGCCGAGGTGAACAGCCCGACGATGGTGTATTGGTCGTAGCCGCGCAGCATGTTCTTCTGCAGCAGCCGCCACGCCGCGACCGAGCCCTCGACCGAATTCTGGATTATGTTCGGCAGCTCGAATACGTCGTCGTCGAGATAGACGCCGGGCGTGTAGGACGGGATCACCCAGGCGATGTCGGCGATGCCGTCCTGCAGCATCTTGGTCTGCAGGCCGGGATTGCGGCCGAGCGCGCCGTTGGGAAAGGTCTGGATCTCGATGGCGCCGCCGGCGTCCTTGTTCACGCGCGCGGCGAACGGCTTCATGACGATCTGGTGCGTCATCTCGGCGTCGGGCGTGAAGACGGCGAACTTGAGCTTCTCCTGCGCCCCTGCCCCGGCGCCAAGCATCGTCGCGGCGAGCGCGCTCGCCGCCAGCATCATCCTGCGCATGTCGTCTCCTCCCTCGGGTTTCAGGCGGGCGGTCCGCCAGGCTAGCGGGCCGCCTCTTCCAGCTTCTTCTCCAGCTTCGCTGCGAACTCGCGGCGCCAGTCCTCGTAGGGCCGGAAGCTCGGGTGGTTCTCGATGGCGGCGCGCGTGCGCGCCATGATCTCCGTCTCGCTCGCCTCGAGATCGAGCGGATCGACGCGCGGCTGCTCGACATACCAGGGCGAATCGCAAAACAGCTCGATGCGGTTCTTCTCGGGATCGCGGAAATAGAGCGACCAGGCATTGCCGTGGTCGGTCGGATTGATGTCGGAAACCTCGGTCTCGCGCTTGATCAGCTGGTAGCGCTGCCGGAGTTCGCCGAGCGAGCCCACGCGCAGCGAGATCTGGTTGATGACGAGCTCGTCGAGGCTGCCGGTGCGGCCCTCGACGAGCACGATCTGGTGATGCTCGTGGGGATCGCGCGAGAGGAAGATGATGGGCCGGCCGCGCGCCACGCCGCGGTCGGTCTCGACGAAGCCGAGCACGCGGCAATAGAAGGCGCGCATCTTCTCGAGGTCCTTCACGAAGAACCCGAAATGGCTGAAGGCGACGGTCGTCGTCGGCTTGGACATGCTGCGCGCGTCTTTCTTCCCCCACCCCGACGGACAGCGCCCCTCGCGCCCCGTTGGAAGCCTACCCCGATGCGCGGGCTCCGTCACGCGGCGGAAGATCGAATGGCCGCCGGGGCCGGTCAACGCCCGCACGAGGGCTGTCCACGGGGCGGACACACCTTGTCCGGAATCGGGCGGCGGCGCTAAGCTTGAATTAGGTTCGTTTTTGCATGAGCCGTTCGGTGCAGTCGCTCGACCGCCGCCCCTCCGCGCCCCCGCGGCCAGTTCCCCTGCCTGCCGGGGCCGGACCGGTCCCGCGCGCCGCGTCGGGCCGCCGCGTGCGCGGCTTGACGCGCGGGCTTGCGATCCTCCGCGCGCTCAACGAGAACAACTACGCGAGCGCGCTGCAACTGAGCCGGTTAACGGGGCTGCCGCGCCCCACCGTCTACCGCCTGCTCGATACGCTGATCGCCGCCGGCTACGTCGCGCACGGGCAGCGGCCGGACATCTACCGCCTCACCATCGCCGTGCGCGCCCTCAGTGACGGCTTCGACGACGAGGCGTGGATGACCGACATCGCCGCGCCGATCCTGGCCGAGCTCGGCCAGGCCATCGTGTGGCCGACCGACATCGCCACCTTCGACCGTGACGCCATGGTGGTGCGCGAGACCACGCATGCCAGCAGCCCGCTCTCGATCAATCGCGAAAAAGCCGGCTTCCGCCCGCCCGTTCTGCTCACCTCGCTCGGCCTCGTCTACCTCGCGCATGTGAGCGAGACCGAACGCGACACGATCTTGCGGAGCCTCGCCGCCTCCGACCGGCCCGACGCGCCGCTGGCGCGGAACCGCCGCGCGGTCAACGCCCTGCTCGCCGAGGTGCGCCGGCGCGGCTACGGCTTCCGCGAGGGCGGCATCTCGGCCAAGACCGGGTCGATCGCGGTGCCGGTGATGTGGCGCGGGCGGCCGCTCGCCTGCATCAACATCCACTACATCCTCTCGGCCATGACCATGGAGCAGGTGGCGGAGCGCTACCTGCCGGCGATGCGCGCCGCCGCCGCCAAGATCGAAAAGGCGCTGGCCGAAGCCCCCTCGCCCTGGGGCGAGGGGGTCGGGGGAGACGGGGAGCATCTTCAATTTGGCAGCGCAAAGCGCGTCGGGGTGCAGAAATCGAAGAGGTAAGGTGTTCCCCCTCACCCCTTGCCCCCTCGCCCCGGGGCGAGGGGGAAGAGTCGCTCGAGCACCTTGTGCACGGCGATGATCGCGCCATCGGCATTGATCGGCACCGGCGCGAGGCCCGGCCGCGCGGCGAGAACGCGCTGCTGTCCCTCGATCACGCGCACATCCTCGAGGATCACCTGCGTGTTCTCGGCCTTGGCCCGCTCGGTGAGCGCGTCATCGTCGAGCGCGAAATTGCGCGCCCAGCCGATCCAGAAATGGCTCGTCGTCGCGGTCTCGGGCGTGATCGGATTGATGACCATGATCGTGATCTTGCGTTGCGAACGCCCCGCGTTCGCGGCATCTGCAAATTCCGCGCGGATCTCCATGTTCGAGGGGGGCCGCCATATGAACGACGAAGTGCGGTCGATGCGGCCGGAGAATTTGCCCCAATTCGCGATGAAGGGGCCGGGCTCGACATCCTTCAGCAGGCGGCGGCCCCGCACCTCGTCACCCTCGACGCGCACTTCGAGCTTGGCATCGGCATCGGCGGCGGAGGCGGCGCCGATCGACTGGTGATGCGTGAAGGCCACGTGGCTGAGATCGAGGAGGTTGTCGACGAAAAGCTGTGCCGCGGCGCGGACGTGGAAATAGAGCTGAAAGCCGCGCCAATCGGCGTGCTCGAACCAGGGCCAGTGCGGTACGAGCGCCGGATCGGCGCGCGCGGCGTCGCCGAGCCAAACCCAGACCCAGCCATGCGCCTCGCGCGCCGGAAACGCCTCGACGCGGGCGCGCGGCGGGATGGCGCTCTGCCCCGGAATGTGGACGCAGGCGCCGTCGGCATCATAGCAGAGGCCGTGATAGCCGCACTGGATCGCCTCGCCCTTGATCGCGCCGAGCGAAAGCGGCGCGTGGCGATGCGCGCAGCGGTCCTCGAGCGCGGCGAGGCGGCCGCTTTCGGTGCGGAACAGCACGAGGTCGCGCCCGCAGATCTTGCGCGCGAAAGGCGCGGCACTGATCTCGGCGCTCAAGGCCGCTGCATACCAGCGATTGGCGAGATACATTCCCTGCTCCTGCGGGATCGCTAGGCAAGCGCGCCCGGGCTGTCAATCCGCGGCGATGGTCCTGTCCGCGCGGCGGGCGCCACTTGCGCCTGCCGCCCACCTCGTTTGGCGGTCGCCGGCGCGGGACCGTGGCATGAGCAATGCGGCTGATCCGCTCCGCCTATCGCGTCTTCGAAGGCCGGGTGGCGGCGCCGACGCGCGCCGCGCGGCGCTCGGCCATCGGGCGGACGCAAGGCGCGCCGCGAATTGACAGCGCCGCGGATTTGTTGAAACAGAGCGCGCGCAAGCGCGAGCCGGCCACGTCCTCATGTATCCGATCGACAATCTCTATCGCGGCTGGCGCCGCCGCCCCGACGGCGTGGCCCTCGAGGACGGCGCGCGCGGCCTCACCTATGCCGAACTGGTCGAGCACGTCGAGAGCCTCGCCGCCGCGTTGCAAGAGCGCTTTCCGGCGTCACAGGCGCGCATCGGCATCTGCGGGTACAACACCATCGAGCACGTGCTCGCGATCCTCGCGGTCTATGCGGCGGGGCACAGCTGGGTCGCGCTCAATCCGCGCAACGGCAAACCCGAGCTCGACGCCATCATCGGCTCGACCCGGCTCGATCTCATCGTCGCCGACGAGAACTGCCTCGGCCGCTTCACCCTGCCGGGCCTGCCGATCGTCCTCGGCAAGACCGACGGCAAGCGCGGCGACGAGAACATCGCCGCGCTGGTCGCCGCCCATCGCGGCGCGCGGCCGCGGCGCCGCGAACCGCCGCTCACCGCCGCGCAGACGATCAAATTTACCGGCGGCTCGACCGGGCGCCCCAAGGGCGTCGTGCAGTCCTATCGCTGCGTCAACACCTCGATCGCGAGCTATCTCCACCATTTCCGCTTCGGCGCGGAGGACGTGAATCTTTGCGCGGCGCCGGTCACGCACGGCTCGTCGCACTATCTGCTGCCGATCCTCTCGGTCGGCGGCCGGCATGTGCTGCTCGAACAGCCCAAGCCCGCGTCGATCCTCGATGCGATCGAGAGCGAGGGCGTCACGACGGCGTTCATGCCGCCGACGATGATCTACGCGATCATGGCCGAGCCGAGCTTCGGCTGCCGCGATCTCTCGAGCCTCGCGCATTTGCAATACGGCGCCGCGCCGATGCCGCCCGACCGCATCCGCGAGGCGCGCGCGAAATTCGGCCCCTGCATCGAGGTGATCTTCGGCCAGACCGAGGCGCCGATGATGATCACCTGCATGACGGCCGCGGAGTTCGCCGACGAGCGCAATCTCGCCTCGGTCGGCCGTGCCACGTTCCTGATGGACGTGGCGATCATGGACGACAAGAACCGCATCCTGCCGCCGGGCGAGATGGGCGAAATCGTCTGCCGCGGCGATCTCGTGATGAACGGCTATCTCGAAATGCCCGAGGAGACGGCGAAGACCATCGTCGACGGCTGGCTGCACACCGGCGACGCCGGCAGCATCGACGAGCGCGGCTATCTCTTCATCAAGGACCGCATCCGCGACATGATCATCTCGGGCGGCTTCAACGTCTATCCGACCGACGTCGAGGCCGCGCTGGTGCAGCACCCCGCGGTGCACGAATGCATCGTGTTCGGCGTGCCCGATCCCAAATGGGGCGAGCGCGTCGAAGCCGCGATCCAGCTGAAGCCGGGCGCGCGCTTCGACGAAGGCAACATCGTCGCGTTCCTGAAAGAACGCGTAGGTTCCGTCAAGACGCCGAAGAAGATCCACGTGGCCGAGTCTCTGCCGCGCAGCGCCGTCGGCAAGGTCCTCCGCCGCGAGGCGCGAAGAATGTTCGCAAGCGAATCATGAACCGCTTCTCCCAAGCGACGCTTTGCGTCGCACCGAGAAGGGGCTGGGGAAGAGGCGCTGCAAAGCTTCGACGCAAAGAAGTGGTGCCGCGAGAGGACGCGCGCGTCCAGGCATCGACGCGCGAGCGAGCATCGCGCCACGCGGAGGCCCGCTCGCTGCGGAACTCCGTCGCCCCCTCACCCCTTTCCCCTCGCCCCAGGGCGAGGGGGATCTTACTTCACGGCTTCCTTGAGGATGGCGCTCAGGAGATCGTCCACGGCTTTGAGCGCGGCGCGGGATTGGGGCGAGCCCGTCATCGCCGGGCGGCGATAGGCGACGTAGACGGTGCCGGGATCGGCGGCCAGCGAATAGATCGCGATCACATAAGGGCAGAACGCGATGTTGTGCGGATCGGCCTCCATCATCTTGCGCGCGAGCGTGGCCGGGCAGAATTGGATCGCTTCGGCCTGCGCGTAGACCTTCTTCGTGGCGCCGACGTCCTTGGCGGTGCGGTCGAGCATCGCGCCGATATAGCCGGTGTAGTCGACGACGAGGCCGCGCTTGGTCACCGCGCTGACCACATCCTCCTTGACGTCCTCGAACTTGGCCTTGGTCTTGCGCATTACGACGTTGCCCGGATCGGCCGCGAAGGCGGGGGCGACGAAGGCGACGGCGACGATGAGGGCGGCGAGGCGTTTCAGCATGGCGATGGCTCCAATCCGAGGCGGATAACCTCGCGAAAGATTCAGGTCCTGGCATTGATCTCGATCATATCGGCCCGAGGTGTCCGTTGCGCGGACAGGGGCCCCGGCCGGCTTGACCCTGGCCCGCGATGCGCCTCTTTCTTGCCCCACCGGAGCAATACACGGCCCGGGAGGACGACCAGCCATGAACCGCAATCCTTTGCGCCCCGTCACCGAAAACGACATCCGCACCTATGAGCAGGACGGCGTCGTGTGCTTGAGGGGCATGTTCGATCGCGAATGGACCGAGCGCATGCGCGACGCCTCGCTCCGCTTCATGGACAGCGGAATCGGCCGCAAGCGCGTCGTGCAGAAGCCGGGCGAGACGGCGCGCTTCTATTCGAACGTGTTCATGTGCGCGCTCGATCCCCACTTCATGGCGTTCCGCAACGAATCGCCGGCGGCCGAAATCGCAGCCACGTTGATGCGCGTCGAGCGCGTGCGCTTCTGGTACGACCAGATCTTCATCAAGGAGCCCGGCACCTCGGCGCCGACTCAGTGGCATCACGATCTCCCCTATTGGCCGTTCCGCGGCGAGCACCTCATCTCGCTTTGGGTCGCGTTCACGCCGGTGACCAAGGCGTCGAGCGGCGTCGAGTACATCAAGGCCTCGCATCGCTGGGGCAAGTTCTATCGTCCGGTGACGCCCGACGAGGACCCCGCTTTCGCCAATCCCGATCTCGAGCCCTGCCCCAACTTCGCCGAGCGCTATGGCGACGCCAGCTTGAAGTTCCTCTCGTGGGACCTCGAGCCCGGCGACGTCGTCTGCCATCATCCGCTGACCGTGCACGGGGCCGGCGGCAACAAATCGGCGACGCAGGGCCGCATCGGACTTTCGATCCGCTTCCTCGGCGACGACGTGCAATGGGACCCGCGGCCCTACACCGTGAAGATTCCGAATCCGCCGAAAGTGCCGAACGGCGCCTATCCCGCCGACGATGCGGTGTTCCCGGTGATCTGGGAAAGGCCGCGCGCGGCCGCGGAGTGATTCTCTTTCTCTCTCCCTTCGGGAGAGGAGATAAGAGGGCGCATCGCTGAAAGGAACGCCTCGATATGCCGGCCAGAATCCTCGCCTTCTCGGGCAGCGCGCGCAAAGGCTCGCTCAACAAGAAGCTGCTCGCGATCGGCGTGCGCGAGCTGCGCGCCATGGGCGCCGAGGTCACCGAGATCGACCTGCGTGAGTTCAACCTGCCGATCTATGACGGCGACGTCGAAGCCGCCGGAATCCCGGACGGCGCCAAGCGGCTGCACGCCATCTTCAAGCGGCACAACGCGCTCCTCATCTGCACGCCCGAATACAATGGCGGCGTGGCGCCGCTGACCAAGAACGCGATCGACTGGGTCTCGCGGCCGATGAACGGCGAGCCCAACCTCGCCGCCATCATGGGCAAGGCGGTGTCGATACTTTCGGCCGCCGCAGGCCTCGTCGGCGGCTCGCGCCAGCAGGCGCAGCTCCGCGTCTCGTTCCAGGTGATGCGCTGCATCAGCGTGCCCGAGACGGTGAACATCCCGCTCGCGCATCAGGCCTTCAACGAGGACGGCTCGCTCAAGGACAAGGCGACCCACGACATGGTCGTGCTCGCGGTGAAGAGCCTGAAGAGCGTCGCCGACAGGCTGAACCCATGAACGACATCCGCCCGCCCGCCAAGGCGCCGCCGACCGCGGCCGAGCTCGTCGATCGGGCGCGGGCGCTCGCGCCGGTCTTGCGCCAGCGCGCGGTAGCGGCCGAGCAGCTCGGTCGCCTGCCGGACGAAACCGTCCGCGACTACGAGGCGGCTGAGCTTTGCCGGATCTGGATCCCGAAGCGCTATGGCGGCTTCGAGCTCGATCTCGAAGCGGGCCTCGAAACCTGCTGGGAGGCGGCCAAGGGCTGCGCGTCCTCGGCCTGGTGCTTGTCGGTCTGGCAGCAGCACAGCTGGATCGTGGCCCACTTCCCCGAACAGGCGCAGGCGGAATCGCTCGGCGCCGATATGAACTTTCACATCGGCTCGGTGCTTTCGCCGCGCGGCAAGGCGAGGAAGGTCGCGGGCGGCTACGTGCTCTCGGGCCGCTGGCCCTTCGCCTCGGGCTGCGATCACGGCTGGTGGATCATGCTCGGCGCCACCGTCGTCGACGATGCCGGCAACGAGATCCCGCTCGACGGCACGCTCTACGGCAGGCCCAAGGCCAATGCGCGGCTCTGCCTGTTGCCGATGCAGGACGTGGTGAACCTCGCCGATTGGCTCACGGCGGGGCTCGCCGCCACTGGCAGCCACACGATCGTGGTCAAGGACGCGTTCGTGCCCGAGCATCGGACGATCTCGATCCCCGACACGGTCGACGGCCACGCGCCGGGGCGTGAAATTCACGAGGGCGCCCTCTTCCGCGTGCCCTACTACGCGTTCCTGGTGACGTCGCTCGCGAGTCCGGCGCCGGGCGTCGCCGAGGGCGCGCTCGAGGCGCTGGTCGCGAACGCCGAGAAGCGCGTGCTTGCGCCGATGAACCTCGTGCAGTCGAAGATGGTGCGCACCGACCGCCAGATCGGCGAGGCCGCCGCCAAGATCCACGCCGCGCGCCAGCTCTTCTACGGCAACGCGCGGCGCATCATGGAATGCGGCCGCGCCGGCCCGGCAATGGGCGTCCAAGAGCGCGCCGACTGCCGCAACAACGTCGCCTTCGCCGTGCAGCTCTGCTACGAGGCGATGGAGACGATCTTCTTCGCCGCCGGCGGATCGGCGCTGGCGCTCGACAATCCGATCCAGCGCGCGATGCGCGACATGCACGCGGTGAAGGCCCACTATTTCATGGACATCGAGACGACGCGCGAATTGGCCGGTATGATCCGCCTCGGGAAGACGCCGTTCACCTACATCTTCTGAGGAGATCGACGATGAAGAAGCGCGCGCTCGGGCGCACCGGGATCAAGGTGTCGGCGCTCGGCTTGGGCTGCATGGGCATGTCGATGGCTTACGGCGTGCGCGACGACGCCGAATCGATCAAGACCGTGCACCGCGCGCTCGAGCTCGGCATCGACCACCTCGATTCGGCCGAGCTCTACGGCGACGGCCACAACGAGGAGCTGCTCGGCCAGGCCTTGAAGGGCCGGCGCGACAAGGCCTTCCTCGCCACCAAGTTCCACAACGGGGTCAAGAACCGCCGCAACCCGGAAGGCATCGCCGAGAAGGGCTGCGCCTATGTGAAGAAGGCGTGCGAGATGAGCCTCGCGCGCCTCGGCATGGATTACATCGATCTCTACTACCTCCACCGCATCGATCCGGTGAACCCGATCGAGGAGGTCGTGGGCGCGATGGATGCGCTGCGGAAAGCGGGCAAGATCCGCTTCATCGGCCTCTCCGAGGTCGGACCCGAGACGCTGCGCCGCGCGGCGAAAGCTGCGCCGATCGCGGCGCTGCAGACCGAATACTCGCTCTGGAGCCGCGAGGATGCCGAGCAGAAGATGCTGCCGGTCTGCCGCGAGCTCGGCATCGCCTACGTCGCCTATTCGCCGATGGGCCGCGGCTTCCTCTCGGCGCAGTTCAAGACGCCCGAAGCGCTGCCGGAGAAGGACCGCCGCCACGAGCATCCGCGCTTCCAGAAAGAGCATCTCTTGAGGAACGCGTCGCTGCTGCCACCGCTCGAAGCCTTGGCGGCCAAGAAGAAATGCACGCCCGCGCAATTGGCGCTCGCCTGGGTGCTGCATCGCGGCGAGGAGATCCTGCCGATCCCCGGCACCAAGCGGCGCAAATGGCTCGAGGAGAACGTCGCGGCGCTCGACATCGCGCTCACCGCCGCCGACATGGCCGAGCTCGACCGCGCGTTTCCGCCGGGCATTACAAGCGGCTTGCGCTATCCCGAGCCGGCGATGAAGCAGCTCGGGCGTTGATTGCCCTCGCTTCCCAATCGCGGCTTTCGGCCGCGAATGGGAAGCGAGGGCAATCAATGTCCGAGCCAGCGCTCTTCGATCGCCTTGAGCGCGCCGTCGGCTTTCATCGCGGCAAGTTCGGCGTCGAAGCGCTTCAGCAAGTCGGCGTGCTTGTCCTTGGCCACGGCGAAGGCGAGCGGCACGGCGACGTAGGGCTCGCTCGGCAGCGTGAACTTGCCGGGATGTTTCGCGCGGACCATGCGGATACCAGCTTGGAGGTTGAGCGCGGCGGCGTCGGCCTTGCCGGCGAGAACGAGTTCGAGGCTTTCTTCGTAGCTCGCCGATGCCAGCAGCTTCACGTCGGGCGCGGCCTTCGCGATCTGCGCGGCGAGCGGGCCGCGGCGCGGCGTCACCACGGTCTTGCCGGCGAAGTCCTGCAAGCTCTTCGACGGCGCGGCGCCGGCGCGGACGAAGAGCGCGCCGCCGCTGACGACGATGGGCGCCGAGAAAGCGAGCCGCCCGCGGCGCTCGACCGTGTCGCCCTTGAAGGCGAGCGCATCGACCTTGCCTTCGACCAGCGCCGGCTCGGCTTCGTCGAGCGCAAGCGGCACGAAAGCGAAGGAAAGCTGCAGCCGCCGCATCGCTTCGGCGACGATGTCGAGGATGAGGCCCGTCGAGCGGCCGTTCGCGACCATCGCGAACGGCGCGAACGCGGTGTCGTGGCCGATGCGGAGAGTCGCTTCAGCGCGAGCCGTCGACATGCGGGCAACGCGCACGCCTCAAAACCCGAGCGCGTCCTTGAATTCGGCGATGGTTTGCGGGCGGTCCTGCTCGGGCACTTTGAGCGCCCAGTCGATGGCGACGAGCAGCTCTTCGGAGAAGGTGTCCTTGCCGCGCTCGACGGCGGGGATCTGCGGATCGCGCTTGCCTTTGACCAGCGCCGCCATGCGCTCGGTCGCTTCGCGTGGCCGGTCCTTGGTGACCGCGGCGTAGAGCACGGCGCCGAGCCCGTAGATGTCGGACCACGGGCCGTTGTTGCCGTCGGAGGAATACTGCTCGAACGGCGCGTAGCCGGGCGTGACGAGCGCCGTCATCTTCTGGCTCTTGGTCTTGAGCGCCGCGCGCGCGGCGCCGAAATCGAGCAGCACCGGCGAGAGGTCGTCCTTGCGGATGTAGATGTTGGAGGGCTTGATGTCGCGGTGGAGGAAGCCCTGGCTGTGCACGGCCGCGAGCCCCTCGAGCAGCGGGCGCAGGATCGAGCGCAGATCCTCCTCGTACATCATGTCGGGCGATTCGATCACGCTTTCGAAGTCGACGCCGCGCTCGTACTTCATCACGATGTAGGCGGTGCCGTTGGCGCGGAAGAAGCGGCGCACCTCGACGATGTTGGGGTGCTTGAAGCGCGCCAGCGTGCGCGCCTCGCGCTCGAACTTCTCGAGCCCGAACATGAAGTCGTCGCGGTCGGCCTCGGAGAGGATGCCGACCTGGATGCCGTCGGGCATGCGCGTCGCGATCTCGAACGGCAGATACTCCTTGATCGCGACGTTGCGCAGCGGCGATTCGGGGGCCTCGCGCAGATCGCGCGCGAGGTAGGTGAGCCCGAAGCCGCCGGCGCCGAGCACGCGCTTGATCCGGTAATCCTCGAGCACCGAGTTTTCCGGCAGCGTATTGCGGTAATCGTCGACTTCGTCGTCGTCGGAGGCCATGGCTCGCGAAAGGCCGGCGAAACGCGCGGCGCTCTTTCCGTCGCTTACGGACAAAGTTGCTCGGACGTTTATAGACGGAAACATGCGGAGAAATCGAGATTTTCCTTGCCCGCGCCGGGGCGCGCGGCGGGCCGCATTGAGCGCCCGCGCGGCTTGGGTTAAGAGGCGGGCTATCGACGGAGCCCTCGCCTTGGACGTGGAGACCCCGAGCTTGCCAGCCGGCGCTGTGCCGGCCGCGGGCGGCGCGCCGCCGCGCCCGCTCCGCGTCGCCGTGCTCGTCGACCTCTTCTGGAGCGCGGCGGCGGGTGGCCACGTGAAGTTCTGGGAGCGCGTCGCCGCCGGCGCCGCCGGCCTCGCCGGGCTCGACCTCACCGTCTACTTCGCCGCGTCCGCGGCGGGCGAGCACGTGGTGGCGCCCAATGTGCGCTATCGCCTGCTGAAGCCGGTCTTCAGCACGCAGCGGCTCCGCTTCCTCGCGCACGTGCCGGACCATACGGACTTGGCGCCCTATCACTGGTGCCTCGCGCGCGAGCTCGGGCGCTACGACGTCCTCCACACCACCGACGCCTATTTCGCCTTCGCCCGCACCGCGCTCACGGCCGCGCGGCGGCGCGGCACGGCGCTGGTGAACTCGGTCCACACCGACACGCCGGGCTACACGCGGCTCTACACCGCCGAGACCGTGCACCGCCTCTTCGGCCGGGGCTGGCTCGCGCGCCTCTTGCTCGAGCGCCTCCATGTCGATGCGCGCGCCGAGCGGCGGAAGCTCGCCCAGCTTCTCCGCCACCAGGCCGCGTGCCGCTTCGTGCTTGGCCCGCGCGAGCAGGACCTCGAACGCGCGCGGCGCGTGCTGCCGAAGGAGCGCGTGCTGCGGCTGCCGCGCGGCCTCGAGCTCGACCGCTTCAGCCCGGCCCGGCGCGACCGCGCCTGGCTGGCGGCGAAATTCGCGATACCGCCCGCGACGCCGGTCGTGCTCTGCGTCGGCCGCGTCAATGTCGGCAAGAACGTGATGGTGCTGGCCGAAGCGGTGCGCCTGCTCGCCGAGCGCGGCGAAACGCTGGTGCTCGTCTGCGCCGGCGAGGGCGAGGACCGCGCGCGCATCGCGGCGCTGCTCGGGGCCAGCGCGCGCTGCCCCGGCATCGTCGCCGGCGACGACATGGCGCGGCTCTACGCCAGCGCCGACCTGCTCGCGCATCCGTCCGAGATCGAGACCTTCGCCAACGTCGTCGCCGAGGGCATGGCGGCCGGCCTGCCGGCGCTGGTCTCGAGCCAGGGCCAGCCGCGCCGGCAGATCGTGGACCGGGTCACCGGCCTCGCGGTCGGGCCGGGCGCCGCCGAGTGGGCGCGGGCGATCGCGCAGCTGCTCGACGATCCGGCGCGGCGCGCCGACATGGGCCGCGCGGCGCGCCTGCACGTGGAGCAGCGCTTCAGCGACTGGCGCACGGTGGTGGCGGAAAAATTCCTGCCGGTCTGGCGCCGCGCCGCGTCGTTGCGGGCCCAGCGCTAGCCTTGTTCGGGCGGCGCATCCTCGTCCTCATCCCGCACCCGGACGACGAGGCGGTGGGCGCCGCGCTCGCGATCCGGCG
>DATBLL010000156.1:0-9267 GCA_036555425.1 Alphaproteobacteria bacterium | reverse complement strand
TCGCCGCAAAACAGGCGAAAATGAAACTCTACAAAAGGACCCAGAGAAACGGCATCGGAATCACCCCGATTGTGGGCCGGTTGCCGCAGGCGGAGACGGTCAAATTCCCTCTCTGCTGGCGCTAACCGTCGGAAATCGCCTGATCTTTGCCGCCCGAGAAATGAAACTGACGTAGCGCGCCAGACTGTTTGGTGGGTGATGCAGGATTCGAACCTGCGACCCGCTGATTAAGAGTCAGCTGCTCTACCAACTGAGCTAATCGCCCGAACCGGGAACCCTTGCTTTTCGCAAGCTGTCAATGCGCCCCGCGGTGCGTGAGCCATAGATGGCGTGCGGAGGCCGGCGCGCAAGGCCGCGGTCTATAACAAAGCGGGCCGGCTTTGTCGAGGCTGGGGGCGCGCCGCCAAAATGCCGCTGCGGACGCGCGCGCCCTTGGCCGCTTGCCGGCCGCGCGCGCCGGGCGGATGCTCGGCCGCCATGCCGGTCAGCCGGGAATTCCTCGACCACATCGCCGACCAGTTGAAAGGCTTCGGCCCGATGGCCGTGCGCCGCATGTTCGGCGGCGCCGGCCTCTTCCGCGGCGCGCTGATGTTCGGTCTCGTCGCCGACGATGTCCTCTACCTCAAGGTCGGCGAGGCGAACCGCGGCGCCTATCGCGAAGCCGGGGCCAAGCCGTTCACCTATATGCGCCGCGGCGCCGCGGCCTCGCTCGCCTCCTACTACGAAGTGCCTGCGAACGTGCTCGACGATCCGGACACGCTGGCCGAATGGGCGCGCGGCGCCTGGGCGGCCGCGCAGGCGGCGGCGAAGCCGAAACGAAGCGCCGGGAAAAAGCGCTGAACCGCGCCTCGCGCGCGGGCGATGGCGCCCTTTGCTTGCCGGCTTGCGCGGTCTAAAACCCGCGCCGTTGATAAGCCTGTTCCAGGGGAGACCGCGTTTCATGAACCGCCCGGATGTCCGCGTCGAAACCGACTCCATGGGCGCCGTCGACGTGCCCGCCGACCGCTATTGGGGCGCGCAAACGCAGCGCTCGCGCGAGAATTTCAAGATCGGCACCGAGCGCATGCCGCTGCCGCTCGTCCGCGCCTACGGCATCCTGAAGCGCGCCGCCGCCGAGGCGAACATGGAGATGGGCGAGCTCGACAGGAAGATCGGCAAGGCCATTGTCGCCGCCGCCGACGAGGTCATCGCCGGCAAGCTCGACGACCATTTCCCGCTCGTCGTCTGGCAGACCGGCTCCGGCACCCAGACCAACATGAACGTCAACGAAGTGATTTCCAACCGGGCCATCGAGCTGCTCGGCGGCGAGATGGGTTCGAAGAAGCCGGTGCACCCCAACGATCACGTCAATCGCGGCCAATCCTCGAACGACACGTTCCCGACCGCGATGCACATCGCGGCGGTGCTCGAGATCAACGAGCGGCTGCTGCCGGCCCTGAAGCACCTCCACGCCGCGCTCGCCAAGAAGTCGCGCGCGTTCGCCAAGATCGTCAAGATGGGCCGCACGCATACGCAGGACGCCGTACCGCTGACGCTCGGCCAGGAATTTTCCGGCTACGTCACGCAGGTGGCGCTCGGCATCGAGCGCGTCAAAGCCGCGCTGCCGCGCCTCTCGCTGCTCGCCCAGGGCGGCACCGCCGTCGGCACCGGCCTCAATGCCAAGAAGGGCTTCGACAAGGTCTTCGCCGCCAAGGTTTCGGCGATCACCGGCCTCGCGTTCAAGACCGCGCCCAACAAGTTCGAGGCGCTCGCGGCGAACGACGCCGTGGTCGAAGCCTCGGGTGCGCTCAACGTGCTGGCGGTCTCGCTGATGAAGATCGCGAACGACATCCGCTTCCTGGGTTCCGGCCCGCGCTCGGGGCTCGGCGAGCTGCTGCTGCCGGAGAACGAGCCCGGCTCCTCGATCATGCCGGGCAAGGTGAACCCGACGCAGTGCGAGGCCCTCACCATGGTGTGCTGCCAGGTGATGGGCAACCACGTGACCGTCTCCATCGCCGGCTCGAACGGGCATTTCGAGCTCAACGTGTTCAAGCCGGTGATGATCCACGACCTCTTGCAGTCGATCCGCCTCATCGCCGACGCGGCGGTAAGCTTCACCGACAATTGCGTCGCCGGAATCCAGGCGAACGAGGCCCGCATCGCGACGCTGATGCGCGAATCGCTGATGCTGGTGACGGCGCTCAACCCGCATATCGGCTACGACAACGCCGCCAAGATCGCGAAGAAGGCGCACAAGGAGGGGACGACACTGGCCGAGGCCGGCAAGGCGCTCGGCCTCTTGACCGACGCGCAGTTCAAGCAATGGGTGCGGCCCGAGAAGATGGTGGGGCCGGGCTGAGGCCCCGCCCCGGCCAATGCTGAAGAAGCGCTCCTTCACCATCGCGCGGCATCGCACCAGCATCGCGCTCGAGCCCGAGTTCTGGAAAGTGCTGGAGCGCCTCGCGGCGGCGCGCGGCCTTTCGCTGGCGCGACTCGTGGCCGAGATCGACGCGGCCAAGCAGGGCGGCCTCGCCAGCGCGCTGCGCGTCCATGCGCTGCTGAGAATCGAGGCGCTGATGCAAAAAAATGGGCCGCGCGGCGCAAAGCCGATGCGGCCCAAGTCAGGGGAGAGCATCTAGCCCCAGAGCGCCATCGGCTGCAGGCCGGCGGCGCCCCACGGCAAATCTCTGCCTTGTTCTACGGCGCCCTTCACGGCGGCATCCCCGCGCGCCAAAGGCGAACGGCTTTCCAAAACCGCGAATCGCGCATTGCACGGCCGCCGTGACTCCCGGATAGTTACGCGAGACCATGTCGCTCTTCGTCATCACCAAGGGGCTCGCGAGCTTCGTCCTGCCGGCCGCGCTGACCAATCGCGGCGGCGGGCGCACGCATTCGGCGCGCTACTGCTATTCGGTTTATCTCCGCCATCTGGTGAAGCTCGCCGAGGCCGGCCTTTCGACCGCGCCGCGCGTCGTCGCCGAGATCGGCCCGGGCGAATCGGTCGGCGCCGGCCTGGCCGCGCTCGTCGCCGGCGCCGAGCGCTATGTCGGCCTCGACGTCAAGCAATATTCCTTGCGACCGGATACGCTCGCCCTCTTCGACCAACTCGTCGCGCTCTTCCACGAGCGCGCGCCGATTCCGGGCGGCGACGAATTCCCCACCATCAAACCGGAGCTCAAGGACGATGCGTTTCCGAGCCGCATCCTCGCCGCCGACCGGATGACGCGCGCGCTCGATCGCGCGCGGCTCGGGGATCTCCGCACCCGGCTCGAGCGCGGCGGCGAGGCGGCGCCGCTCCGCCATATCGCACCCTGGCACGCGGCGGCGGCGATCGAAGGCGGCAGCGTCGACTGGATCTTCTCCCAGGCGGTGATGGAGCACGTCGACGATCTCGCGCTCACCTATCGCGCCTGCCGCGACTGGCTCAAGCCCGGCGGCGCGATGAGCCACCAGATCGACATGAAGAGCCACGGCACCGCCGCGGCCTGGAACGGCCACTGGGCCTATTCCGACGCAATGTGGCGCATCGTGCGCGGCCGCCGGCTCTATCTCATCAACCGCGCGCCCGCCGCGGCCCATCGCGCGGCGATGCAGGCCGCCGGCTTCACGATCGTCACCGACGAGCCGGTCCGCCGCCGCGACGGCCTGCCCAAGAGCCGCCTCGCCGCGCGCTTCCGCGCCCTCAGCGACGACGATCTCTCCACCGCCGGCCTCTTCGTCATCGCCCGGCGCAGCGACGCGTAGCGTTTGCATCGTAGGGGCGCGCAGCGCGCTCCTACATGTGAGACGCACTATTTCTTCAAAATCTCCGGCCAGTTCTTATCGGCGGCCTTAATGCGGCCGGGCATGTTCACCGACCACTTCGTGCGCACCGTCGTGTTGTAGTTGAGGTAGAGCTTGCCGTCGACGATGCTCCAGGCGTCGGGCTCGGTCTTGACCGTATAGCCCTCGCTCGCGCCGAACGCGCAATAGCCGCCATATTGCGGCGCGTATTTCGCCGGATCGGCCTTGAACGCGTCGCGGTTGGCGGCGCTGGCGAAATGCCAAGCGGCGCCCTTCCACTCGAAGCTGAATTGCGCGCTGCCCTTCACCGGTTTCTGCTCGGTGAAATACGCAACCGGATCGTAGCCGCCGATCGCGACACCGTTCGCGGCGAAGATTTCGGGCTTCTCGGCGCGCGCGGCGCCGGCGGCGAAGACCACGAAGACGACAAGGGCGAAAAGACGAAGCAATGCAGGCATGGCGATCCCCACGGATGATCGGACGTGCCGGCAAGACTAGGCCGCGCGCCGCGCAAGGCGAGTCACGCTTCGTCACTTGGGCGTGATTCGATATTTCACAACGCGAGATCGCGCGCCGGCCGAAGCTCACTTCGCGAGCGCCTCGAACTCGGCGGCGCCGAGGCCCACGGTGTCGGCGGCGGCCTTGAGCTCGCCCCAGGTTGTCGCGTCGATGGGGATGCCCTTGGCGAGGCGCGCCGCGCGGTTGATGCGCTCGGGATCGCCGGGCACGAGCACCGGCGCCGCGGGATCGGACGGCGGCGAGGCCTTGAAATAGGCGACGACGGCGTCGATCTCGGCTTTGAGCTGCTGCATGTCGGAAAGCCGCGCGGGATCGATGACGATCTCGAGCATGTTGTTGACGACGCCGTGCGTGCGCGGGTGATGCGGCGCGATGGTGAGCCCGCCCACCAGCGCCGCGCCGAAGATCTCGGCGAACAGCGCCAAGCCATAGCCCTTGTGCTCGCCGAAGGTGACGACGGCGCCGGTCTTGGCCGGCGGCTCGACGAACATGACGTTGGGATCGGTCGTGGGCTTGCCCATGGCGTCGATGAGCGTACCCTTGGCGACCTTCTGGCCCTTGTTCCTGGCGACGCGCACCTTGCCGAGCGCGATCTTGCTGGTGGCGAAATCGAGGATCGTCGGCGGATTGGCGCCGGTCGCCGGCAACGTCAGGCAGATCGGATTGGTGTTGAAGCGCGGATCGCTGCCGCGAAACGGCGCCACCAGCGCGCGGTGGCCGGCCACGTTGACGAAGTGAAGCGAAACCAGGCCGGCTTCGGCGCAGCGCTCGCCATAGGTGCCGACGCGGCCGATGTGGTGCGACAGGATCAAGCCCGCGACCGCGATGCCCTGCCGCTTCGCGCGCGCGATCGCGAGATCGGTGAGCTCCATCGCCATGACCTGGCCGTGGCCCATCTGGCCGTCGCCGACGAGAAACGGCCCATCGTCGCGGATCACCTTCAAGTGGCGGTTGAGCTTGAGCTTCCCCTCCTTGATGTGCCGCACATACATCGGGATCATGCCGACGCCGTGGCTGTCGTGGCCCTTCAAATTCGCCTCGACGAGATGGTCCGTGACGATGCGCGCCTCGCGCTCCTCGCTGCCCGAGGCTTGGAGCAGCGCCGCGATGCCCGCGCGCAGCTTCTCGTGCTTGACGACGACGTCTTTCATGTCTCCTCCCGCGCCGCGGCCCTACACCAATATGAGTTGGTCAGTCGAGCCGATACTGCGCCACCGCCTTCTCGTCCCAATCGATGCCCGAACCGGGACGCTCGGGCGCCGTGACCGTGCCATTCGCCAGCGCCAGCGGCTCGCGCAGGACCGGATCGGCGATGTCGAACCATTCGAGCCAGCCCGCCGTGGGCGTGATGGCGAGCAGATGCGCGCTGTATTCCTGGAACAAATGGCTCGAGCAGGCCAATCCCGCGGTCGCCGCCAACGCCATGCCGGAGAGCCAGGCGGTGACGCCGCCCAGCATCTGCGCATCGAGCATGATGTAGTCCGAAGCGCGCGCCGCCAGCGCGCGCGCGAGCTCGAAGGGGCTCGCGATGTTCTCGCCGATCTGCACCGGCGTCGCAAGCGCGGCCGCGACTTGGGCGGCGCCGGCGAAGTCGTCGGCGCGCACCGGCTCTTCGATCCAATAGAGCCCCTCGCCGTCGAGCGCGCGCCCGCGGCGGATGGCTTCGGCTACGCCGAGGCCCTGATTGTAGTCCGTCATCAGCACGATCTCGGCCGGCAGCGCCTTCCGCACGGCCTTGACCGCCGCGAGATCGTCTTCGAGCCGCGCATGGCCGAGCCGGAGCTTGATCGCACGGAAGCCGAGCTTGGCGAGGGCCTCGGCCTCGCGTGCCGCCTCGGAGGCGGGCACGACGCCGATGCCGTTGCCGAGATAGGCCGGCACCGGTTTGGGCGCGCCGCCCAGGAAGCGCGCGAGCGGCAGCCCGGCCGCGCGCGAAGCCGCGTCCCACGCCGCCATGTCGATGGCCGAAAGCGCCATGCCGACGAGGCCGCGCGAACCGAAGAGCGTCGTGCGCGCGCCGAGTTTTTCGGCCAGCGCCCGCGGCGCCAGCGCATCGCCTTCGATCATCGCGCCGAAGGCCTGCACGAGGTCGCGCAGCGGCTTCAGCGTGAACTTCTGGAAGCCGAAGAGATAGGCGCGGCCGGCGGCGCCCTCTTTTGTAGCCAGATCGACCAGCAGCAGCGGCGCCTCGGTGATGGCGCCCGACGCCGTGCGCACCGCGCGCTTCATCGGCACGACGACGGGGACGGCGGAAACCTTGGCGACAGTCGCGCCGCTCATTGCGTCTGATCCGGAACCGGCGCTCAGACCCGCAGCACCTTGCCCGGGTTCATGATGTTGTCGGGGTCGAGCGCCTTCTTGATCGTGCGCATGACGGAGACCGCGTCGCCGTGCTCGGCGACGAGGAAGTCCATCTTGCCCATGCCGATGCCGTGCTCGCCCGTGCAGGTGCCGTCCATCGCCAAGGCGCGCATCACGAGGCGCTCGTTGAACTCGTTGGCGCGGCGCATCTCGTCGGCGTTGTTCTTGTCGGCGATGAGCGTCACGTGGAAATTGCCGTCGCCGACATGCCCCACGATGGGTGCTATGAGCCCGAACCGCTTGATGTCCTCTTGCGTCTCGACCACGCATTGGGCCAGGCGCGAGATCGGCACGCACACATCGGTCGCCCACACCTCGGCGCCCTGGCGCAGCGCTTTCGAGGCATAGGCGGCGTCGTGGCGCGCCTGCCAGAGCTTCTTCCGCTCCTCCGCGCTCGTCGTCCACTTGAATTCGCCGCCGCCGAAGCCGTCGGAGATGTCCTTCACTTTCTCGGCCTGCTCCTTCACCGAGGCCTCGGAGCCGTGGAACTCGAGGAACAGCGTCGGCTCGACGGGGAAATTGGTCTTCGAGAACTTG
Organism: Alphaproteobacteria bacterium; assembly: GCA_036555425.1. Classification (GTDB taxonomy): domain Bacteria; phylum Pseudomonadota; class Alphaproteobacteria; order Bin65; family Bin65; genus SBBV01. The sequence continues at coordinate 2,088 of DATBLL010000156.1, read as the reverse complement.
TTGATCGCGTCGATCTGCACTTCGTCGACGATCTCGATGCGCGCGATCGGGATGCCCGACTGGATCGTGGCGATCACCGTGTTCACCGCCGCTTCGAGCGAGGGGTAGTTGCAGACCGCCGACGACATCGCCTCGGGAATGCCGTAGAGGCGGAGCGCGATCTCGGTGATGACGCCGAGCGTGCCTTCGGAACCGACGTAGAGGCGCGTCAGATCGTATCCGGCCGCGCTTTTCTTGGAGCGCCGCGCGGTCTTGATCACGCGTCCATCGGGCAGCACCACGGTCAGGCCGAGCACGTTCTCGCGCATCGTCCCGTAGCGCACCGCGTTGGTGCCCGAGGCGCGCGTGGCCGCCATGCCGCCCAAGGACGCATCGGCGCCGGGATCGATCGGGAAGAAGAGTCCCGTGTCGCGCAGATATTCGTTGAGCTGCTTCCGCGTGACGCCGGCCTCGACGCGGCAATCGAGATCGTCGGCATGGACCACGAGCACCTTGTTCATGCGCGACAGGTCGATCGAGACACCGCCTTCGATCGCGCCGATATGGCCCTCGAGCGAAGTGCCGGTGCCGAACGGAATGACCGGCACCTTGTGCTGCGCGCAGATGCGCACGGCTTCGGCCACGTCCTCGGTGGTTTCGGCGAAGACGACGGCGTCGGGCGGCATGACCGGAAAGTGGTCCTCGCCTTTGCCGTGCTGCTGGCGCACCGCCTCGGCGGTCGAGAGCCGCTCGCCGAATTTTTGCTTGAGGATCGCGACCGCGGTCTCGATGCGCGATTCGGGCCGGCGCCTGACGGCCAGCGTTGCGGGAGCAGCCATTTGGGATCCCTTGGCGAAATAGGTGCCGTAACCTAAAGCGCGCGCTGGAAGGGGACAAGTCGCGTGCGCGTCTCGGCGCTCCGCCTCCCACGCTGCTTCACCTGCTGTAGGCCCGGCGTACCGGCCGTGTCCGGCGCCGCTCGCCCGTGCAGGGCCAGCATTGCGCTACCGAGCTCCAGCCCCACGATGTTGATCGCCCAGCCGAGTTCGACGCCGGTGGTCACGCCCCAAGCCGCTCCCAAGCCCTCGACCGGCATGATGACACACAGCGCCGCGAGCAGCAGCCGCCGCGCGGCGAGGCCGATCGGGCGGTTGAACTGGCCGATCAGCGCTGCGGTTCCGAAGGCGACGCCGGCGGCAGGCGTCACGAGATCGATCAAGCCCAGCACCGGCGAGCCGCCGCTCGATCCCGCGCGCTGATCGTCAGGCTGCCGCCCGCACGCGCCGCGCCTCGAGAATGAAGATCGCGGCGCCGAAGACAACGCCGGCCACGTTGAGCAGGAGCCCGCTCGAGACGACGAGGCTGCCCAGCGTCAAGGTCAGGTCAGCCGCGCCAGGCAGAGTCTCCGCCGGAAGAAAGAGGAGCAGCGCCGCGAAAGCCGCCGCGGCGCGCCAGGGCGCGGCGAGCTGGCCCTTCGCGTGGCCGACCAGCGCCGCCGTGCCGAGCACCACGCCGAAGCACGCGGTCGCGATTTCCCAGAGCCCGGTCCAGAGATTGCCGCGGAAGAGCACGCTCGGCTGGAAGACGAAGACGAACGGCACGACATAGGCGATCCAGCCAATCTTCACGCCTTCCCAGCCGGTGCGCCAGAAATCGGCCTTGGCGATGCTGGCGGCGGCGAAGCTCGCCAGCGCCACCGGCGGCGTGATCATCGACAGCATCCCGAAATAGAGCAGGAACATGTGCGAGGCCATGGGATCGAGGCCGGCCTTGGTCATGGCGGGCCCGATGAGCGCGGCGAGCAGCACATACACCGCGACCGTCGGCATTCCCATGCCGAGCACGATGCTGATCGCGGCCGTGACGAACAGGAGCACGATGATGTTGGCGGCGGCGAGCTGACCCAGATAGAGCGTGAGGCCGAAGGCGAGGCCGGTGAGGTTGAGGATGCCGATGACGAGGCCCGCGCCGGCGCAGATCACGATCACCTCGAGCACCGAGCCGCCGGTCGACGCGATCGTCCACAGCACGTCGCGCAGAGTCATGCGCCGGCCGCGATAGCCGAACACCGTGCAGGTTGCGTAGAGGATCGCGCAGCCGAGCAGCGCC
>DATBLL010000129.1:0-3501 GCA_036555425.1 Alphaproteobacteria bacterium | reverse complement strand
AGATCGACATCCTCGTCGGCACCCACGCGCTCATCTCCGAGGACGTCGACTATCGCGACCTCGCCCTGGCCGTCATCGACGAGCAGCACCGCTTCGGCGTGCATCAGCGCCTGTCGCTCTCGGCCAAGGGCGCGCGCGCGGACATCCTGGTGATGACGGCCACGCCGATCCCGCGCACGCTCCTCCTCGCCCATTACGGCGATCTCGATTCCTCGCGTCTCGACGAGAAGCCCGCCAACCGCAAGCCGATCGACACGCGCGTGATTTCGCTCGAGCGGCTCGAGGAGGTCTATCCCGCCATCCGCCGCGCGATCGGCGAGGGCGCGCGCGTCTATTGGGTCTGTCCGCTGGTGGAAGAATCCGCCGAAACCGACCTCGCGGCGGCGACCGCGCGCCATGCCGATCTCGAGGAGCGCTTTCCGGGCCGCGCCGGCCTCGTGCATGGGCGCCTCCCCGGCCGCCAGCGCGAGGCGACGATGAAGCGCTTCGCTGCCGGCGAGATTTCGATCCTCGTCGCCACCACGGTCATCGAGGTCGGCGTCGACGTGCCCGAGGCGACGGTGATGGTCGTCGAGCACGCCGAGCGCTTCGGCCTCGCCCAGTTGCATCAGCTGCGCGGCCGCGTCGGCCGCGGCGCGCGCGCCTCCACCTGCCTGCTGCTGTACCAGGGCCCGCTCGGCGAAACGGCCAAATCGCGCCTCGCGATCCTGCGCGAGACCGAGGACGGCTTCCGCATCGCCGAGGAAGACCTGCGCCTGCGCGGCGGCGGCGATGCGCTGGGCGCGCGCCAGAGCGGCATGCCCGAATTCCGCATCGCCGACCTCGCGACTCAGGCCGAGCTGCTGCCGCTCGCCAGCGACGACGCCAAGCTGCTGCTCGACAAGGATCCCGAGCTCAAGAGCCCGCGCGGCCAGGCGGTGCGCACGCTGCTCTATCTCTTCGAGCGCGACGAAGGCGTGCGGCTGCTGAGAAGCGGCTGACTCTTCCCCTCCCCACTTGAGGGGGAGGTGTCCGCCGCGAAGCGGTGGACGGAGGAGGCCTCGCCGCAAGCTCGCCGCTCAAGTCATTGTCGCGGTTCCGACGCGGCTTGTTCCAGCGATCATGCGGCATTCGTCAAATGCCGCCTGCGGCGATTCCTCCTCCGTCTCGGGCTTCGCCCCAGACACCTCCCCCTCAAGTGGGGAGGGGAAGGAAGAACTCGCACAGCGCCTCCGCCGTCTCCTTGGGCCTCTCCTCGGCGAGGAAGTGGCCGCAGTCGATCGCGACGCCGGTGACGTTCTTTGCCCGCTCCTGCCAGGCCTCGATCACGCCGGCGGCGCGCGTGATCGGCCCGCCGCCCCAGAGCGCGAGCACCGGGCATTCGATCCGCTCGGCGATGTCGGCTTCGTCATGCTCCAAGTCGATCGAGGCGCCGGCGCGATAGTCTTCGCAGGTGGCGTGGATCGCCGCGGGATCGCGGAAGCAGCGCTTGTATTCGGCGAGGGCCTCGGGTGCGAAGGCGGAAAAATCCCGCGACCATTTCTTCAAGGTCCATTCGAGATAGAAATCGGGATTGGCGCCGATGAGGACCTCGGGCAGCGCAGGCTGGATGAGGAAGAACCAGTGATAGATCGAGGTCGCCAGCGCCTTGTCGACGCGCCGGAAGACCGTGCGCGTCGGGATGATGTCGAGCACGGCGAGGCGCTCGACGCGGGCGGGATGGTCGAGCGTCAGCCGATGCGCGACCCGGGCGCCGCGGTCGTGGCCGGCGAGGCCGAACGATTTGAAGCCAAGCCGGTCCATGACCGCGACCATGTCCGCCGCGGTCGCGCGCTTGGAGTAGACGGCGTGCGCGTGGTCGCTCGCGGGTTTGCTGGAATCGCCATAGCCCCGGAGATCGGGTACCACGACGGTGAAATCCTTGGCCAGCGCGGGCGCCACCTTGTGCCACATGGCGTGCGTCTGCGGGTAGCCGTGCAGCAGCAGCAGCGGCGGGCCGTCGCCGCCCAGGACGAGGTTGATCTCGGCCTCTCCGGCCGGAATGCGATAGCGCGAGAAGCCGTGAAAGAGCCCGGCCATGCATTCGCTCCGCGTTGCGCAGGTGGAAAAGACTTAATACAAGACCGCGGCGGCGGCGATGCCGGCCGCCGGCATCGAACGGCAGCAATGCAGAGGATGGACGGACGCGGCCTTGGGCGCCTCGCGTTTCTCGTCGCGGCGGCGCTCTTGGCGCTTTCGCCGCGTCACGCGCGCGCGCTCGATCCGCAGCACGTCGAACGCTTGAAGGCGACGAAGAGCTGCGAGAGCTGCGATCTTTCCGGCGCGATGCTCGAGCAGGCCGATCTTGCCGGCGCGCGGCTGACCGGCGCCGATCTCAGCGGCGCCCGGCTGCGCGCCGCCGACCTCGTCGGCGCCGATCTCGCTGGCGCGAAGCTCGATCGCGCCGACCTCAAGAACGCATGCTTCTGCAACACGACCATGCCGGATGGCCGCGTCGAGATGGGCGGCTGCAAGCTCTGCGGGAGAAAGCCCGATGTCGGGGACGAAGCGCGCTGACAGCGGCGCCGGCCGGCGCTAGACGAGATGGCTCGTGATTTGCTGGAAGATGTTGCTCAGCGCTTCGCCGATTCCCGACCAAGCAGTGACCGACGCCAAGGCGACCAGACCGATCAAGAGCGCGTACTCGATTGCCGTCGCGCCGGAGCGATCCTCAGCAAATTTGCGTAGCATGACGTGGCCCCATGTGCCTTCGTGATTCCCCTAATCTGCCCAGTTTGGGTCTCAGATATTACCGGAAGGTAAAGAACGGGTAGGTTCGACGGGCCTTGCTTCGGCATTGCTGGGTTGCGCCTGGAGGGAAAAATCGTGGCGATTTCAAGCATTTCCGGAGAGGTTCGCGAACTTGTCCGCGAGCTGGGCGTGGCGGAGCGACAGCTCATCGGCGACCGCATCGCTCGTTCGCCCATCGACGGCCGCGAGATTGCGCGGGTGCGGGACACGGCCCCAGGAGAAGCCGGTATGGCAATCGGTCGCGCCGCAGCGGCCTTTCCGATCTGGCGCTCGCTGCCGGCGCCGCGGCGCGGCGAACTGGTGCGCCGCCTCGGCGAAGCGTTGCGGCAGCACAAGGAGCAACTCGGCCGCCTCGTGACCATTGAAAATGGAAAGATTCTCCAGGAAGGCCTTGGTGAAGTGCAGGAAATGATCGACATCTGCGACTTTGCTGTCGGTCTCTCGCGTCAGCTCTACGGCCTCACCATTGCCTCCGAGCGCCCGGGCCACCGCATGATGGAAACGTGGCACCCGCTCGGCGTGTGCGGGATCGTGACCGCGTTCAATTTCCCGGTGGCGGTGTGGGCGTGGAACGCCGCCCTCGCCCTGGTTTGCGGCAACACACTCGTCTGGAAGCCCTCGGAGAAGACCCCGCTCACGGCCCTCGCGACACAGGCCCTGCTCCGCCGCACCATCGAGCGCTTCGACCCGGCCCTGGCCGAGATTTCGCAGCTGGTCATCGGCGATGCCGCC
>DATBLL010000122.1:0-13532 GCA_036555425.1 Alphaproteobacteria bacterium | reverse complement strand
GCCTTGACCCTCAATCTTCCAAATCGCGCGGCCCTGGTTGTGAATTGCCTCACTTCTTGTCGAGGCACCGGAAAAGCTGGTTGCCTCCCTCTCGATGAAGGTTCTCAGCATAAATCTTCGCGGCTTTTCCGGTTGCCATGTTTTCCGTGAATTGGCTCAAGACGATCCCGTCCACTTTGATATTCGAGCAGGCGATCACCGACATGGCATCCCTGTTATTTGGCGACGCGCCAGGAGCTGTCCCGTTCTCCTTCGACTCGACCGATTTTGGCACCACGGCGAAAAAGGTTCGATCGTAGCCGATGATCAGGTGGCCTTTTGTCATCTGCGAATCGACTGCAGCATCCACGCCGACGACAGTTTGATGGGTGACAAACACGTGCGTCGGTTGGCACGCCAATAATGCTTGTGCCAAACCGATCGCGCCTAGCGCTGCAACAAGCCCGCGCATTTTGAATCCTCTCCACAAAACCGGACTCGAGTTTCTTCTGGCCTGGATGGCTGATAACGAACGGATAGGACTTGGTTGGCCTCCGCGGGAACAAGCGCCATAAGCGTGAAGGCGCGATATCCCAGCGTCATCCCGATATTGCTGTGGTTGCCGTGCGCCGAGGCGCCGACGCTTTCCAGGTGCATAGCTTTCGCCGCTGCGTCGGGCACCGGCACCGAAAACGCATGCCACCCTTCGGCGATCGTGGACTGCTCTGCCGTCTCCGCGAACACATAGCTGCTGCGGCTGTAGCCGAGGACGAGGCCGCTATCGCCGGGTTTGGTCTTGAGGTGGAAGCCGATGGCGTAGATATCCGCCACCACGGCGCCGTCGGCGTGCGTGATGCGGCCGAGGACGGCACCGTGGTTGTCGATCGCGCAGGCGGTGCAGGAGAGGGTCGCGATTGCGGCGAAGGCGGAGCGGCGTGCGCCTCGCTTGAGGTGGGACGGCCCGCGCGTAGCCGGCTCAGACCGCGACCGTCGCGAAGCTCGCCACACGTCCCACCTCAAAGTCCCCACTACAACCTTAGGAGATGGATGCGGTCGCGGCAAGCGTGAAACGGGTATTGCGGCAGAGGCCCTCTTCGAACCGGCGAAAGAATTCTCGCGCCGCAGCACGGGCGCGCGGCGGCGCCGGTCCTGGCCGCGCCGCGATTGTCCTCCGCGCGCGGGTGCGCTTTAACCGAAAGCCGTGCCCGGGGGAGAGCCGATGACCATCGTCAACATCCACGATCTGCGCCGCGCGGCGCGGCGGCGGCTGCCGCGTTTCCTGTTCGACTACGTCGACGGCGCCGCCTACGACGAGAAGACGATGCGCTGGAACGAGGGGGCGTTCGACCGCGTGCGCTTCCGCCACCGGGTGCTCGCCGACATGTCGGAACGCCGCCTCGGCACGGCGGTGCTGGGCGCCGCGCAGGCGCTGCCGCTGGTCCTGGCGCCGACCGGCTTCGCGGGCCTGCTCTGGCCCAGGGGCGAGATCGCGGCGGCGCGCGCGGCCGCGGCGGCGGGCATTCCCTATTGCCTCAGCACCGCCTCGATCTGCTCGATCGAGGAGGTGCGCGCCGCCACCACGGCGCCGTTCTGGTTCCAGCTCTACGTCACCAAGGACCGCGGCATCACGAAGGAGCTCATCGCCCGCGCCGACGCGGCCGGCTGCGCGGCGCTGGTGCTGACGGTCGACATCGCGATGCGCGCCAACCGCGAGCGCGACGTGCGCAATCGCTTCGTCACGCGCAGCGCTATCGGCCTTTCGAGCTGGCTCGATATGGCCCTCCATCCAGGCTGGAGCCTCGCCATGCTGCGGGCGCCGAAGGCGCAATTCGGCAACCTCGCCGCGGTGCCCGGCGCCGGCTCCGGCCTCATGAGCCAGGGCGAGTTCGTCGCGCGCAACATGGATTTCTCGCTCAACGGGAAGGACCTCGACTGGATCCGCGGGCAGTGGAAGCGGAAGCTCGTCGTCAAGGGCGTGGTGGCGCCCGAGGACGCGGCGCGCGTCGCCGATGCCGGCGCCGACGCGCTCGTCGTCTCCAACCATGGGGGCCGCCAGCTCGACGGCGACGTTCCCACCATCGCCGCGCTGCCCGCCGTCGTCGAGACGGTCGGCGGGCGCATGGAGGTGCTGCTCGACAGCGGCATCCGCCGCGGCCAGAGCGTCGTGAAGGCGCTGGCGCTCGGCGCCAAGGCCTGCCTCGTCGGCCGCGCGTTCCTCTACGGCCTCGCCACCGCCGGCGAGAAGGGCGTCGCGCAGGCGATCGATATCTTGAGGCAGGAAATCGACACGACGATCGCGCATATCGGCATCGCCGACGTGCGCGAGCTGGCGCAGCGGCGGGCCGAGTTTCTGATCGGCGCATCGTAAGGGCTGCGCGCGCCCCTACGCGGGAGGCGTAGCGCCGCGCTAGTTCAAGACCCTCGCCCCGCTGCCAAAACGCGCGGCGAGGGCCAGCACGAGGGCGGCAAGCGCGATCTGCAGCATCGCGACCGCGGCCACCGTCGGCTCGATCTCCATCTGGATGTTGTCGAACATCTTCTTGGGCAGGGTCATGTCGGCGCCGCTCAGGAACATCGCGATCACGAGCTCGTCGAAGGAGGAGATGAAGGCGAGGAAGGCCGAGGAAACCAGCGCCGGCCCGAGCTGCGGGAGCGTCACGCGCAGGATGGCGCCGAGGCGCGAGGCGCCCAAGCCCATGGCCGCCTGCTCCTGCGCCGGATCGACGGTGCGGAGCGCGGCACCCATGATGAGCACGACGAATGGGAGCGCATGCACCGTGTGGGCGAGCGCGATGCCGTGCCAGTGCCCGACGAGCTTCAACGTGGAAAAAAGGCCGTAGACGGCGATCGAATAGACGATGGTGGGAACGGCCAACGGCGCCGTCGCGATCTGGCTTACAACCGCGCGGCCCGGGTAGCGCCCGCGCACGATCGAAAACGCGAGGAGCGTGCCGAGCGCCGTCGCGAGCACGGTGACGGCGCCGGCGATGGCGAGGCTCCTGAGCGTGGCCGCGATCCACAGCGGGTCCGCGAAATACGCCTCGTACCAGCGCAGCGAATATCCCGGCGGCGGAAAGCCGAGATAGTCGGAGGAGGTAAACGAGACCGGCAGGATCACGACGAGCGGCAGCAGCAGGAACGCGAAGACTACGCCGGCTGCAACATAGACGAGGCGGCGCTGCGGCGAGGGGCGGTTCCGGCTCAATGCCATCGCGCCTCTCCCCGAAGCACGCGCTGGAACGTGCCTTGGATCAGCAGCGCCGTGGCGAGCAGCAGCGCCGACAGCGCGGCGGCGAAGGGCCAGTCGAGGAACTGGCGCACCTGCTGCTCGATCAGGAGCCCGATCGTGATCACGCGCCCGCCGCCGAGGATCGCGGGCGTCACGAAGAAGCCGAGCGCGATCACGAAGACGAGGACGCTGCCGGCGAAGGCGCCGGGCAGGGTCAGCGGAAAATAGACGCGGGTGAAGACGCGCCACGGCGAGGCGCCGAGGCCCGCCGCGGCGGCGGCGAGATCGCGGTCGATGCGCAGCATCACGGCGTAAATCGGGAACACCATGTAGGGCAGCAGCACATGGACCATGCCGACGACAACGCCGATCTCGTTGTTGAGCAGCGGCACGGGCTCGGCCGCGAGGCCGAGGTCGACCAGCAGGCGGTTCACGAGCCCATTGCGTCCAAGCACGATCGTCCAGGCATAGGTGCGCACGAGAATGCTGGTCCAGAACGGCAGCAGCAGGCAGCCGAAGCCGATCGCGGCTGAGACGCGCGACGCGGTCGCGAGAAAATAGGCGACGGGGTAGGCGAGGGCGAGGCAGATCGCGGCTACGATCAGAGAGAGCTTCACCGTCTCGAACAGCACGCCGACATAGAGCGCGTCGGTGGCCGCCTTCTCGAACGCGGCCAGGCTGCCGCCTTCGACGCTCAGGAGAAGGAGACGCAGCACCGGATAGAGGAAAAGCACGCCCAAGAAGAGCAGCGGCAGCGTGCCGGCGGCGAAGGGGCCGAGATCGTGCCGCGCCGCGCTCATGCCCAGAGCACCGCGGTCATATCGGCGGCGGGCCAGCCCAGCGCGAGGCGCGTGCCCGGCGCGAGGCGCTCGCCCTCGGCCGGCCAGCGCAGCACGATTTCGCCGCCGCCTTCGAGCGTCACGCGGTAGCGGATCGTCTCGCCGAGATAAGTGGCCTCGGCGACCGTGCCGGCGACGTGATTCTCGAATGCGTCGCGGGCGCCGACGCGTCGCGGCCGCTCGGGCCGCAGGACAAGCGCGAGATCGGCGCCGTAGTGCACGCTGCGGTCGCCGGGCGCGAGCGTGGCGCGCATCGCGGCGCCGCTTTCGAGCTTCACCTCGACCGTGCGCGCGTGCACCGGCCCGCCGATGACCCCGGCGCGGCCGCGGAAGAGATTGGCTTCGCCCACGAACTCGGCGACAAAGCGGCTCGCCGGCCGGCGGTAGAGATCCTCGGCGGTGCCGATCTGGGCGATGCGGCCCTGATTCATCACCGCGATGCGGTCGGAGAGGACGAGCGCCTCCTCCTGGTCGTGCGTGACGAAGAGCGTCGCGATGCCGAGCCGGCGCTGCAGGCTCTTCACCTCCGTCTGCATCTGCGCGCGGAGCTTGCGGTCGAGCGCGCCGAACGGTTCGTCGAGCAGCAGCAGCGCTGGGTCGAAGACGATCGCGCGCGCCAGCGCCACGCGCTGCTGCTGGCCGCCCGAAAGCTGGCGCGGCAGCCGCGCGTCGTAGCCGGAAAGGCCGACGAGCGCGAGGACCGAGGCAACCTTCTGCCGGATCGCGGCGCGCGGAACGCCGCGCATCGCCAGCGGAAACGCGATGTTCGCCGCGGCGCTCATATGCGGGAACAGCGCGTAGTTCTGGAACACCATGCCGATGTTGCGCTTGGCCGGCGCCGTCGCGGTGATGTCGCGGCCGCCGAGCGTGACGCTGCCCTTGTCGGGCGGCTCGAAGCCGGCCACGACTTTCAACAGCGTCGTCTTGCCCGAGCCGCTCGGGCCGAGCAAGGTCAGGAATTCGCCAGGGCGGATGGCGAGATCGACGCCGGCCAGCGCCGCGACGCCGACGGTGCGGCGATCGCCGAAGCGCCGCTCGATGCCGGCCAGGGCCAGCAGCGGCGCGGCCACGCGGCTCTCGACCGCCTCGCCCGTCTCCGCGCGCGCTATTTCGCGATCACCCACTTCGCCCAGCGCTCTTCCATCGCGGCACCGTTGTCGGCCCACCAGCGCGCATCCTGCCAGAACTGGCGCGCAAGATTGTTCGGATGCGTGGGAAGCTGGGGCGCGATCTTGGGATCGGTGAACTGCACCGAGTCGAGATTGAGGCCGGGATAGGTCGCGAAATTCGCGTAGATCGCCTGCAGCTTCGCCTCGGTCATCACCGCGAAGAGGCGCTGGCCCCAATAGGCGTCCTTGGCGCCCTTGGGGATCACGAAGGCGCTCTCCTTGAGGCTGCCCTGGTTCCACTCGACGTGGATGGGAGCGCCCTTGGCGATGGCGGCGAAATAGCGCCCGTTCCACGCCGTGCCGAGCACCGCTTCCTTGTCGATGAGGAGCTGCGCCGATTGCGCGCCGGTCTTCCACCACACGGCGACGTGCCTCTTGATCTGGTCGAGCTTGCGGTAAGCTCGGTCGACGTCGATCGGATAGAGCTTGTCGGGGGCCACGCCGTCGGCCAAGAGCGCGAATTCGAGATTGTCGACCGGCCGGTTCTGCATCGTGCGCGGCCCCGGGAACTTCGCCACATCCCAGAAATCCTTCCAGTCCCTGGGGCCCTTTCCGGCGGGCCAGGTGTCGGTGCGATAGCCCATCACGGTCGAATAGACCGCGCGCGAGAAAATGTACTTCCGCGTCCGCGCCTCGCCGGGGAAACGCGAGCGGTCGACGATCTTGCCGTCGATGGGCTCGAGCAGGCCCATCTGCTCGGCGCGGATCGCCTCCTCGATGTCGAGCTCGGTGATCGTCCACTCGATGTTGCCGGCCTTCACCATCGCGAGCAGCTTCGCGAAGTTGGGCGGGCTCGTCGCCACCACCTTGATGCCGGTGCGCTTCTCGAACTCCTCGTAGAAGGCCTTCCTGGAGCCGGCCTCCTGCGCGCCGCCCGAGCCGTTGACGACGATCTCGCGCGGCTTCGGCGGCTCGGTCTCCGCTGAAGCCGGCGCCGCGCCGAGCGCCGCCGCCAACGCGAGCCAGATCGCGCGCTTCATCGCATTCCTCCACCTAATTCCCCGCGCGAAGCTATGCCGGATTTGAGCTTCGCTCAACGGCATGGACGGGTTCCGGACGCGCAGGGCGCCCCTACGAAGCGGGCATCCTGCGTGATAGAACCGCGGCGCCATGGCCAAACAACCGCTTCAGCCGCCATTCGATGACCATCCCGACATCCGCGCGGGCGTGCGTGCGCTGTGCCAGCGCTATGCCGGCGAGTATTGGCGCGCGCTCGACCGCGCGCGGCAATATCCGACCGAGTTCGTGCGCGCGCTGACCGAGGCCGGCTATTTGGGCTGCCTCATCCCCGAGGAGTTCGGCGGCAGCGGGCTCGGCATCGGCGCCGCCGCGGCGATCCTCGAAGAGGTGCATGCGAGCGGCGGCAACGGCGCCGCCTGCCACGCCCAGATGTACATCATGGGCACGATCCTCCGGCACGGCAGTGCTTCGCAGAAGAAGCGCTTCCTGCCCGAGATCGCGGCCGGGCGCCTCCGCCTCCAGGCTTTCGGCGTCACCGAGCCCACTGCGGGAACCGATACGACCGCGATCCGCACCGCGGCGGTGAAGAAGGGCAAGAGCTACGTCGTCAACGGCCAGAAGGTGTGGACGAGCCGCGCCGAGCACTCCGACCTCATGCTGCTCTTGGCGCGCACGACGCCGCGCGGCGAGGCCAAGCGCAAGACTGAGGGACTCTCGGTGTTCCTCGTCGACATGCGCGCGGCGCTCGGCAAGGGACTGACGATCCGGCCGATCCGCACGATGATCAACCACGCCACGACGGAAGTGTTCTTCGACAATCTCGAAGTGCCGGCCGAGAACCTGATCGGCGAGGAGGGCGCGGGCTTCCGCCATATCCTCGACGGCATGAACGCCGAGCGCATCCTGATCGGCGCCGAGTGCATCGGCGACGCGCGCTGGTTCATCGCCAAGGCGCGCGACTACGCCAAGGAGCGCGTCGTCTTCAACCGCCCGATCGGCCAGAACCAGGGCATCCAATTCCCGATCGCGCGCGCCTATGCGCAGAGCGAGGCCGCGGCGCTGATGGTCAAACGCGCGGCCGCGCTCTACGAGGCCGGGACACCCTGCGGCCCCGAGGCCAACATGGCGAAGCTCCTCGCCTCGGAAGCCTCCTGGTTCGCCGCCGACACCTGCCTCCAAACCCATGGCGGCTTCGGCTTCGCCGAGGACTACGACGTCGAACGCAAGTTCCGCGAGGCGCGGCTCTATCAAGTGGCGCCGATCTCGACCAACCTGATCCTTGCTTACCTTGCCGAGCATGTCCTCGGATTGCCGCGCTCCTACTAGTGCAAATCGGCTTAGGGGGAGCCGCTCGCGCGGGGGCCGCGCCTCGCTTGCGTTCATCCTTCGAGGCCGCCGCTCTTGCGGCGGCCTCGAAGGATGAACGCAAGCATGCTGCCGCCGCAGCCGATGCTTCCAGCCAAGCAAAATCCGCTCTGGGCCTGCACGCCGCAACCGCGATGACGCTCAAGAACTGTGCGCTTTCTCCCACGCTTCGGCGCGGTCGAACGCATCCATCAGCCGTTCATAGCGCTGCTCGATCCATTCGCGCGTCTGCGAGTGGGTGAAGATGAAGAACTCGTTGGCGCGGATGGCGTCGACGACGCGCGCGCCGATGCGGTCGGGCGCCCAGCCGGCCGCGAGGATGTCTTTCAGGAACAGCTCGTTCGCGCGCTCGGTCGGGCCGCCGAAGCGATCCGGCCTGTTGCGGGCGGATCTGTATATGAGCGTATCGACGGCGGCGGGACAGAGGACCGAGACGCCGACCTTGGTGCCCTTGAGCTCGTTTTCCAGTCCCTCGGACAGCGCGACGACGCCGTATTTGGTCATCGCGTAGCCGGCGCTGTGCATGTCGGGATTCACCTGGAAGCCGGCGATCGACGCAGTGTTGACGAGGTGCGCCGGCTCGCCGTGTTTCAGCAGCAGCGGCAGGAAGGCCTGGATGCCGTGAATGACGCCGAAGAGGTTCACGCCGATGAGCCAGTTCCAGTCGGCGGGCGCGATCGCGGCCAGCTTCTGATTGTGCATCGAGACGCCGGCGTTGCTGACGGCGATATGGAGCTTGCCGAATTCGCGCTCGGCCGCTTGGGCGGCGCGCATCACCGAGGCACGGTCGGAGACATCGGTGACGATCGCGGCCGCCTTGACCCCGAGCCCCGTGATCTCGCCGCGGGCGCGATCGAGCGCCGCTTCCTCGATGTCCGCGAGCACGACGTTCATGCCCGCGCGCGCGAAATTGCGCGCAATGCCGAGCCCGATGCCCGAGGCGGCGCCGGTGACGATGGCGGTCTTGCCTTTGAAGTCTTTCATCGAGCGATTCCGTCATGCTGAGCGAAGCAAAGCAGCCCTCGCCGTCGAGAGATCCTTTGCTTCGCTGAGGATGACGTGAAAACGAACGGCCGCCTATACCGTCAAATACCGCCGCACCTTGGCTTCGTCCATGTCCTCGCGCCGGCCGGCGAGGACGATCTCGCCGCGGTCCATCACCGCGTAGCCGTTGGCGAGGTCGCGCGCGAATTCGTAGTACTGCTCGACGAGGAGGATCGCCATGTCGCCGCGCGCGGCGAGCCAGCGGATCACCTTCTCGATGTCCTTGATGATCGAGGGCTGGATGCCCTCGGTCGGCTCGTCGAGGATGAGGAGGCGCGGGCGCGTGACGAGCGCGCGGGCGATGGCGAGCTGCTGCTGCTGGCCGCCCGAAAGATCGCCGCCGCGCCGCTTCAGCATGGATTTCAACACCGGGAAGAGATCGTAGATCTCCGACGGGATCGAGCGCTGGTCGCGCGGCAGCGCGGCGAAGCCGGTTTTCAGATTCTCCTCGACCGTGAGCAGCGGGAAGATCTCGCGCCCCTGCGGCACGAAGCCGATGCCGCGGCGCGCGCGGTCGGAAGGGGAAAGGCCGTCGAGCGGCTTCTCCTCCCAGCTGATCTTGCCCGAGCGCGGCGCGCGCTGGCCCATGATGGCGCGCAGCAGGCTCGTCTTGCCGACGCCGTTGCGGCCGAGCAGGCACGTGATCTCGCCTTTGACGGCTTTCAGCGAAACGCCGCGCAGGCAATGGCTCGCGCCGTAGTAGAGGTGAAGGCTGTCGACCGCGAGCACGCTCAGCGCCCCAGATAGACTTCGATGACTTTGGCGTCGTTCTGCACGTGGTCGACGGTGCCCTCGGAGAGCACCGAGCCTTCGTGCAGCACCGTGACCTTGGTCGCGAGCGCGCGCACGAACTCCATGTCGTGCTCGACCACGACGACCGAGCGCTGGCCCGCGATGCCCTTCAGCAGGATCGCCGTCTGCTCGGTTTCGTGGTCGGTCATGCCGGCGACCGGCTCGTCGACCAGCAGCAGCTCGGGGTCCTGCATCAAGAGCATGCCGATCTCGAGCCATTGGCGCTGGCCGTGCGAGAGCAGGCCCGCGAGATCGCGCGCCCGCGCGGAAAGGCCGATCTGCTCCATCACCGCCTCGATGCGCTCCTTCTGCGCCGGCGCGAGCCCGGCGAAGAGAGTGACGAAGGCGCGGCGGTCGGCCTTCAAGGCGAGCTCGAGGTTCTCGAACACCGTGTGATTGTCGAACACGGTCGGACGCTGGAATTTCCGCCCGATGCCGAGATTGGCGATCGATTCCTCGTCGAGCTTGGTCAGATCGTGCACGCCCTTGAAGAAGGCGGTGCCCTTGTCGGGCCGTGTCTTGCCGGTGATCACGTCCATCATCGTCGTCTTGCCGGCGCCGTTCGGGCCGATGATGGTGCGCAGCTCGCCCCGCTCGACGACGAAGGAAAGCCCGTTCAAGGCCTTGAAGCCGTCGAAGCTCACCGTCACGTCGTCGAGATAGAGCACCGGGTTGGGCGGCTTGGTCATGGCCGCTGCTCCTTGGGTTCCGGCGGAACCGTGCCGAGCATGGCCGAGAGGTTGGCCATCGTGGGCTTGGTGACGCGCGGACCGTTGCCTTTCTTGCCGAGGAGGCCGATGAGCCCGCGCGGCAGGAACAGCGTCACCGCCACGAAAATCCCGCCGAGGATGAAGAGCCAGTATTCGGGTGCGTAGGAGGTGAGCCAGCTCTTGGCGCCGTTGACGACGAAGGCGCCCAGGACCGCGCCCACCAGCGACCCGCGGCCGCCCACCGCCACCCAGATCACCGCCTCGATCGAGGCGGCGGGCGAGAATTCGGAGGGGTTGATGATGCCCACCTGCGGCACGTAGAGGGCGCCCGCCACGCCCGCGATCATCGCCGACAGCGTGAAGGCGAAGAGCTTGTAGTTGGTGACCGAGTAGCCCAAGAAACGCACGCGCGATTCGGCGTCGCGCACGGCGGTCAAGACGCGCCCCAGCTTGCTGCGCACGACCATGCGGCAAAGCAGGAACGTCAAGACGAGCATGAGCAGCGACGCCCAATAGAGCCCGGCGCGCGTCGCGTCGGTGTTGAGCGGGAAGCCGAGGATGTCCTTGAAGTCGGTCATGCCGTTGTTGCCGCCGAAGCCCATGTCGTTGCGGAAGAAGGCGAGCATCAGCGCGAAGGTCATCGCCTGGGTGATGATCGAGAGATAGACGCCGGTGATGCGCGAGCGGAACGCGAGCCAGCCGAAGACGAAGGCGAGGAGGCCGGGGACGAGCACGACCATCGCCAGCGCGAACAGGAAGTTGTCGAAGCCCCACCAATACCAGGGCAGCTCCTTCCAGTTCAGGAACACCATGAAGTCGGGCAGGATCGGGTTCTTGTAGACGCCGCGGTCGCCGATCGCGCGCATCAGATACATGCCCATCGCGTAGCCGCCGAGCGCGAAGAAGGCGCCGTGGCCGAGCGAGAGGATGCCGACATAGCCCCAGACGAGATCGATCGCGAGCGCCAGGATCGCGAAGCACAGCCACTTGCCGACGAGCTTCACCGCGAAGTCCGGCAGGTAGAGTGAAGAGCCCGGCGGCACGAGGAGATTGAGAAGCGGCAGCGCCGCCAGCAGCGCGATGACGATCAGAAGCGCGGCGCGGACGTAGAGGCGCGCTTTCGTCTCCATCCCGGCGGCGAGCGAGCGGTTGAGCGGCCCGGACATCGCCTTACGCCTCCGCCGCCCGGCCCTTCAGCGCAAAGAGCCCGCGCGGCCGGAATTGGATGAAGACGATGATGGCGACGAGGACGAAGATCTTGCCCAGCACCGCGCCGGCGAAGGGCTCGAGGAATTTGTTGACGACGCCGAGCACCGAAGAGCCGAGCAGCAGGCCGAGCAGGTTGCCGACGCCGCCGAACACCACGACCATGAAGCTGTCGACGATGTAGCCCTGGCCGAGATTGGGGCTGACATTGTCGATCTGCGCCAGCGCCACGCCGGCCATGCCGGCGATGCCCGAGCCGAGGCCGAAGGTCATGGCGTCGATGCGCCCGGTGCGGATGCCCATCGAGGCGGCCATCGCGCGATTCTGGGTGACCGCGCGCATCTGGAGGCCGAACCAGGTCTTCTGCGTGATCAAGACGACGATGGCGAAGACCAGCAGGCCGAAGAGGATGATGACCACGCGGTTCTGCGTCAGAGCCACGCCGTGCACGAGCTCCATCGTGCCCGACATCCAGGAGGGGCTGGTGACTTCGCGGTTGGTCGGGCCGAAGGCCGTGCGCACCGCCTGCTGCAGGATCATGCTGACACCCCAGGTCATCAGCAGCGTCTCGATCGGCCGCCCGTAGAGGTGGCGGATGATGCCGCGCTCGAGCCCGACGCCGACCGCGCCCGAGACGAGAAACGCGAGCGGCACCGCGATGAGCACCGAGACTTCCATCAGCTCCGGCGCCCAGCTCCGGATGATCTGCTGGACGACGAAGGTGGTGTAGGCGCCGAGCATCACCATCTCGCCATGCGCCATGTTGATGACCCCCATCACGCCGAAGGTGATGGCGAGGCCGATGGCGGCGAGCAGCAGGACCGAGCCGAGCGAGAGGCCCTGCAAGAAGATTTCGGCGTTGCGTGCGAGGCGGATCTGCGAATCCATCGAGGCAATGGCCTCGGTCGCGGCGGCGTAGATCGGGCTGCCCTTCTCGGCCTGTCCCGCGATGCGGAGCAGGAGATCGCGCACTTCCGGGTCGCCCGCGGTCTTGAGGTAGGCGATGCCGGCGAGCCGTTCCTCCTGCTTGTCGCTCATGAGGCGCGAAGCCGCGAGCGCCAACTCCTTGGCCGCCTTGGCGCCAGGATCGGCCTCCTTCTCGAGCGACTTCTGGAGCAGCGGGATGTTCCTGGCGTCCGGGCTCTTGAACAGCGCCCGCGCCGCCTCGATGCGCGTCCTGGCGTCGGGATGGACGAGATTGAAGGTGCCGAGCGCCGCCTGCAACGCCGAGCGGACGCGGTTGTTGAGGCGCACCTGGTCGTAGTCGTCGCTTTTGATCTCGCCCAGATCCTTGCCGCTCGCGGCCTCGGTGCCGAGCGTCTTGCCGCCCTCGTCGCGCGTGTAGACGACCACCTGGTCGGATTTCCGCACGTAGAGATTGCCCTCGGCGAGCGCGCGCAGGACCGGCGCGGCGCGCGCGTTGCCCGAGGAGGCGATCGCCTCGACCGCGGCGATCGTGTCCGAGAAGCTGTCCTTGGCGAAGCCGGCGAGCGTGTCGGTGAAGCTGTCCGCCCTGGCGTCCCGCCCGAACGACGCGAGCACGAGGATCAGAAGAAGCGCGAGCGCGCGCAGGCGTCCGACATGCATCGAAAATTCCCGCCCCGGCGAAGGACTATATCGGGATGCAACCGGCCCGCCCAGTCTCCCAAGCGGGCCGGTTCCGTCAGGCAGAACTCGGTCTCTTAGAACTTCGGCTTGGTACAGTTGCCGCAGACCCAGGGATAGGTCCAGTTGGCGACCTTGCCCTTGTTCTCGGCGATGTGCGGGCTCCAGGCCTCGGCCACGATCGGGCCCTTGGTCTGCCACACGATCGAGAACTGGCCGTCGGCCCTGACCTCGCCGATCATCACCGGCTTCGCGAGGTGATGGTTGGTGTGCATCGCGATGTCGTAGCCCGAGGGCGACTTCACCTTCTGCCCGTACATCGCCTGGCGCACGGCGTCGACGTTCGTCGTGCCCGCCTGCTGCGCCGCCTGCACCCACATCTTGAAGCCGATCACGTGCGCTTCCATCGGGTCGTTGGTGACGCGCTTCGGATTCTTGATGAACGCCTTCCACTGCGCGACGAAGGCCGCGTTGGTGGGGTTCTTGACCGACTGGAAGTAATTCCAGGCGGCGAGATGACCGACGAGCGGCTTGGTGTCGATGCCGGCGAGCTCTTCTTCGCCGACCGAGAACGCGACCACCGGGATATCGGTCGCCTTGACGCCCTGGTTGCCGAGCTCCTTGTAGAAGGGCA
>DATBLL010000112.1:0-16036 GCA_036555425.1 Alphaproteobacteria bacterium | reverse complement strand
GAGCGCGATGGCGAGGATGAGAAAGGGGCAGGCCAGCATCGCGTCGGTCATGCGGCCGATGAGGGCATCGAGCCAGCCGCCGACATAGCCCGCGAGCAGGCCGATCGGCACGCCGATCGCGAGCGCGATCGAAACCGAGATGACGCCGGCCAGCAGCGAGGCGCGCGCGCCGAAGATCACGCGCGAGAGGATGTCGCGGCCGTTCTCGTCGGTGCCGAACCAGTGCGCGGCCGAGGGCGCCTTGCGGATGGCGCCCCAGTCGGTCGCGATCGGATCGTAGGGCGCGATCTGCGGTGCCAAGACCGCCAGCACGATCATCAGCAGCACGACGGCGGCGCCCAGCACCGCGCCCTTTCTCTTGAACAGGCGCCGCAGCGCCCGCCGCCCCGGGCTCATCGGCTCCGGCGCCACCCCCGCCCCGATCGCGATCGCCGCCGCCCCGTTGCTCATGCGCCACCCGCCGCCGAGAGAAGCGAACCATGGAGGCACGCAGGCACGGAGGAAATATTCTGGCGCGCCAACGGCGCGCATTCTGGCCTTCTCGGTGCCTCCGCGCCCCCGCGGTTACCTTTGTATCGCTGCACGACCTAGCTCCGCAGGCGCGGGTTGACGAGGACGTAGGCGATGTCGGCCAGGAAATTGAGCGTGATGTAGACCGTGGCCGTCACCAGCACGACGCCCTGGATGACGAAATAGTCGCGGTTGAACACGGCGTCGACGACGAGCTTGCCGAAGCCGGGCACGGTGAAGATCTGCTCGGTCAGGACCGCGCCCGAGAGGAGGGTGCCGAGCTCGAGGGCGCCCAAGGTGATCACCGGCGTCAGCGCGTTGCGGAAGGCGTGCTTCATCACGACCTTCCGCTCGAACAGGCCCTTGGCGCGCGCGGTGCGCACGTAGTCCTGCGCCAGCACCTGCAGCATCGCGCCGCGCGTGTGGCGCATGATGACGGCGGCGATGGCGTTGCCGAGCACGAAGGCCGGCATGACCATGCGCGCCATGTTGCCCCAGAAATCCTCTCCCGGGCCCACATAGCCGCCGGGCGGCAAGATCCCGAGCGTCAGCGAGAACAGGAAGATGAGGAGGATGCCGAGCCAGAAATTCGGCGTCGAGATGCCCCAGAGCGCGATCACGTTGGCGGCGTAGTCCCAGACGGTGTCCTTCTTCACCGCCGAGACGACGCCCATCGCGATGCCGATCGTGAGCGCGATGAGGATCGCCATGCCGGCCAGCTGCGCCGTGACCGGCAGCTTCTGGAGCACGAGCTCGGCCACCGGCTGCTTGATCCGCATCGATTCGCCGAGATCGCCGGTGAAGACGCCCCGGATCCAGTAGAAATATTGGACCGGCACCGGCTCATCGAGGTGATACTTGGCCTGGATCGCGGCGATCGTGGCCGGGTCGCGCTCTTCGCCGGCCATGGTCGTGGCCGGATCGCCGGGCAGCAGCTGCTGCAGCCCGAAGATGATGATGGTGACGAAGAAGACCGTCGGGACGAGCTGCAGCAGGCGATGGGGGAGGAACGTGAACATCGGCGCCGGCCGCCTAGGCGCTCCCGTCTGAGCGCGGCGCCCCGCGGGCGTCCATCCATCGAGGCCCGCCCAGAGAGGGCGGGCACGTCAGGATGAGGCTAACTCGCTCGAGCAAATTCGGCCTCATCCCGAGGTGCCGCGCCACCGGCGCGGCCTCGAAGGATGGACGCG
This sequence comes from Alphaproteobacteria bacterium, assembly GCA_036555425.1. GTDB lineage: Bacteria > Pseudomonadota > Alphaproteobacteria > Bin65 > Bin65 > SBBV01. The sequence goes on along the minus strand of DATBLL010000112.1, from coordinate 14,336 downwards.
CACGAGCCGTCCGAACCGAAAGCGGCGCAGGGCCTACAGCTTCAGCCCGACAACGCGGACAAGGCCGTCCGGCATCGGCTTGAAGCCCTGCAGCTTGGCCGAATGCGCGAAGAACATCTTGCGATGATAGAGGTAGAGGATCGGCCCGCCCACGATGGTCTTCTGCGCGATTTTGAGGAACACCTCCTTGCGCTTGGCGGGATCGATGGCCTGGCGCGACTCGTTCAAGAGCTTGTCGACCTCGGGATCGCAGAATTTGCTGATGTTGATGGGACCCTTGCACGAATCGAAGATGTAGAGGTTGCCGTCCGGATCGGTGCGACCACTCCAGCCGATGAGAAAGGTCTCGAAATCGCCCTGCTCGGCGAGCTTCAGTGAGGTGGCGAATTCGGTGACGCGGATCTTCACGTCGAAACCCGCCTCCTTCACCATCGACTGGATGACCTCCGCCACCTGCCGCGTCTCGGGATTGTTGGGGACCATCATCTCGACCGCGTAGGGCGTCTTCACGCCCGCGTCGGCGAGCAGCTTCTTGGCCGCCGCCACGTCGCGCTTCGGGATCGGGATGCTCTGCTGATACATCGTGTGGCGCGGCGAGATCCATTGGTTGCCGGCGAGGAATTCGCCGCTGAAGACGACCTGGACGATCGCCGCGCGGTCGAGCGCCAGCTCAAAGGCACGGCGCACGCGCGCCTCCTGGCCGATCGGCGTCTTGGCGCGCGGCCCGTTGCCGACGTTGATCGACAGGCCCTGGTAGCCGAGCTCGATGACGCTGGCGAGCCGCAGGTTCGGGTCCTTCTTCACCGTGTCGGCATCGGTGGCGAGGCTCCTCTCGATGAGATCGAGATTGCCCGAGCGGAGATTGGCCAGCCGCACGGTCGAATCCTCGATCGGCTGATAGACGATCTTGTCGATGTGGACGTTGGCCTTGTCCCAGTATTGCTGGAACTTCTCGACCACGATGCGCTGCTGCGCCACCCGCTCGACGAACTTGTAGGGGCCGGCGCAGACCGGCTTGGTGCCGAACTTGTCGCCCAGCTCCGCCGCGGCCTTGGGCGACACCATCATGCCGGCGCGGTCGGTCAGCGCGGCGATAAGCGGCGCGAACGGCGCCTTGAGCTTGAGCTTGATCGAGAGCGGATCGACGACATCGATCGAATCGATGGGGGCGATCTCCGAGCGGCGGAACGAGCCCTTCATGGTGAGGTGCCGCTCGAGCGAGAACTTGGCCGCCGCGGCGTCGAACTTCTCGCCGTCGTGGAAGAGCACGCCGGCGCGGAGCTTGATCAGAACCTCCTTGCCGTCGGACGAGACCTCGTAGCCGGTGGCGAGCTGCGGCACGATCTTGATGTTCTCGTCGATGTCGAAGAGCTTGTCGCAGAGCGACGCGAACACGATGCGGCCGACATAGGTGCGCGCCATGGTGGGATCGAGGATATCGGGATCCTCGGCCAGCCCGATGCGCAGGGTCGATTCGGCGGCTGCAGTAGATGCCAGCGCAGCACTCAAAGCTGCGGCCAGCACGAAACGCGGTGCGAACATTGATCCCTCCTCGCTGTCCGAATGGACCGGATGCTATCCGGATTCGCGAACACGCGATAGGGCGTGGTATTCCCTATCGGCCTGTTTCGACGCCGAAACTGGCGGTTGGCGGTTTTCGCACGGCGTTCCCTGCGACCGGAACCGCGCGGCTCCAGCCGCGCGCTTGCTTGCCGCGCAAGGACGCGCGCCTGGAGGCGCGCGGTCCCAACGCCCCTACGGTGTCGGCGCGGCGCGACCTGCGGCAAACGCTGCCTGCAATCTCGCCAGCACCGCATCGTCGGTGACGCGCTCCGGGGTCACGTCGGGGGCGCCGAGCTCGCGCCAGAAGTGGCAGGCGGCGGCGCGCTTCGTGGCGTCGGCCACGAGCGCCGGCACCTCTTCGCGGCAGCGCGGGCGGACATGCGGGCAGCGGGTGTGGAAGCGGCAGCCGGGGGGCGGCGCCAGCGGGCTCGGCACGTCGCCTTCGAGGATGATGCGCTTCCGCCGCGCCGCCGGATCGGGCACCGGCACGGCCGAAAGGAGCGCCTGCGTGTAGGGGTGGCGCGGCTCGGCGAACAGCGCCGCCGTCTCGGCCAGCTCGACGATGTGCCCCAAATACATGACCGCGACCCGCGTCGCGATGTGGCGCACCACGGCGAGATCGTGGGCGATGAAGATGTAGGCGAGGCCGAACTCGCGCTGGAGATCGGCGAGCAGGTTCACCACCTGCGCCTGGATCGAGACATCGAGCGCCGAGACCGGCTCGTCGCAGACGATGAGCTTCGGCTCGACCGCGAGCGCGCGCGCGATGCCGATGCGCTGGCGCTGCCCGCCCGAGAATTCGTGCGGGTAGCGCTCGGCGTGCTCGGGGCGGAGGCCGACGCGGCGCAAGAGATCGCGCACGCGCTCAGGGCGCGCGCCGGCCGGCACGATGTCGTGGAGGGCCAAGGGCTCGGCGATCATCTGCCCGACCGTCATGCGCGGATTCAGCGAGGCATAGGGATCCTGGAAGATGATCTGCATGTGCCGGCGCAGGCGCCGCATGTCCCGCGCGCCGAGCGCGTGGATGTCCTGGCCTTCGAAAAACACGCGGCCGGACGTGGGCTCGATGAGGCGCAGCACGAGGCGCCCCACGGTCGATTTCCCGCAGCCGCTTTCGCCGACGAGCGCCAGCGTTTCGCCCGCGCCGAGGCTGAACGAGACGCCGTCGACGGCTTTGACCCACGCCCGCGGCCGGCCGAACACGTCGAGCCGCGCGGGGAAGTGCTTGACGAGGTTCTCGGCGGCGAGGAGCGCGGTCATCTCTTCCCTCTCCCCTTGAGGGGGAGGTGGCGGCGCGGCGAACGCGTCGCGTTCGGCGCGGCGACGGAGGAGGCGAGCGGTACAGCGCCTCGCAGAGGAGCAGAACCCCCCACCCGGCGCGCGAAGACGCGCGCCGACCGCCCCCTCAAGCGGCGCGGCGAAGCGACATATTCGCGTGCCGCGCTCATCATCACGCCACCAATCGCTCCAGCGGGCTCTTCCAGCAGCGCGCCAGGTGTTCGGCCGTCACCGGCTTCAAGGTCGGCGCGTCGCTGCGGCAGCGGTTGTCGGCGAAGGGGCAGCGCGGCGCGAAGCGGCAGCCCATGGGCATCGCGAGCGGGCTCGGCACGGTGCCCTCGATCGCGGGGAGGCGCCCGCGCTTCTTGTCGAGCCGCGGGATCGAGCCGAGCAGGCCCACCGTGTAGGGGTGCTCGGGCCGGCTGAAGAGGACGCCGACCGGCGCTTCCTCGACGATCTGGCCCGCATACATGACGATGACGCGGTCGGCCATCTCGGCGACGACGCCGAGATCGTGGGTGATCAGCATGATCGCCGCGCCCGTCTCGGCGCGGAGCTTCCTCATCAGATCGAGGACCTGCGCCTGGATCGTGACGTCGAGCGCCGTCGTCGGCTCGTCGGCGATCAAGAGCTCGGGGTCGCAGGCGAGCGCCATCGCGATCATCACGCGCTGGCGCATGCCGCCCGAGAGCTTGTGCGGATAGTCGGCGAAGCGCTTCTCCGGCGCCGGGATACGCACGCGGCGCAGCATCTCGATGCAGCGCTTGTTCGCCTCGGCCCGCGTGCCGCCGCGGTGGCGCAGGATCGCCTCGACGATCTGGTCGCCGACCGTGAAGGCCGGATTGAGCGACGTCATCGGCTCCTGGAAGATCATGGCGAGGCGCGCGCCGCGCAGCGCGTTGAGCGCCGCGGAATCGAGTGCCGTCAGCTCCTCGCCGTCGAAGCGCACGCTGCCGCTGCGCGCGGCCGACTTCGCCGGCAGCAGGCCCATGATGGCGAGCGCGGTGACGCTCTTGCCGCAGCCCGATTCGCCGACGACGCAGAGCGTCTGGTTGCGCGCGAGCGCGAAGCTCACCTTCTCGACCGCGCGGATCTTACCCTCCTCGCTCGAAAAGGTGACGGAGAGATCCGAGACTTCGAGGAGAGCCGCCATCAGCCCTCGGCATCTTGGGCCGCGGCGTCCGCCGCTAATGCGGCGGCGATCCCCGCCTCGATCTTGGCGCGGTCGTAGATGCCGGCGGGGTTGGCCCGCGTCGGCAGGAACTGGCGGAAATGCACGAAGCGCTCGCGGCTGACGCGCTCGAGCCGCTCCAGCTCCGCGAGCGGATCGGCGTGATCGTCGACGCGGAGATCGAGCAGCGGCCATTCCTCCTCGCCCGCGATGATGAGGGCCGCCGATTGCTTGCCGCGCTTGTCGCCGCCCGCCGCCTCCCCCGCTTTCAGCGCCGCGATGAGGCGGCGGGGGAACGGCAGGCGCGCGTTGGCCGCGTAGGCCGCCGACGTATCCTCGATCACGCGCGCGCCGGCCAGCATGTTGCCGGCGACCGAATGATCCGCCGCAATCTTATGCCCGCACCAATCGATGCAGCCCTTGCCCGTGTAGGCGGCCATCAGTCCGTTGCGGTCCATGGCGTGGAGCTGGCGGCTGTCGCGCCCTTCGTCGCTCTCGACGAGCGCCGCCACTACATGCGGCGCGCCGATGCCCTCGGCCAAAAGGCGCAGGCCGCGCGGCCCGAAGGTGGGATTGATCAGCGCCTGCGTCGCCAGCGCGCCCGCGGCCGAGGCGTGCGGGCACAACGCGCCCACGGCGAAGAACTTGGTCGCGACGGCGACGCCGAAAGCGCCCGTCGCGGAATCCCGCGCGACGATCGACCAGGTCATGGCGGCTAGTTACCGGGATTCCCCGCTTCGGCACAAGCCGCCGGCGCGCTGCGTCGTGCTAGACTTGGGCGGTCCTGCGCCCCTGGAGGCTCGCCATGCGCGGTTTCCTCATCGCGTTCCTCTCGTTCGCCAGCATGCTCTGCGCCACCGCCGCGGCGCGCGCCGCCGAACCCGAGGGCGCTCTGCTCTGCGCCGCCAAGGGCGGCGGCTTCGATTGCGCGAACGGCAAGTGCAATCCTTCGCGCGTGACCGCCGGCGGCGACATCCGCCTCGACTTCGGCGCCAAGTCGATGTGCGCGTTGCGCGGCGGCGAATGCCAGCAGCCCAAGACGCTGCACCACGCCATGATCGAGGAGCCGGGCAAGACGATCGTCGCCGCCGCCTCCGGTGACAACGCCACCATGCTGTTCCGCATCGGCCAGGACATGAAGATGGCCATGGTGTTCGTGATCGGCACGAACCGCGTGCTCTCGTTCGAGGGCGAGTGCCGCAAGCCCTGAGCCGGGGAAACGGCGAACAGGGAGGCGGGGAGACGGGGAGAAGAGAAAGGAAATTGAACCACGGAGGACACGGAGAGCATGGAGAAGGCAAGGACTGCGCGCCGGTCGCGCGCAAGAGAAAACTGCTCCGTGTCCTACGTGCTCTCCGTGGTTGAAGACCCTTTACTTTCCCCGTCTCCCCACCTCCCTGTTCAACCTCCTTCCGCTTTTCCCGCCGGCGAGGCTCCGCTATCGTCGCGGCCTCGCGCGAGGGAGGACAGCATGGATCGCAACGAACCGGTCGCGGCCGGCAGCGGGATCGAGCGGCCGATCGGCGCCGGAGCGCCATCCTCGCTCTGGGGCAGCGACGCGGTCGCGCAGACCCTGCGCGACCTCGGCATTCCCTGGATCGCGCTCAATCCGGGCGCGAGCTTTCGCGGCCTCCACGACAGCCTCGTCAACTATCTCGGCAATCGGACGCCGCAGATGCTGCTCTGCCTGCACGAGGAAAGCGCCGTGGCGCTCGCGCATGGCTGGGCCAAGGTGACGGGCAAGCCGATGGCCGCCGCCGTGCACAGCAATGTCGGCCTCATGCATGCGAGCATGGCCGTGTTCGACGCCTGGTGCGACCGCATTCCGCTGCTCTTGATCGGCGCCACCGGCCATTTCGACGCCGCCAAGCGCCGGCCCTGGATCGAATGGATCCATACCGCGCAGGACCAGGGCGCGCTCATCCGCAATTTCCTGAAATACGACGACCAGCCGGCTTCGGTCGCGGCGGCGCGCGAATCGATTCTGAGAGCGGTGCAGATCGCGACCACGCCGCCGATGGGCCCGGTCTACATCAATCTCGACGTGCTGCTGCAGGAATCGAAGCTCGAGGCGCCGCTGCCGCAGCTCGACCTCGCGCGCTACCGCCCGCCCTCCCCCGCGGCGCCCGATCCGGCGCTGGTCGCGCGCGCGGCCGAGCTTCTGGCCGCAGCGAAAGCGCCGCTGATGATGGTGGGCCGCACCGCCGGCGGCGCCGTCGGCAGCGAGGACGCGTGGCGAACGCGCGTCGCGCTCGCGGAAAGACTGGGCATGCGCGCCATCACCGACATCAAGGCGCCGGCCGGCTTCCCGACCGATCACCCGCTGCACGCGGCGGCGCCCAGCACCTTCAACACGCCCGAGTTGACCGAGGCGCTCAAGGCCGCGGACGTGATCCTTTCGCTCGATTGGATCGACCTCGCCGGCACGCTGCGCACCGCGTTCGGCGGCGACGCGATTCCCGCCCAGGTGATCCAGGTCTCGATCGATCAGCACGTGCATCATGGCTGGAGCAAGGACCATATGGGCCTGCCGCCGGCCGATCTTTACTTCCTCAACGAGCCCGACATCGTCGTGCGCGCGCTGCTCGAATCGGTCGCGAAGCGACCGACGCGGCCGCTGCCGGCCGCAAAGGCGCCGCCGCCATCGGCGGCCGACGGGCCGATCATCGACGTCGCGATGGTGGCGCGGCGGCTGCGCGGCGCGGCCGGCAACCGCGCGGTCACGCTGCTGCGCACGCCGCTCTCCTGGGGCGGGCAGATGTTGCACTTCCGCGGGCCGCAGGACTATATCGGCTTCGACGGCGGCGCCGGCATCGGCTCGGGTCCCGGCATGGCGGTGGGCGCCGCCCTTGCCCTCCGCGGCAGCGGGCGCTTGCCGGTCGCGATCATGGGCGACGGCGACTATCTCATGAACGTGCAGGCGCTGTGGACCGCCGCGCACTACAAGATTCCGCTGCTGATCCTCGTCGTCAACAACCGCTCCTTCTTCAACGACGAGATCCACCAGGAGCGGGTGGCGCGCATGCGCACGCGGCCGGTCGAGAACCGCTGGATCGGCCAGCGCATCGGCGAGCCCGAGATCGACCTGGCCGAGATGGCGCGCGCGCAGGGCTGCCGCGGCATCGGCCCCGTCTCGGAGCCGGCGACGCTCGAAGCCGCCATCGCCGAGGGCATCCGCGCGGTCGAGCAGGGGCGGGTGTGCGTGCTCGATATCCGCGTCGCCCCCGGCTACGACGCCGCCACCGCCGCCGCGATGGCCAAGGCGGAGAAGAAGTGAAATGAATCACGGAGGCACGGAGCCACGGAGAAGAGAGATTTCGCGCGCCAAAGGCGCGCAAGACTTTTTCTCCTCCGTGTCTCCGTGCCTCCGTGGTGAATCTCTTCATCGCGAAAGCGAGGTGCTCGCGGAATGAGCGCGCCGATCTTGAAGGTGGAAAGCGTGGCCAAGCGGTTCGTCACCGCGAGCGGCACGGTGGAGGCGCTGGCGGAGACGAGCATCGAGGTGCGCCAGGGCGAGTTCGTGGCCGTGATCGGCCCCTCGGGCTGCGGCAAGTCCACCCTCTTCAACATCATCGGCGGGCTCGAAACGGCGGAGGGCGGCCGCGTGCTCGTCGACGGCCAGCCGGTCAAGGGCTCGCACCGCGACATCGGCATGGTGTTCCAGGAGGAATCGACCTTCCCGTGGCGTACCGTGATCGAGAACGTGGCCTTCCCGCTCGAAGCGGCCGGTATGGGCCGGCGCGAGCGCGAGGAGAAGGCGATGCGCTTCGTGCGCCTCGTCGGGCTCGACGGCTTCGAGCGGCGCTACCCGGCCGAGCTCTCGGGCGGCATGCGCCAGCGCACGGCCCTGGCGCGGACGCTCTGCGCCGAGCCGCGCATCCTGCTGATGGACGAGCCCTTCGCCGCGCTCGACGAGCAGACGCGCATGCTCCTGGGCGAGAAGCTCATCGAGATCTGCCAGGCGCTGAAGCAGACGACGCTGCTCATCACCCACAATCTCTCCGAGGCGGTGTCGCTGTCCGATCGCGTGCTGGTGATGTCGTTCCGCCCCGGCCGCATCAAGCGCACCGTCGAGATCGCGCTGCCGCGCCCGCGCTCGTCGGACGTCATTGCCAGCGAGCGCTTCGCCGGCTATCTCGGCACGATCTGGGAGGAGCTCAAGACCGAGGCCGCCAAGGGCATGCAGACGCTCGAGGGCGCGCGCCGCGAACTGGCGGCGCCCTGAGGCGCCGAAATCGCGCCGCCGCTCCGGAAATTCCGGCCTCGGCTCAATGGCTTGGCGAGACGCGAACCACGGCGCCGACGACGCGTTATTCTGCGGGCCGCGCGTGCGGCCCCGACCCCTGGCAATTGCGGTTCACGGGCCACAGATTCGGACGGGAGGGGCGCATGAGCGGCGAAATCCTGCTCTATGCCGCGGTCGGCTTCGTCGCGCAGCTTATCGACGGCGCGCTCGGCATGGCGTTCGGCGTCATCTCCACTTCGGTGCTGCTGGCGCTCGGCGTTCCGCCGGCGATCGCCAGCGCGGGCGTGCACGCCGCCGAGGTCGTCACCACGGCGCTCTCGGGGCTTTCGCATTGGCTCCACGGCAACGTCGACAAGCGCCTGTTCCTGCGCCTGGCCGCTGCCGGCGTCGTCGGCGGCGCGCTCGGCGCCTACGTGCTCACCGAGCTGCCGCTGCGGATCGCGCAGCCCGCGGTCGCGATCTATCTCTGCGCGATGGCGGGGCTGATCGCCTACAAGGCGTTCCGGAGGCGGACGGCGGCGCCGGTGACGACCGGCGTCGCGCCGCTGGGCTTCGCCGGCGGATTCCTCGACGCGATCGGCGGCGGCGGCTGGGGCCCGATCGTGGTGTCCAATCTCGTCGCGCGCGGGAACTCGCCGCGCTACACGATCGGCAGCGTCAATCTCGCCGAGTTCTTCGTGACGCTGGTGATCTCGATCGCGTTCTTCTTCGCCATCGCGCCGACTTATTTCGTCACCGCGGCCGGGCTCATCCTCGGCGGCGCGCTCGCCGCACCCCTCGCCGGCTGGATGACCAAGCGGCTGCCCTCGCGCCTGTTGATGGTGATGGTGGGCGTGGTCGTGCTCTCGCTTGGAGCGATCGGACTGATGCGGCTGGCTGCTTCGTAGCGGCGGACCGGGCCTACGTAGCGATGCCTATACGCCGGGCCGATTTGATCTCGGCGAAACATGCTCTAGTCTCGCCCGGCCGCGGCGCTTCGACCGCGGGTCAAAGGGAGGACGGCATGACGGTCGGCAAGATGCTTCTCTTCGCCTCGATCCTGGCGGCGGCCGCGGCGGGCAGCGCGATCGCCGAGGAAAAGATCAAGGTCGCGATCGGGCAGCGCCAGGTGTGGGATTCGCAGGTGATCCCCCTCGGCGTCGAGGCCGGGATCTTCAAGAAGCACGGGCTCGAAATCGACATCACCTGGACGGCGGGCGGCGCCGAGACGCTGCAGGCCGCGCTGACCGGCAGCGTCGACTACGCGCTCACCAACGGCGTCGAAGGCGTGCTCGCCGCCTATGCCAAGGGCGCGCCGGTGCGCATCATCGGCTCCGAGATGCGCGGCGCCGGCGACATCTACTGGTATGTGAAGGCCGACAGCCCGATCAAGACGCTCAAGGACGCCGAGGGCAAGACGATGTCGTTCTCGCGCCCGGGCTCGTCGTCGAACCTGACGGCGCAGCAGCTCGCGGCCAAGGCCGGCGTCACCGTGAAGCTCGTCTCGACCGGCGGCATGCCGGTCACGCGCACGCAGCTCGTCTCGGGCCAGATCGACATCGCCTGGGCCGCGGTGCCGTTCGCGCTCGACGCGATCAAGAAGGGCGAATTCCGCATCGTCGCGCGCGGCAGCGATCTCGCCAACCTCAACGACGTCAGCATCCGCGTCAACGTCACCACCGCCGCGTTCCTCAAGGACCGTGCCAAGGCGGCGCAGGCGTTCTCGCGCGCCTACAAGGAATCGGTCGATTGGATGTATGCCAATCTCGACAAATCGGCCGAATACTGGGCCAAGCTGACCAAGATCACGCCCGAGCTGGCGAAGGACGGCATCGCGTTCTATCCCAAGGAGCGGCTCGTTCCGTGGCCGATCTCCGGGCTCGATCACTCGATCGCCGAGGCCGTGAAGGCGAAGCGCCTCGAGAAGCCGCTGACGCCCGAGCAGATCAAGGAACTCGTCGTCGAGATCAAGTAGCGTGCCGGGCCGGCTCGCGCCGGCGCTGTGGGGGCTCGCCGCGCTCTTCGTGCTCGCGGCGGCGCTCGAGGCGCTGGTGCGCTGGGGCGCGCTGCCGAAGCTCGTGGTGGCGGCGCCCTCCGATACCGTCGCCGCCATCTGGCGCCTCGCCGCGGAAGAGGGCCTGCTGCGCGCGCTCGGCGCCACGCTGCTGACGGCGCTCGGCGCCGTGGCGGCGGCCGTTATTGCCGGCCTGCCGGCGGGCTATTGGCTCTACAAGCATCCCCGCTTCGGCCTCGCCTACCGCAATTGGCTGGGCGCCCTCTTCGCGGCGCCGCTCGTCCTCGTTTATCCCGTGGTGCTGGTGCTATTCGGGCGCACCTATGTCAGCACCGGCTTCATGGGCTTCATCGTCGGCTTCATCGCGGTCGTACTCTACACGCGCGAGGGCCTCGCCGCGGTGCCGGCGACGCTGGTGCGCGTCGGCCGCGCCTTCAACCTCACGCCCGAGCAGGAATTCTGGAAGATCCTGCTCCCGGCCGGCACGCCGATGATCTTCACCGGCATCCGCCTCGGCACGATCTACGCGCTGGTCAACATCATCGGCGTCGAATTCCTGATCAATTTCGGCGGGCTCGGCTTCGTCGTCTCCGAGGCCTACGACAAATTCGACATTCCCGGCATGTACGGCGCCATCGTGTTCGTGATCCTAGTGAGCGGCGGCATGCTGTGGGTCTTGAAGCGCATGCAGTTGTGGCTGCGGCCGGCATGACGCGCTGGGGCACGCACAAGATCCGGCTGCTGACCTTGGCCGGCCTCTTCGCGCTCTGGGAGGCGCTCGGCCGGACCGGGCTTATCTTTGGCGAGGCGCTGCCGCCGATCAGCGCCATCGCCGCCGCGGCGTTCAACGAGCTCGCGGGGCTCGCCTTCTATCACCACCTCGCGGTGACGCTCGGCGAAGTGGCGGGCGGCTTCGTCTTCGGCGTGATCCCCGGCGTCGCCTGCGGCCTCGTGCTCGGCGCGCGCCGCGTCTTGGGCGCCGCCGCCGATCCCTACATAGCGGCGCTCGCGACCACGCCCAAGATCGTCTTCCTTCCCGTCGTCATGCTCGCGGTCGGCATCGGCCCGGGCTCGAAGGTGGCGCTGGGCGCCATCTCGGCCTTCTTCCCGGTCGTCATCGCGACGGTGGCGGGGATGCGCGCCATTCCGGCCGTCTTCGTCCGCGTCGGCCGCGCCTTCAATCTCGGGCGCGGGCAGATGGTGCGCATGGTCTATCTGCCGGCCCTCGCGCTGCCGCTGGTCACGGGCCTGCGCCTGGGCTTGGGCGTCTGCATCATCGGCGTGCTCTTGGGCGAGATAAAGCTGGCCAAGGCCGGCCTCGGCTTTCTCGCCAACGACTACTACGCCCAATACAATTTCGCCGAGCTCTACGCCATCGTCGCCATCATTTTTGCACTGGCCGCCTTTGCCAATGCCGCAATGAGCCGGCTCGTGCGCCGCGCCGAGGCGCATCGCTGACACGCCCAACCGTCGGGAAAAATCCCTGTCGTTCAAGGAGTTGCACGAGATCGCAAGATCACGGCGGCGGCTCGTAGACGAACTGTTTGCTTAATCCGTTAGAGCAATTTTGGCGCGAAATTTACCACGGCGGGTTACTCGGGCTTCAAGTCTTTGAGGCGAAATTGCGGGCGTCCGCGGCGAGGCGATGTTGCCTCGGGGCGGAAAAGACCAGGGCTCAATCAGAGGAGAGAGAAGCCATGATCCGCAAGTTTCTGAAGGACGAGAGCGGCGCGACGGCGATCGAATACGGCCTGATCGCGGCGCTCGTCGCCGTGGCGTGTATCGTCGCCCTCGAGGCGATGGGCTCGTCGCTGAGCGACATGTTCACGACGGTCAAGGGCAAGCTCGACTGCGCCAAGACGGCGAGCTGCTAACGGTGCAGAGCCGAAACGGTTCCTGTTTCGGCTTTAGATGCCGGAAAAGCGGAATGCTCACTACATTCCTTCGCGATGAACGCGGTGCCACCGCGATCGAGTACGGCTTGATCGCCGCCTTGGTCGCGGTGGTTATCATCGTCGCGCTTCAGCAGCTTGGCGGTTCCCTCGGCGATCTCTACGGGATGGTCAAGGACCGCGTCGTGGAGAAGATACCTCAATAGGCCGCAGTCCGCCCGGGCTTGTCGGCGCCACGCGGGGCACGTGCGGCGCCGAGACAGAGGTCCGGGCGGTTAGGGGCCTCAGCGCGCGCCGTCGTCGCCGACTTCGGGGAAGGGCGACGACGAGCGTGCGCACCATTTTTTTCGAGGGCGCGTTTCGTTGAGGTGGAATCAACGGATGCAGCGTAGGGGCACGCTGCGCGCGCCCCTACGCGTGAGATGGTTCCACCTGAATGGGATATGCCCTAGTTTCCGAAACCGACGACCAGCTCGCGCACAACCACGCCAAGGTTCTTGAGCGCGGGGTGGCGCGAGGAGAATTGGCGGTCGCCCATCACCTGCTGCGCCTCTCTGCTTTCGCCGTTCCGGGTGTAGGCGAGGGTGATGCCGATGCCTTGGAGCGCGCGGCCGCGCGCCGTGACCGCGCCCCCGTAATCCCAGCCGAAGCCCGATAGTTGGAACGGTCCACCGTTGAGGCGTTCGAGCTCGGCCAGAGTCGTGCCGATGCGCAAGCCCTCCTTGGTCGCCCAGGCCTTGCCGACGATGCGGATGAACTCGATCTTCTTGCCGTCTTCGGTGAATCCGACCTCCAGCCGATTCGGCGTCTCCGCGTAGATGACGGCGCCGGGCTGCTCCATGCCTTCGGCCGCCGTGATCTTGCCGAGCTTCACGTTGGCGGCGCCGTAGATCTTCGCCAGATCCTCGGGCTTGGTTCCCTTGACGATCGCGCCGACGCGCCCAGGCCCGAAGCTGCGGTCGCCGGCATCGAGCGCCAGCGCGGGGCCGGCCAGCAGGAGGACGGCGGCAAAGGCGAAGCGTTTGAGGGGCATGAACAATCCTCTTGCGGGCGGCGCCGCGGGGGGCGTGCATCGGGAACTATATACGTACGCGAAGGTTGCGCTAACGCCCGCCGCGGCGCATGGCCCAGCCGTCGCCGCGCCGCTTCACCTCGCCCGTCCCATTCGTATATCGATGCGGACGGAACCGCGGGAAACGCCCAACCTCATGCCTGACCTGAATCTCGCCGTCATCGGCAATGGGATCGTGGCCGCGCTCGTGGACCGCCGCGCGCGCATCGTGTGGTATTGCCTGCCGCGCTTCGACGGCGATCCAGTGTTCTGCAGCCTGCTCGGCGCGGACGACGCCGAGTCCGGCTTCTACGAGGTGGCGATCGAGAACTTCGCCTCGTCGAAGCAGGAATATCAGCCCAACAGCGCGGTCCTCGTCACCACGCTGACGGACCAGCGCGGCGGCGCCGTTCGCATCACCGATTTCGTCCCGCGCTTCAAGCAGCACGACCGCATTTTCCGCCCGGCCACGCTGGTGCGCCGCGTCGAGCCCGTCGCCGGCCTGCCGGCGGTGCGGGTGCGCCTGAGGCCCGTCTTCGCCTACGGCCACGAGAAGCCGGCCGTGACGCATGGCAGCAACCACATGCGCTTCGTCGCCTCGAGCCAGACGCTGCGCCTCACCACCGACGCGCCGCTCGCCTATGTGGAATCCGAGGCGCCCTTTGCGCTGACCCAGCCCTTCCACCTCATCCTCGGCCCGGACGAGATGTTTCCGGCCTCGATCCCGCATGTCGTGCGCGAGTTCCACGAGCGCACGCTCGACTACTGGATCGAGTGGGTGCGCTATCTCTCGGTGCCGTTCGAATGGCAAGAGGCCGTGATCCGCGCCGGCATCACGCTGAAGCTCTGCGCCTTCGAGGAGACCGGCGCCATCGTGGCCGCGCTCACCACCTCGATCCCCGAGGCCCCGGGCACGCGGCGCAATTGGGACTACCGCTATTGCTGGCTGCGCGATGCCTTCTTCGTCGTGCAGGCGCTGAACCGGCTGGGCGCCACGCGCACGATGGAGGGGTTCCTCGACTACATCACCACCGTCAGTGCGCGCGAGGCGAATGGCCATCTGAAGCCGGTCTATGGCATCGTCCCGGATATGCCGCTGGAAGAGATCGAAGTGCCGTCGCTGCCAGGCTATCGCGGCTTCG
>DATBLL010000106.1:0-8653 GCA_036555425.1 Alphaproteobacteria bacterium | reverse complement strand
CGTGAACCAGGCCGGCTCCTGCGCGTGCGTGCTGTGCGCGACGATGCGGTAGCGCGGCTTCAGGCCGCGCTTCTCGGCCGCCGAAAGGCGCGTCAGCACCAGCGCGGCGGCGCCGTCGGAGATCGACGAGGAATTGGCCGGCGTCACGGTGCCGCCCTCGCGGAAGGCGGGCTTCAAGGTCGGGATCTTCTCGATCTTGGCGGTGAAGGGTTGCTCGTCGCGCGCCACCTGGCGCTCGCCGGAGCGGTCCTTGATCGCGACCGCGGCGATCTCCTTGGCGAAAGAGCCGTCCTCGTTCGCCTTCTTGGCGCGCGTGAGCGACGCGACCGCGAAATCGTCCTGCTGCTTGCGCGTGAACTGGTAATGCTGCGCCGTATCCTCGGCGAAGGTGCCCATGAGGCGGCCCTTCTGATACGCGTCTTCGAGGCCATCGATGAACATGTGGTCCCAGACGCGGCCGTGGCCCAGGCGCAGGCCGCTGCGCGCCTTGTCCATCAGGTAGGGCGCGTTGGTCATGCTCTCGAGGCCGCCCGCGACCATGATGTCGTTGATGCCGGCCGCGATGCTGTCATGCGCGAACATCGCCGCCTTCATGCCCGAGCCGCACATCTTGTTGACCGTCGTGCAGCCCACGTCCCAGGGGATGCCGGCGCCGTGCGCGGCCTGGCGCGCCGGGGCCTGGCCCATGCCGGCCGGTAGCACGCAGCCCATGATGACCTCCTGCACCTGCTCCGGCTTCACCCCCGACTTCGCGAGCGCGGCCTTGATCGCCACCGCGCCCAGCACCGGCGCCGTGATGTCCTTGAGCTCGCCCTGGAACGAGCCCATCGGGGTGCGGGCGCCATCGAGAATGACGACGGGGTCACGGGCGGTCATGGTGCTCTCCTTGCCGGAAATTGCGCCAACGGCGCGTTGTGCATTGCACAAAATCTAGTCCGTGTCGTCGCAATATGCGAGTCCCGCCTCTCGCATGACGGTCGTCCGAAATCCGGGGTCCCGGTGTTGGCGATCAGCTGGGATCGCTCGATCAGCCTTTCAGCTGCGACAGGACCTCCTCCAATATGGCGATCGCCTCGGACTTGTCTTGCTTGGTCAGGTCGACGAGCAGCCGCAGCCCCTTGCGCTCCTGCAGCACGACCCGGCCCTTTTCGACAAGCTCCCCGTAGGTGCCGACGACCTTGTAGGTGTTGATCGGCTTGGCGAAGCCTTTCACGGTCACCGGCGGCTGCTCCTCGGTCAGCACGACGTCGCTCACCAGCGCATTGGTCTCGTGCGCGAGCAGAATGCTGCCGGGCTCGGCGACGGATTCGAGGCGCGCGGCCAGATTCACTTCATTGCCGATGATCGTGTAGTCCATGCGGTCTTGGCTGCCGAAGTTTCCGACCGTGCAGAAGCCGGTGCTGATGCCCATGCGGATGCGGAACGGCCGCTCGAGGCCGCGGTCGCGCCATTCCTGCTCGAGCTCGCGCATCCGGCGCTGCATCGCGATCGCCATCATGACGCAGGCCTTGGCATCCTCCTTGACGCCCTTGCTGTCCGGATCGCCGAAGAACAGCAGCATCGCGTCGCCGATGTACTTGTCGATGGTGGCGCCATAGCGGAGCGCGATTGCCGACATCTCGGTCAGGTAGTGATTGAGGACGTCGGTGAGCTCCTCCGATTCGAGATTCTCGGTGGTTTCGGTAAAGGCGGCGATGTCGGAGAAGAAAACCGTGAGCTTCTTGCGCTTCGACGCGATCTCGACGCTCTGATTGCCGCTGAAGATCGATTTGTAGATCTGCGGCGACAGGTATTTCGACAGTTTGGCCGAAAGGCCTTCGAGCATCTGGTTCTTCTCGGTCACCAGCGTGCTGGCGTCCTCGACTCGCTGCTTGGCCTCGAGCAGCGCGCGTTCGGCCTGCTTCTGCTCGCTGATGTCGGTGATCACCGTCACGACACCGCCGGCTTCCACGCGGCGGCGCAGGACGTGGTAGACCCGGCCGTCCGGCGCGTAATCCTCGAACGCCTTGTTCAGCGGATTGCGCAGGCTCTCCACCCGTTTGGCGACGAGCGCCTCGACGTCGCCCGCACCGTAGTAGCCGTGCTCGGCCAGATAGCGCAGAAAGTCGGGATAGTGGCGGCCGGGCTCGAGCAGCTCGGCCGGGGCACGGTACATTTCGCGGAATCTGTCGTTGCAGAAGACGATGTTGAGATCGTCATCCGTGTACGCCAACGCGCCCGGCATGTTGTCGAGCGCGACGTGAATCTCGGCCTCGCGTTTGGCCAGCACGCGCTCGGTCTGCTTCTGCTCGGTGATGTCGGTGATGACCGTGACGACGCCGCCCGCATCGACGCGGCGGCGCAACACCCGGTAGACGCGGCCGTCAGGCGCGTAGTCCTCGAACGCCTTGTTCAGCGGATTGCGCAGGCTCTCGACGCGCTTGGCGACGAGCGTGTCGATGTCGCCCGCGCCGTAATAGCCGTGCTCGGCGAGAAAACGCAGAAACGCGGGGTAGTAGCGCCCCGGCTGGAGCAGCTCCGGCGGCGCGCGATACATCTCCCTAAAGCGCTCGTTGCAGAAGACGATGTTGAGAGCGTCGTCGGTATAGGCGAAAGCGCCGGGCATGTTGTCCAGCGCCACATGGATCTCCGCCTCCTTCTTCGCCAACGCCCGCTCGGCCTGCTTTTGATCGGTGATGTCGGTGATCACGGTCACGACGCCGCCGGCCTTCGCGCGGCGGCGCAGGACGCGATAGACGCGGCCGTCGGGCGTGTAGTCCTCGAACGCCTTGTTGCGCGGGTTGCGCAGGCTCTCCACTCGCTTGGCGACGAGCGTGTCGACGTCGCCCGCGCCGTAATAGCCGGTCTCGGCGAGGAAGCGCAGGAATTCGGGATAGGGGCGGCCGGGACGCAGCAATTCGGCCGGTGCGCGGTACATCTCGCGGAAACGGTCGTTGCAGAAGACGATGTTGAGATCGTCGTCCGTGTAGGCGAAAGCGCCCGGCATGTTGTCGAGCGCCACCTGGAGCTGGCCCTCGGCGGCGCCAGGCCGTCGGTGGCTTCGATTTGGCCCCATGCGAGTGCGTGTCACGCGTGCCTCAGGGTTCACCCGAGGCGAGCGACTCGGGTTGCACTGTTGCCTTGCGGGCCCGGCTCCGTGGATCGAACGAGACGCGGCGCCGCCAGGCCCCGCACCTGCTCAACCTATCACTGCGACCTGAGCCTGGAAAGCCGTCGACCCGTCATTCAGGGCGCAAGCAGGCGCGCGCATTCGGCCAAGGCGGCGCGAAGGTCGTATTGCGGCGAGAAGCCGAGCTCGCATTCGGCGGCGCGCAAATCCGAAGTCGCGGGGCGCACCGCGGGGAATCCGGCGAAGCCCGCCTTCGCCGTCACGCGCAAGTCGATCCTGAAATTCGGGTAGAGCCCGCGCGTGGCGGCGACGAAATCGTCGAAGCTGTGCATGCGGCCGAACGTGACGTAGTAGACGCGCTGGCGCGGCGCTTGCGCCTCGAGCGCCGCGCGGTTGGCGCGGGCGCAGTCGCGCGCGTCGACGAAATCGTCGCCGCCCTGCCACACCAGCATCGGATCGTCGATGACGGCCGTTTCGCCCTTCATCGCCGGCACGAGCAGCGCGCGGACGAGGCGACCCGGGATGCTGCGGTTCGCCCCGGCCCATTCGCCGATCACCGCGCCATAGCGCAGCAACACGACATCGACGCCGAAATCCGCGGCGTAGATCAGCGCCAGGTGCTCGCCCGCGAGCTTGGTGGCGGAATAGAACGTCGTCGGACGCTCCGACAACACCTTCATCCGGAAATCCTCGGGGTAGCGCTCGCCGGGATTCGAATTGAACGCCGGGTAGCCGACCGTCGAGGAGCTGGCCAGCACCACGCGCGCGAGGCCGAATCTTCGCGCCGCTTCGAGCACGTTGACCGCGCCCAGGATGTTCACGCCGATGCCGCGCGGCGGATCGGCCTTGATCGCGGCCGTCAGCATCGCCGCCGTGTGCACGATGCGGCATACGCGGTGCGTCTCGACGGCGGCGGCGAGCGCGGCAAACGAGGCAACATCTCCGGCGACGACGGGAATGTCGTGCGGCCGCAGCGTCGCCGCAATGGCCTCACGCTGCGGAGCCACGTCGAACAGCACGACCTTTTGACCCTGCCCGGCAAGGTGCCGCGCCGTCAGCGTGCCGATGAGGCCGGCACCCGTGACGAGAGTCGTCAAGCCGCCGCCCCTGCCCGCGCGCGCCGGCGCGGCGCGGGCTCGCCGGCCGCGGCCGCCGCGAATTCACGCGCGATGAAGCTGCCGGTCTTCTCGAGATGCTCCGAGAGGAGGCGAACGGCGCGGCGCTTGTCGCGCGCCAGCACGGCATCCATCAATTCGCGGTGCTCGGCCTCGACGTCGCGCACGAGCTTCTTCGGCAGGGTGCGCTCGAAGCGGATGCGCCGGTAGCGCTCGGTGTGGCCGTAGAGAATGCCGACGAAATGCAGCAGCCAGGCCGAAGGGCAGGCGGCGATCAAGGCCGCATGGAAATCGCGGTGGCTGCGCTCCCAGGAATCGGGATCGGCGCGGTCGCGTTCCGGCGGCGGCGCTTTGGCGAGGCGGTGGAACGCCGCGAGGATCTCGCTTTCCCAGCGCGCGTCGCCAGCGCTCATCGCCGCGGCCAGCGCCTCGCCCTCGAGCTTTTGGCGTAGACGCACCACGTCCCACATTTCGGCGAGCGAGACCGGCGCCGCCTGGAAGCCGCGCTGGCCAACCGCGCGCACGAGCCGCTCGGCGGCAAGCCGGTTGAGCGCTTCCCGCAGCGGGCTGATGCCGCAGCCGTAGCGCGCCATCAGCGGCTCGAGGCGCAGCGCTTCGCCGGGCCCGTAGCGCCCGGCCATGAGATCGGCGCGCAGGCGTTCGTGGACCGCCTCGGCCACGGTGCGCGGGCCGGTATCGGCAGCGGAATCGCGCAACGGGGACGCGGCCAAGGCGCGTTTCATCGGAAGCTCATGCGGAATGCGGTCATGGCGTTTCATACCCCAAACCGCGGCGGAAATCCAATAAGACAAGATTTTGGAAATTTCATTGACCGGCCCGCGCGCGCCCGCTAGCCTCGCCGCGAGCATGGGAGGAGGCGCGCGTGGCGTTTGCGCTGGCGACGGCGGAGATCGACGGCAAGCCCGCGGCCTGCATCGAGGCCGAAGGCAAGCTCTATCCGCTCGCCGCCGGCGCGGCGCGCCTCGGCCTCCGCGGCCTCGGCGGCGATCTCGCCGCGTGCTTCGCCGATTGGGACAAGAGCTTCACGGCGCTTTCGGCGCTGGCCGGGAAGGCGCCGTCGGCCGCGGCCGCGCTCGCCCGCCCGCGCGCCGGCGCCAAGCTGCTGGCGCCGCTGCGCTATCCCGGCAAGGTGCTCTGCGCCGGCGCCAACTACTACGATCACATCGCCGAGATGGGCGTCGCCGACACGCGGAAGGAGGCGCAGCGGCTTTTCTTCTTCTTCAAGCCGCCGCGCAACGCCGTGGTCGGTCCCGGCAAGACCGTGCGCATGCCGCTCGACACCAAGTGCCTCGACTGGGAGATCGAGCTGGCCGCGATCATCGGCCGGACGGCGCGCGCCGTGCCCGAGAAAGATGCCCTGGCCTCGATCGCCGCCTACACCGTCGCGATCGATTTCTCCGCGCGCGACTTGAACCGCGTGCCCGAATCCTTCTTCAAGCTCGATTGGGTCGCCGGCAAGGCCAACGACACGTGCTGCCCGATGGGCCCCGTCGTGGTGCCCGCCGCCTTCCTCAAGGATCCGCAGGACCTGCCGCTGCTGCTCAAGGTGAACGGCGAGATCAAGCAGAACGCGCGCACCTCGGGCATGATCTTCTCGATCGCCGAACAGATCGCCAAGCTCTCACGCATCATGACGCTCGACCCCGGCGACGTGGTCTTGACCGGCACGCCGGCGGGCGTGGGCGCGCCCAAGGGCACGTTCTTGAAGGTCGGCGACAAGGTCGATGCGACGATCGAGGGGATCGGCACGCTTTCCGTGGAGATCATGCCGGCGGCATGACCGCTCAAGCTTCGAGGAGGAGGACTGCTATGACCGCACCCAGGCTTCGCCACGTCGTGATCGCCGCGCTGGCGCTCGGCATGCTCGCCGCCGCGCCGGCGGACGCGCAGAACAAGATCGTGATCCGCTTCTCGTCGGCGGCGCCGCCGCCCGACTTCCTCTCGAAGTCGATGGAGCGGTTCAAGGAGATGGTCGACAAGGCCGCGCCGGGCCAGTTCGACATCCAGCTCTATCCCGGCGGCAAGCTGGTGCGCCAGGGCGCCGAGGTGCCCGCGATCCAGCGCGGCAACCTCGAGATGAGCACGATGCAGACCTTCGAGGTGGCACAACAGGTGCCCGAGCTCGGCTTCTTCGCCCGCGCCTATCTCTTCCGCGACTACGCGCACATGGCGAAGACGTTCGAGGGCCCGATCGGCGCCGAATACGCCAAGCGCGTCGCCGACAAGATGGGCATCGTCATCCTCTCGGCCACCTATCTCGGCACGCGCCAGGTGAACCTGCGCGCGGTCAAGGAGGTGAAGGGGCCGGCCGATCTCAAGGGCGTGAAGCTGCGCATGCCGGCGGGCGGGCCCGATTGGCTGCTGGTGGGCGAGACGCTCGGCACTAATTCGACCGTGCTCGGCATGCCCGAGGTCTATCTGGCCCTCCAGACCGGGTCGATCGACGGCCAGGAAAACCCGCTCACGATCATGAACGCCGCCAAGTTCCACGAGGTGACGAAGCAGGTGATCCTGACCGCGCATATGGTGCAGCCGGTGTTCTACGCGCTGGCCAAGCCGGTATGGGACAAGCTCAACGACGCGCAGAAGAAGGCGATCAAGGAATCGGCGGTCGCGGCCTCGAAATGGAACGACGAGGCGCGGCTCGACGACGAGAAGAAGGTCGTCGAGCGCATCAAGGGCATGGGCCTGCGCGTCGACGCGATCGAGCTGAAGCCGTTCCGCGACAACGCCGACAGGATCTACGGCGCGTCCGAGCACGCCAAGGCGTGGGACAAGGCGCTGATGCAGCGCGTGCTCGACACCAAGTGAAGGGCGCGCGGCGGGTCCTGGCGAAGGGCGCGGAGACGGTCGGGGTCGCGCTCTTCGCCGCCATGTTCGCGACGTTCATCGCGGGCGTCGTCATGCGCTACGCGGCGGGCCGGCCGCTCACCTGGTCGGACGAATTCTGCGTCGTGCTGCTGCTGTGGAGCACGTTCTGGGCGGCCTCGTTCGTGGTCAAGCTCGCCGACCACGTGACGTTCGACATCCTCTACGAGGCCGCGCCCGTGGGCGGCCGCCGCGCGATGGCGCTTGTGGCTGCGCTGGGCTTCGGCGCGCTCATCCTGGCCGCCCTCCCCGCCACCTACGGCTACGTCTCCTTCCTCTGGCGCGAGACGACGCCGACGCTGCGGCTTCGCCTCGACTACGTCTATGCCTGCTTCCCGCTGTTCCTCGCCGTGATCGGCGCGCGCCTGCTCTGGCGCGGCGGCCAGCTCGCCCGCCGCGATTGGGAGCGCTGGGTCTAGCCCCTTCGCGATGAGCACGGCGTTCCTCATCCTCGTCGCGGTCTTCGTCGTCGCCGCGCTGCTGCGCGTGCCCATCGCGCTCGCGATGCTCTGCGCCGGCCTCGCCTATCTCTTCGCCGGAGGGAAAGACGTCGGCCTCGCCGCCGAGCAGATCATGACGTCGCTGCAGCAGAGCTATGTGCTGCTTGCCGTGCCGATGTTCATCCTCGCCGCCAACGTGATGAACGCCGGCACGATCAGCGAGCGGCTCTGGGGCGCCGCCAACGCCATCGTCGGACGCATGCGCGGCGGCCTCGGGCAGGTGACGATCCTCGTCAGCGTGATCTTCTCGAGCATGAGCGGCAGCGCGCTCGCCGATGCGGCCGGGCCGGGCATGGTCGCCGTGCGCATGATGCGCGACGTGGCCAAGTACCCGGCCGGCTTCGCGGTGGCGCTCACCGCCGCCGCCTCCACCATCGCGCCGATCATCCCGCCCTCAATCCCGATGGTGCTCTACGCCCTCTTCGCCAACGTCTCGGTGGCGGCGCTGTTCTTGGGCGGCGTGCTGCCGGGGTTGATGATGGCACTGGCGCTGATGGTGGCGGTGGCGTGGCTCGCGCGCCGGCGCGCGCTGCCGACCGGCGAGCGCGTGAGCCCGCGCGAAGCGCTTTGCCATCTGGCGCGCGCGTTCCTGCCGATGACCCTCCCTGTGCTGCTCTTGGGGGGCATCTGGACCGGCGCGTTCACGCCGACCGAAGCGGCGGCGGTGGCGGCGCTCTACGCCATGCTGCTCGCCGCCTTCGTCTATCGCGCATTGAACTGGAGGGGGCTCTACGCCGTCTTCGCCGAATCGCTGCGCGCGTCAACGGTCGTGATGCTGCTGATCGCCGCCGCCTTCATCATCAACTATGCGGTGACGGCCGAGCAGCTCGATCAGGCGCTGGCCGCGTGGATCAAGCGCATGGAGTTCTCGGCGACGGGCTTCATGCTGGCGATCACGGTGCTATTCATCATCCTGGGCTGCCTCATCGACACCGGCACGCTGCTGCTCGTGCTCGTACCCGTGCTGCTGCCGACCGTGAAGGCGCTCGGCATCGACCCCGTCTATTTCGGTGTCGTCGTGATCGTGAACCTGATGATCG
>DATBLL010000270.1:0-5287 GCA_036555425.1 Alphaproteobacteria bacterium | reverse complement strand
GTCGCGCCCTCCTTCCAGGTGTCGAAGCCGAGCCCGAGGATCAGCAGGCCGCCGCCGCTGAGCACGATGTTGCCGACGTGGTTGAGGATGAACGCCTTGCGCTGGTTCGCCGCGGTCTCGCGCAGCGCGCGCTCGGCGGCGGCGAGGACGCCGGCCGGCGCGGGCGTGGAGGGCTGCCCCACTTCGAGGTGAATCACGTCTGCGCGAGCGATTTCGCGCGCGTTGGCAGCGCGCATCACATCCATTACGATGAATGGGGGAATGTTGCCGCGCTTGGATTGCTTCAAGGCCACGCCGCTCCTTCCCGCAGCTTCGCAGCCGGAGCGCCGCGCCCCGGAAAAGCCGCATTTCCAACGCGATAACATCTGACGAGATTTCCCGGCCCGCGTCCGCGCCGGCGGTGCCGGACAGGAAGCACGGGAACGAGCCACCGCGACGATGAAGATAAGACTAGCCCTACTCACGGCCGCAGCCTTCGCCGCGCAAATGCCCGCCGAGGCGGCGCTCGCCCAATCCCGCGGCGCCGGCCTTGCCCTCATTCGCGACGCCGAGATCGAACATACCATTCGCGCCTATTCGGCGCCAATCTTCCAGGCCGCGGGCCTCTCCACGGCCAAGATCCAGGTCCACCTCGTCAACGACGGCCGGCTCAACGCCTTCGTCGCCGGCGGCCGGCACATGTTCATCAACACCGGCCTCTTGATGCGCGCCGAGCACGCGGGCCAGGTGATCGGCGTGATCGCGCACGAAACCGGTCACATCGTCGGCGGCCATCTCGTGCGCCTCCAGCGCGAGCTCCAGGACGCGCAGATCAAGCAGATCATCTCGATGATCCTGTCGATGGGCGCGGCCGTGGCGGCACGCGACGGGCGCATCGCCGCCGCCGGTACCGCGCTGGGCGCGCGACTCACCGAAGGCGCCTTCTACCAGTTCACGCAGACCCAGGAGAGCGCCGCCGATTCGTTCGGCCTCACCGCGCTCGACCGCGCGGGCATCTCGGCGCGCGGCCTCTTTGAATTCCTGCAGATCCTCGGCGAGCAGGAGATGCTCTACGCCGCGCGGCAGGATCCCTATCTGCGCACCCATCCGATCACGCGCGAACGCATCGACAAGGTGCGCCAGCATCTCGCGCACTCGCCGCTCGTCGACCGCCCGCTGCCCAAGGCCTTCGAGGCGATGCACATCCGCATGCGCGCGAAGCTCATCGGCTTCCTGCGCCCGCCCGAGCAGGTGATCGCGCGCTACCAGGGCAAGGAGAACACGCTCGAGGCGCGCTACGCCCTCGCCGTGGCCTATCACCAGGACGCGCGGCTCGAGCGGGCGCTCCAGTTCATCGACGGCCTCATCAAGGAAAGCCCGAACGATCCCTACTTCCACGAGCTGCGCGGCCAGATCCTGTTCGAGAGCGGCGGCGCCCATATCCGCGAGGCTGTCGCCGCCTTCGAGCGCGCGGCGCGGCTGGCGCCCGGCGAGGCGCTCATCCGCGTCGGCCTTGCCCAGGCCCAGCTCGAGACCGGCGATTCGCGCTTGCACGCCGCGGCGCTTGAGAACCTGCGCGCCGCGGTGCGCAGGGACGACACCTATCCGCTCGCCTGGCGCCTGCTCTCCGTCGCCTACGGCAAGGCCGGCGACATCGGCAATTCGGCGCTGGCCAATGCCGAATATGCCTATCTTAACCGCGACCTGCCTACACTGCGCGCCGCCATCCCGGTGGCCGAGCGCGGATTGAAGCCCGGCACGCCGGCCTGGCTGCGTCTCCAGGATTTGAAGGCGCAGGTGACGCAAATCCTCGACGACCGCCGCCGCTGATTCGTATAATTCGCAACCGCAACACGAACGGACCCGCCGCCATGCGCCTGCCCGTCCTCGCCGCTGCCGCCACTGCGGTCGCCCTGTCGTTCACCGCCCTCGCGCCCGCCCTGGCCCAAAGCGACAAGCCGCCGCTCTCGCCCGACCAAGAGAAGCGTGTGCGCGAGCTGGTGAAGGAATACATCCTCGCCAATCCCGAGATCATCCTCGAAGCGGTGCAGACGCTGCGCCGCAAGCAGGAAGAGGCGCAGAAAAAGGCCGCTGAGGCGGCGCTCAAGACCAAGCGCGCCGATCTCCAGGGCGCGACGGACCTGCCGGTCGGCGGCAATCCCAAAGGCGACGTGACGATCGTCGAGTTCATGGACTACCGCTGCGGCTACTGCAAAGGCGTGCAGCCCACGCTCGACCAGGTGATCCGCGCCGACGGCAAGATCCGCTTCGTGCTGAAGGAATTCCCGATCCTCGGACCGGCGTCGCGCACTGCCTCGATGGCCGCCATCGCGGCGAACAAGCAGGGCAAGTATCTCGCGTTCCACGCCGCACTGATGGCCTATCCCAACAATCTCACCGAGGAGGTGATCTTCGCGCTCGCGCGCCAGGTCGGGCTCGACGTCGCCAAGCTCAAGGACGACATGAAGGCCCCCGAGGTCGAGGCGCTCATCGAGAAGACGCACAAGCTCGCTCAGGATCTCGGCATCAACGGCACGCCCGGCTTCATCATCGGCGACCAGATCATCCCCGGCGCCGTCAGCGCGGACGAGCTCAAGAAGAAGGTCGCCGAAGCGCGCAAGGCCTGCGCCGACCGCAAGGAACCGATGTGCTGACGACGGCGCGGTGAGCGCGCTCCAGGGGCGATTGGGCCGGCCTATCGCGGCACGTTGGGTGCTTGGCGCCGATCCCGTTTTCGGCAAACTGCTGCGAAATGTGCTGCATCATCTCGGCGTGTCCCCGCACGGCCACGCTTCGAAGGACGCTCAATGAACACGATTGCACCGGCTAAGCCGTGCCCGCACGGCGGCTCGATCCAGCTCTTCTATGCGCGCTCGGTGGCGCGCAACCGCCCGACGGTGGACCGCGCGGAGGGCATCTACGTGTGGGACACCGCGGGCCGCCGCTACATCGACGCGTGCTCGGGCCCGGTCGTGAGCAATATCGGCCACGGCAATCCGCGCGTGCTCGAGGCCATGGTCGCACAGGCGAAGAAGGTCGCCTACGCCAGCCGCGCCCTCTTCGAAAACCAGCCCAACATCGATCTCGCCGAGCTCGTCACCCGCCTCGCCGGGCCCGGGCTCGAGCGCGCATTCTTCGTCTCGGGCGGCTCGGAGGCGACCGAGGCCGCGATCAAACTCGCGCGCCAATACGCGGTCGCGCGCGGCGAGAGCGGGCGCTGGAAGGTGATCGCGCGCGAGCCGAGCTATCACGGCGCCACCCTCGGCGCCGTCGGCGTCACCGGCGATCCCGACAGTCAGCGCCTCTTCGGCGCCCAGGCACGGCTCATGCCGATGGTCCCGGCGCCGTTCTCCTATCGCCTGCCGCCCAATCACACCGCCGACAGCTACGCGCGCCACTGCGCCGCCGAGCTCGAGAACGCGATCCGCCGCGAAGGCGCCGACACGGTTCTGGCCTTCATCATGGAACCGGTCGGCGGGCTCGCCACCGGCGCGCTCGTGGCGCCCGATCACTACTATCGCGCGATCCGCGAAATCTGCGACCGTCACGGCGTACTACTCATCTACGACGAGGTGATGAGCGGCGCCGGGCGCACCGGCACATTCCTCGCGGCCGAGCATTGGCCGGCGGCGCGCCCCGACCTCGTGACGCTCGCCAAGGGCATCTCGGCCGGCTACACGCCGCTGGGCGTCGTGCTCGCGCCGGCGGCGATGGTCGAGGCCGTGGCCGGCGCCGGCGGCTTCCTCCACGGCCACACCTACTCGGCCAATCCGCTCTCCTGCGCGATCGGCCTCGCCGTCGTGCGCGAGATGGTCGAGCGCGATCTCATGGGCAACGCGGCGCGCATGGGGGTGCTGCTGCGCCGGCGTCTCGAAGCGATCAAGGCCAAGAGCGCCATCCTCGGCGACGTGCGCGGCATGGGCCTGCTGCAGGCGATCGAGATCGTCGCCAACAAGGAAACCAAGGCCATCCTCTCCGCCGAGCGCCAGGCCGTTTACCGCGTGATCGAGCTCGGCATCGAGCGCGGCTTGCTGCTCTATTCGCGCCGCACGGCGAACGGGAAATACGGCGAATGGCTGATGGTCTGCCCGCCGCTCATCGTGACCGAAGCCGAGATCGACGCGATCGCGCGCTTGATCGAAGAGACGCTCGCGGCCTACGAGGCGGAGTTGCGGGCCGAGCGCGCCATCCGCTAGGCCGGATCGCGGCTCAGTTCCCGGCCTCGACCCGCACCACCCACCACTGCCCGCCGCGCTTGGCGAAGCTCATGCGCAGCGCGCCGACCCAGCGCACCCAGCGCTTCTGCACATAGCCGCGCCGCTTGCTCGGAAGCTGGATTTCGACCCAAGGCTCGGGCGGCGCGGTGTCGGCCTTGGCCAAGCGCGCATTCGCGTCGGCCACCCACCAGCGCTTCACCACCGCGGTTTCGTGCGTGTAGCGCGCTATCACCTGCGCCGTCTGGGTCGGCGCCTCATGCACCGCGATGTTGCGGCCGATGATGACGCCGAGCTCCTCGGGCGGCACGCCGCGCTCGCGCACGAACTGCGTGTAGGGCGCCTCGAAATGGCCCGGCCGCATCATCCGCCCGCCCAGCGCCAGCGCGCGCTCGAGCTCTTCCCAGAGCGCCGGATCGCGCCTCAGCCAGGCTTCGAGCGCCGGCATGCCGGTGCCGGCGCCGACCTTGGCGTCGGCGGCGATATAGCTCGCGATCACCGCAAGATCCTTGCGCGCCACGGCCTCGGCGAGGCGGTCGCGCATGATGGCGAGCGCCTTGTCGTGGCGCGCCTGGTCGAGCGGCATCACCGGCCGCGCCGCGGCACCCCCTGCCGCCAATAGCCCGGCGCACAGCACGAATATGGGGAGCGGAAACGCCATCCCCGAGCCTCCATGCGAGACCACCAAAACGCCCGAGCGAGTCTAGCGATAGGAAGCGATCCGCCCAGAGGGGCGCTCCCGGCGGCGGGTAGGCGACATAGCCGAAAACCGGCGCAGAGTCTTGTCCCGAACCGAAGTTGCAACGAAGATTGACTCTTGTCTCAATCGTGCGAGGCCCCTCCCTCCAGGCCGGCGCCGACGGCTGATGGACGGATGCTCGTGGCGAAACGCGCCAACTTCCAAGCACGTGGAATTCCCAAGCCGATCAGTGCGATTGGGGCCTCCCGTCGCGTGTAGCTAGCTCGTCAAGTTGTCCGGTTTTCGTAGCGGGTCACTTGTCCGCTTCTTTCTGTTGAGTCCATGTTTTGATTCTTTCTTTGGTTGTGGTGGGGCCTGTGGGGATGTGGGCGACGCTCTGGCGTCGTCCACATAT
>DATBLL010000095.1:0-1775 GCA_036555425.1 Alphaproteobacteria bacterium | reverse complement strand
TTCGGGAGTGAACGCGCCCATCACGACGACCGCGGCGGCGCGAATACCGTGAACCCATGGCGCTCGAAGATCGCCTTGGCCTCGGGTCCGGCGAGATGGCGGCGGAAGCCTTCCGCAGCCGGGTTCTTCGATTCCGCCAGGATCGCCATGGGATAGACGATCGCCGGATGGCTGTCGGGCGGGAAGCGGCCGACGATCTTCACGCTTGGTTCCGCCGCCGCGTCGGTCGCATAGACGACGCCGAGCGGGGTTTCCCCGCGCGCCACGAAGGCGAGCGCGGCGCGCACGTTTTCGGCTTCGGCGAGCCGCTGCTCGACCGCAGCCCAGACGCCGAGCTTCTCCAGCGCCGCCTTGGCGTACTTGCCGGCCGGCACCGTGGCGGTACCTGCCACCGCGAGCCGACCGCCGCCGAGCAGGCTCGCCAGGGGGAATCCGGGCGCGATGGTGACGTTGGCGGTCGCGCCATCCTTGGGCGCGATCAGCACGATCGAGTTGCCCAACAGATCGTGGCGCGTGCCGGCGCGCACCAGCTTCTTGGCGTCGATGTAGTCCATCCAGTCGCGGTCGGCGGAGAGGAAGAGATCGGCGGGCGCGCCCTGTTCGATCTGCTTGGCCAGCGCGGAACTGCTGGCGTAGCTGATGCGCACCGCGACGCCGCTGCCGCGGGTCCAGGCCGTGGCGATCTCGTCGAGGGCGTTCTTGAGGCTCGCCGCCGCGAACACCAGGAGCGGCGGCTTGTCCTGCGCCCTGGCGGGCAGCGGCGCGGCGAGAGCGAACAGGGCAGCAAATAGCGCAAATGCGCCGAGCGCCATGCGTCGCATGCGGTCCTCCATGGGGGCCTGAGACCCCTGATGTTTTCGGGGGACGGCCGCGCAAGGTTCCATCGAACCCCGGCGGACGGCGATGCCGCCTTCTCCGGCGGGCCGCGGCGAGCGCGGCACCGTTATCCTTGCGGATGCGGGGCGCGATTACAAGGCGGCTCCAAAAGAACATCATGGCCGGGCTTGTCCCGGCCATCCACGTTTTTTGGTCAGCCAATGTTCAAGACGTGGATGCCCGGGACGAGCCCGGGCATGACGAATTGATCGCCGTTGCTGTGCTCAGCGCCCCGAGCGCGCCTGCAGCGCGCGGATGCGCTCGGCGAGCGTCATGCGCCCGCCCTCGGCGTCGTCCGCGGCCACCGGCGCGGTTGCCGGCGCGCGGCTCGGTCCGCCGTTCTGGCGCGCCGGCGCCTTGTCGAGGATCTGGTCGATCGACGAGCCCGGGCCTTCCAGGCTCGCGGTCATGCGCGCCACCTCGGCGGCGATATCGTTGATGCGCTCGCGCAGCAGCGCGTTCTCGACCCGCTCCGAGGCCCAGGCGGTCTCGGCCTGGTGCTTGTAGGCGGCGACCTCCTGCTGCAACCGCGTGCGGTCCTCGCGCAGCTGCACCACCGCGCCTTCCAGCATGGCCTTCTCGGATTTGAGCGTCTCGATCGTCGAGTTGAACGCGCGCGCCGCGCTCTCCGCGTCGCGCCGCGCCGCCAGCGTCTCCTCGCGATAGCGCGCCGCCTCGGCGCGCATGCCGACCAGCTCGCGCTCGCGCTCGGCGAGGAATTCCGCCTGCCGGCGCACTTCGCTCTCGAGGCTGGCGATGTTGCGCGCCATGTTGTCGGCGACCGCGCGGCTTTCCGCCAGCATCCGCTCCTGATCGGCGATGCGCCGGTTCAGGGCTTCGCTCCGCTCGCGTTCCTCGCCCAGCGTGCGGGCGGTGCGCTCGACCACGGCGTGCTCTTT
>DATBLL010000090.1:0-2030 GCA_036555425.1 Alphaproteobacteria bacterium | reverse complement strand
GAGCGCCTTGAAGCTTGCCGCGGCAAGATCGAGCCCGGCGATCACGCCGCTTTTGCGCGCGACGATCTCGGCCTCGGCGGTGGCGTGCGCCGGAATTATGGGATCGGTGGTGATGTCGCCGGCTTGCCCGAGATCCTCTTCTAGCGCCGCGGCCACCGCGCGTTCGACGAGAAAGGGCGGCAATTCGAGCTTGGCCGCTTCAGCCGTCATGCACTGAGACTGGCGGCCCATCGCGGGGCCCGCTCGCGGTCGCTCACCGCGTCGGCGGCGACGAACTCTGCTTCAGCCAGCGTCAACAGGCTGCGATGGGCAAGCTTCGGGTCTGCTTCAGGGTAATCGCTGCGGAAATGAGCCCCGCGGCTCTCTTTGCGCATCAGCGCGGCGGTGGCGATGAGCTTGGCGGTTGTCAGCATGTTGTCGAGGCGCGGGTCCGCGGCCGCGCTTCGCTTGAGCCCGGCGATGGCTGCAAGCGCCGCCATCAGGGACGCATCGTCGCGAATGACGCCCACCTTCCCGGTCATGGTACGGCGGAGCGTCTGCACCGCCGGCGAATCCGGCTCCGAGGACGGCGCGGCACTCGGCGCCGCGGAGATGTCGAGGGCAACAGCTTCGCTCGACGGCAGCCGCTCGGCGATATCGCCTGCGACGCGGGCGCCGAACACCACGGCCTCGAGCAGGGAATTCGACGCCAGCCTGTTGGCGCCGTGCGCCCCGGTAGAGGCCACCTCGCCGCACGCCCACAGTCCTTCGATGGTAGTGCGGCCGTTCGCGTCGGTATAGACGCCGCCCATGTGATAATGGGCGGCCGGCGCAATCGGGATCGGCTCGCGCCGCGGATCGAGCCCGGCAGCCTCGCAGGCCGCGAACACCGTCGGAAAGCGCGCCGGGAACTCAAGGCCGATCTTGCGGCAATCGAGAAAGGCGCCGCGTCCGCTCATCACCTCGCGATAGACGCCGCGGGCGACAATGTCGCGCGGCCCAAGCTCGGCGTCGGGATGGAGCGCGCGCATGAAGCGCTCGCCGCGGCCGTTGATGAGCAGCGCACCTTCGCCGCGCAGGGACTCGGTGGCGAGCGGCGCAGGGTCGCGGCCGACGTTGATCGCGGTCGGATGGAACTGCACGAACTCCGCGTCGGCGATGGTGGCGCCGGCGCGAGCAGCGATGGCGACGCCCTCGCCGCGGGATTCGCGGGGGTTGGTGGTGATGGCATAGAGCTGGCCCGAACCGCCGGTGGCGAGCACGACAGCAGCGGCGTCAAGCACCAGGGATGGGGCAAAGGGCTTTGCATCGACGCTGGCGAGCTCGATGCCGGCAACCTGCCCGTCGCGAATGACGAGATCCCGCGCGCCCCAGCCCTCGAGGACCTGGATCGACGGGGTGGCGCGCGCGGCTTCGGTCAAAGCCGCCATGATGGCTCGGCCTGCGGTATCGCCTTTGACGTGGAGAATGCGGCGGGCGCCGTGGGCTGCCTCGCGGGCAAAATCGAGATGACCTTCGAGGTCCTTGTCGAAGGGCACGCCGTAGCGCAGCAGGTCCTCGATGCGGCCCCGCGCTTCGCGCGCCAGCAGCAAGGCAATGTTCTCATCGACGATGCCGGCGCCGGCGCGGATGGTATCGGCGGCATGGGCCTCTGGGCTATCGCCTTCCGAGAGCGCCGCGGCAATGCCTGCTTGCGCCCAAACGCTCGAGCCGCCCTGGCCGAAGGGCGTGACCGAAACAACGGTCACTGGCAGCGGCGCGAGCTTGAGCGCGGTGAACAGGCCGGCGAGCCCCGCGCCGACAATGACCACGCCGCCGCCTTGCGCTCCACGCGTAACTCTGTTCGAGGCGGGCTTGTCGTTCGTGGTCATGGCACGCGTACCCTCGCCATAGACTTCAGTGGCTGAGATTTATCATGCGCTCGATGGGCAGCCGCGCCCGCGCGGCGATTTCCTTCGGGATGGTCACCTCCTCTTTCAGCATGACGAGGGACTCAAGGATCTTCGGCAGGGTGATGCGCTTCATATGCGGGCAAAGATTGCACGGCCGCA
>DATBLL010000045.1:0-3916 GCA_036555425.1 Alphaproteobacteria bacterium | reverse complement strand
CTCTATGATGAAAAGCAGTTGGCCGAACTCGACCGGGCTGCCGTTTTCGCAGAGGATGCTGACGACACGCCCACCAACGTCTGCCTCGATCTGATTCATCATCTTCATCGCTTCGATGACGCACAACGTGTCGCCGGCCTCGACGGTTGAGCCGATCTCGACGAACGGCTTCGCGCCCGGGCTTGGGGCTGCGTAGAACGTGCCGACCATCGGCGCCGTGATCTGATGGCCCGGCGGGGGCTCGGGGGCGGCAGCCGCGGCCGGAGCCGCGGGTGCGGCGGTCGCGCCCGCTGCGGGTGTGGCGACCGTGTGGGTCACGACCGGGGCGCCGGCCGGCGGCGCCCCCGGAGCCGGCGAATAGCGGCTGATGCGGACGGATTCCTCGCCCTCGGAGATCTCGATCTCCGCGATGCCGGACTCCTCGAGGAGCTCGATGAGCTTTTTTACTTTTCGTATGTCCACTACTTCCCCCCGCGCGTCAGATATCGGTTCGCCGCCGTCAATGCGAGCTCGTAGCTCGTGACCCCGAAGCCGCCGATCGTGCCGACGGCGATATCGGAAAAGTACGATTGCTGCCGGAACTGCTCGCGCGCGGCGACGTTCGACAAATGAATCTCGATGAAGGGAATGGCGACGCTCAAGAGCGCATCGCGAAGGGCAATGCTCGTGTGCGTGAACGCAGCCGGGTTGAGCAGGATGAAATCGACTTTACCGCGTGCCTTGTGGATACGCTCGATGAGCACGTGCTCGGCGTCGCTTTGGAACGCCGTGAGCTCGTGGCCGAGCGCTTTCGCCTCGCGTTTGAGCGCGGATTCGATGGCGGCCAGTGTTGCAGTGCCGTAGATCGTCGGCTCGCGCTTGCCGAGCTGGCCTAGGTTCGGGCCGTTGATCAACAGGAGGCGTGCCATGGGCGTACCGATCCCTCCGAAATACCGGCGAGTTTACCCCTTTTCGCCGAAAATAGCGGCAATTTCGTGCCAGATTGTGATCGGCTCCCGGCTTTTCGCCGGATTTGGGCGCTATTCGATGCCGGCCAGGCGCCGGCGGGCTGCCGCGTCGTCGGCGCGGCCGGCCGCGAGATCGGCGAGCACCGCCAGGTAGTTCGCGAGGTCCTCGGCGTGGATCTCGCCGGCACGAAGACGAAGGATCGCCCCGTCGGGGCTCGTGAACACCGTGATCGGGAGCACGAGCACCTGCGCCCCGAAGGCCGCCGCGGCCGCGACCGCATCGCCCTCACCGACGAGAATCGGATAGTTGAATTGCGCCTCGGCGGCGTACGCGGCCACGGCCTCGGCGCGATCGACGGCGATGCCGACGATTTGCACGTCGGGATTCTCGGTCTGGAACTCCTTGAGCAATGGGATTTCGCGCCGGCACGGTACGCACCACGTCGCCCAAAAGTTGACGATCAGCGGCCGGTCCGGCCAGCTCGCGATCGACGTCGGCTCACCGGCGAGGTTCGCGAGCGAGAACTCCGGCAACGTATCCGCCAACGCCGGCGCGCTCGTCGGTTCCGATACCTCGCTCGGCGCAGCTTCGGGAGCAGGCGGAGCGATGAGGAATCGATAACCGACGTAGCCCAACGCCGCGGCGGCGCTGAGCGCGGCCGTAACCAGCGTGGGACGGATCGAGCTCGCCATGCCGCCGCATTCTACAGGGCGGCGACACGTTCTACATGCGCGGCAAACTCGGCGGCGGGGACGTAGCCAACGAGCTTGAAGGCCTCTTGCTCGCCGCCCTTGGAATCGAAGAAGGCGATCGTCGGTGGACCGAAGCTCCGGAAGCGCTCGAGCAGCGCCTGGTCGTCGGCATCGTTCGCCGTGACGTCGGCGCGCAGCAGCATGAACGGCGCAAGCGCCGCGATGACGCCGGCGTCGGGGAACGTGTATTCCTCCATCTCCTTGCACGAGACGCACCACTCGGCCGTGAAATCGACCATAACGGGCCGCCCTGCGGCACTGGCCTCGGCGAGCAGGCCGTCGAGTTGAGCCGCGGTCTCGAGCGCGGTGAACTCGAGCTTTGCCGGGGCCGCGGTGACGCCGCCCGTGCTCGCGAGCAATGCACCCCGCGGTAACGGTCGCAGCGGGTCCTCGCCGCCGAGCGTTGCGCCGATCAGCATGAGCGCGCCGTAGAGGCATGCCAAGACGCCGAGGCCCTTCGATAGGCGCCGCACGGGCGTCGGGCCCTGCGGCAACGCCTCGAACGCGCCCAAGAAAACGCCCGTCATGAATACGAGCAGCGCCCAGAGCGTGAGCGTGACCGTGCCCGGCAGCACGCGCTCGAGCATCCAGATCGCAACGCCGATCATCATGACGCCGAACGCCGCTTTGACGGTGTTCATCCACGGGCCGACCTTGGGCAGCAGCTGTCCGGCTGAGGCGCCCACGAGCAGGAGCGGCGAGCCCATGCCGAGGCTCAGCGCGAAGAGCGCGGCGGCACCGCGCGTCACGTCACCGGTCTGACCGATGACCGCGAGCGCGCCGACGAGCGGGGGTGCGACGCAGGTCGTGACGATGAGCGCCGAGAGCGCGCCGATGATCGCCGTGCCGACGAACGTGCCACCCTTCTGCTGGTTGGCGAGATTCGCGAGCCGCGACTGAATGGCGGTCGGCATCTGCAGTTGGTAGACGCCGAACATGCCGAGCGCGAGCAGGACGAAGAGCCCGGCGAAGAGCGTGATGATCCAGGGCTTCTGGAACAGCGCCTGAATCTGCCCGCCCGCGAGCGCCGCGAGCGCACCGGCGCCCGTGTAGGTCACCGCCATGCCGAGCACGTAGGACAGCGACAACAGGAAGCCGCGCTGCGGCGTCGCGGTGCCTTGGCCGGCGATGATGCTCGAGAGGATCGGCACCATCGGCAGCACACACGGTGTGAACGCGAGCAACAGCCCCGCGACATAGAACCCGCCGAGGAACGTCCACCACGAGCCGCCGAGGATGCGCGCCGCCCATTGATCTTGCTCCGACACCATCGGCGCATTCGCAGCTGCGGGCGCCGGGGGCGCCGCCGCCGCAAAGTCGCTCGTTGCAGGCACGGTGAGCATCATCGCGGCTTCGGCCGGCGGATAGCAGATGCTGTCCTCTTTGCAGCCTTGGAATGTCGCATGGATGGTCACCGGCAGCGCCGCGGGGCGCGCGCGCGCGAACGGCACGACGATTTCGACGTAATCGTAGAAGACCTCGACGTCGCCGAAGTTGAGGTCGGTGTGCGCGACGCCCGCGGGCAGCCTCGGGGCGCCGAGGTCGATCTCCCCGTCGGCCTGGAAGCCGAACTTGTGGCGATAGAGGTAGTAGCCGGGCTCGATCTCGAAGCCGACCGTGAGCTCGTTGGCGCGGTCGAAGCGCGGGTTCGGCACGAACGCCTGCTCGGCGGGCAGCGGCTCGTCGGCGGCGCCGGCGCCGAAGAGAAGGGGTGACGCCGCAGCCGTCGCGACCGCCGGCGGCAATGACACGCTGCTCGGCCACGTTTGCGGCGGATAGCAGAGGCCGATGTCGGCGCAGCCTTGGAGCTTGAGCTCGAGATCCAGTCGATCGACGGCGTCCGTGCGCGTGTACGGCAGCGTGATCGTGAATTCGCGGCGATAGACTTCTTGCTTGCCGAAGAACTCGTCCTCGTGATCCTCGCCGCGCGGGAACTGGGGCGCGCCGAGGCTAATTCCCGGAGAAGTCGTCGCGAAGCCGAAGCGCTCGCGGTAGAGGTAATAGCCGTCGAGCACGGCGAAATTGAGCAATAAACGGTCCGCTTCGGCCTCGATGGAATAGGGGAAAGCGGCCTCGGGCCGCAGCACGTCTTGCGCGTGCGCGCTGCCGAGAGCAGCGCCGAGCAAGGCTGCGGCAAAGATCGCGAGTCGCTGTTCCCTGTTACGCTTCATGTGCCTCCTGGCTGCACGCTGGACTCGACCCAGCGCAAGTACTCC
>DATBLL010000012.1:0-25405 GCA_036555425.1 Alphaproteobacteria bacterium | reverse complement strand
CTGGCAGAAGGCCGCGGCAATGCGGACGTATTCTTCGGTCTTCTCGATATGGGGCAGGTGGCCGCAATCGGGAAAGATGGTGACGCGCGCGCCCGGGATGAGCTTGGCGAAGGCCTGCGCGTAGGCGACGGGCACGAGCTTGTCCTCGCGGCCCCAGACGATGTGCGTCGGCACGTCGATGCGGTGCAGCCACTTCTCGAGTTCGGGGTTGAAAAAGCGCGGCTGCCAGGCGAGGCGCGCGAGCGCGTAGTGGTTCTTCATCAGCACGTCGGCTTCGGCTTCGGAAGGCTGCACGGCGAGCATCTGGTCGGCCAGGCGCGGATCGTGGACGAGATTGCGCGCGCGCTGCTCGGGGTTCCACATGAAGATGTCGCCCGTCGGCACGTCGGGAATGCGGAGACCCACCGGGCAGTTGACCGTCAACGTCTTGAGGGCGTGCGTGTCGCGGATCGCGAGCTCCAGCGCGGTCCAGCCGCCGAGCGAGGAGCCGACGAGGTGGAGGTCCTTCAAGCCGAGCTGCTTGATGAAATCGAGATAGAAGAAGGCGAGATCGCCGACCGTGTCGAGCCAGCCGGGCGTGTCCGACACGCCGAAGCCGGGATGCTCGGGCACGATGAGGTCGAAGCGCTGGGAGAGCTTCTCCATGAACGGCAGCCACGCGGCGGCGCCCGCGGCGCCGTGGAGATAGAGCATCGGCGCGCCTTGGCCGGCGCGCATCAAGCCGATTCTCGTGCCGCGCACTTCGATCGTCGTCTTCGTCGCCAGCATCGGCGCACCTCCCATCCGAGAGCGCCATTGCTGTGCGCCGCGCGCGCGCCTGTCAATGCCGCGATTGCGGTCGCCCCGCAGGGGCAGCAGCCCAACGCATCGGCGCGGAGAGGCGCGCTACGGCGCCGTGCGGCCGTTCGCGCGCAGGAAGGCTTGGCCGCGTTTCGTCGCCACCACGAACACGCCCTCGTCGCGCGGCGCGGTGCGCTCGACGAGCCCGCGCTCGAGGGCATCTTCCCAGACCGTCAGCCGCGGGCACGATGTGTGCCAGGCATCGAGGACCTCGGCGTAGGGCCGCGGCGCTTTCGCGACCCATTCGACGAGATCGAGGACCAAGGCGTCGGGCGCGCCCGACATGTTCGCTTCCTGCGAGCCGGCGGCGGAGATCGGAAGAGCAGCCCCGTCAGGCGCCGGTCTTGAAGCGCTCGCGCTTGTAGTCGTTGGGGTTGATGTCCTTGGCGCCCCAATTCTCGATGTCGCGGCCCTTCTTGAACATCCAGGAATATCCGTCCTGCGGGTTGGTCAGGATCTCCCACCAATTGTCGTCCTGGTCGAGGAAGTAAAAGGAGTAGGTGCCGTGTTGGTCGACGGGCTTGGTCACCTGCTTGATGCCCCACGTGTCCTTCTGCTCGACGATGGTCTTGTGGGCGCTGTCGACCTCCTCGCGGGTCTCGACGTCGAGGCCGTTGTGGTTCAGCAGCGGCATCGCGCCGCCGCGCTTCGGATTCTGCACCACGGCGATCGTGTTGGTGCCGCCCAGGCGGATGATGAGCGAGATCGGGCTCGTGCGCACGACTTCGAGGCCGAGAAATTCGGTATAGAACTTCCGCGTCTTCTCGAGGTCGTAGGCTTCGAGCGTTCCGTGCGACAGGAACCGCAGCTTCAGCACGGGGTCTTTCGAATATTCGACGACACGTTCGGTCATGGCGTTCCTCCCTCGCCGGCGAGGCGTTCGCGGCCTCGTGCCGGACTCCCCAACATTCTAATCGACGGCGACCCGGTTGACCAAGGTGCCGCAATTGCCGATTTCGATCTTGATTTCGTCGCCGGGCTTCAGGAACTCGCCGCGCGCAAAGCCGACGCCGGCCGGGGTCCCGGTTGCGATCACGTCGCCGGGGCGCAGCGTCACGTGCCGGGAGAGATACGCGATCTGCTCGGCGATCGAGTGGACCATGAGCTTTGCGTTCGAATCCTGTTTTATCGCGCCGTTGATCCAGAGCTTGACGGCGATGTCCTCGGGGTCGGCGACGTATTCGACCGGCGTGATCCAGGGCCCCATCGGCGCCGAGCCGTCGAAGCATTTCTGGCCAACCCAGTCGAAGACGAAGGGCGAGCCCTCGCGCTTGATGAAGTCGCGCGCGGAAAGATCGTTGACGATCGTGTAGCCAGCCACGGCCTCGAAGGCGCGGCCGACGGTCAGATCGCGCTTGGCGCGCCCGATCACGACGCCGATCTCGGCCTCCCAATCCACCTTCTTCGAGAAGGGCGGCAGGCGGACCTTGTCGTTGGGCCCGATCACGGAATGCGCCGAGGTCTTGACGAAGAACCACGGCTCGGCCGGCCGCGGCGGCCGCACATAGGGGCCGGTGAGCTTGGGTCCGGCGGCGCCCGCGCGCGCCATCTCCTCGAGATGGTCCCAGTAATTGGCGCCGGCGCAGAACAGCGCGGTCGGGTAGAGGAGCGGCGCCAGCAGATCCGTCTCGGCGAGCGCGCGCCCCTGGCCGGCCACTGGCCGCCCCGCCGCGGTCGCGAATTGCGGATGCACCTTGTCCCAGGCCTTGAGCAGGCCGAGCGTCGAGCTTGCGTCGATGCCGTCGGCGCCCTTGAGCAGCGCGGCGGCAGGCACGACGCGGTCGCCGATGAGCACGCCGGCCACCGGATTCCCGTTGGCATCGCGATAGGTGAGCAGGCGGTATTCGCCCTTCATGGCGTTCCCTCGTGTTGAATCGCCTCTCGCGGGCGACTGCGCGCACTTTAGGGGAGGCTCCGGCAGCGGCAAGCGCTAATCGAGGATGGCGGATTGCCGGAAAACGCGTTGACGCACGCGCGGCCCTCAGGCTTTGTCGCGTCCGAGAGGGGAGGGCGACATGGCCGAACGCGCGCTCAGCGTCATCGTATTTCCGGGCGGGTTCAACCTGCCCCTCTGGGCCGGCCTGGGCCAGGGCTTCTTTGCGCGGCGCGGCCTCGCGCCGAAGCTTCACTTCACCACCAGCTCGATGGAGCAACTCGCCGGCCTCATCCGCGGCGATTGGGAGATCGGCCTCACCGGCTTCGACAACGTCGTCGCCTATCAGGAAGGACAGGGCGAGGCCGCGATCGACCGCCAGCCCGATCTCTTCGCGTTCATGGGCGGCGACGATGCGTTCCTGCGGCTCGTGGTGCAGAAGGACATCGGGAGCTACGCCGATCTCCGCGGCAAGACGCTCTCGGTCGACGCGCTCACGACCGGCTTCGCCTTCGTGCTGCGCAAGATGCTCGCCGCCAACGGAGTTCCGGAGAGCGCGGTGAATTTCGAGCGCGCTGGCGGCGTCATGCAGCGCTGGGAGGCGTTGAAGGCGGGCAAGCATGCGGGCACGCTCTTGATCACGCCGTTCGAGCTGATCGCGCAAAAACTCGGGCTGCGCCTGCTGCAAAGCGCGCGCGACGTGTTCCCGCGCTATCAGGGCCTCGTCGGCACGGCGCGGCGGAGCTGGGCGGCGGCGAATGCCGACTCGCTCCAAGGTTTCATCGCCGCCTATTGCGACAGCCTCGGCTGGCTCTACGACAAGCGCAATCGCGCGGCGGCCGGCGCCATTCTCGTCGAGAAGGTGCCGAACATGACCGCCGAGCTCGCTGCCGCCACCTGCGATATTCTGCTCGCCGAACTCGGCGGCTTCGACAAGAAGGCGCGTTTCGACGAACCCGGCATGCGCGCCGTATTGGCCCTTCGCAGCGAATTCGGCCGCCCGCAGAAAACGCTGACCGACCCGATGAAATACGCCGATTTGAGCTATTACGAGCGCGCGATCAAATCCTAGCGTCCGACCACGAGCGGCCCGCGCGGCGCGGCGTGGAGGCTTTCGGCGCCCTTCTCGGTGACGACGACGCACTCGCCGGTCTGCACGCCGGCCTTCTGATCGTGCGTGATCACATTGGGTTGGATCACGAGCATCATGCCCGGCTGCAGCACGACATCGGGCACCGGCTCCGCGCCGCGGGTGGGCGAGCCGATGATGGGCGGCAGGTAGCCGCCGCCGAAGCCGTGCACCACGTCGTCGTAGAACGTGAGGCCGGCGCGCTCGATGACCTTCGCCGCTTCGGCCAGATCGCGCGCATGCGCGCCCGGCTTCACCGCGCCGAAGATGGCGTCGTAGGCGGCCGCGGCCGTGTCGTGAAGCGTCCGGAACAGCGGCGTCAGCGGTTCGCCGACGCTGAAGGTGCGCAGGACTTGGCCCGTGCCCTCCCAGAAGCTCGCCGTGATCTCGCACGAGATCGCGTCGCCCTTCCGGATCTTGCGCGTCGAGGCGTGCTGGCGCGGCACGAACAGTGTGGGCTCGCGCATCGGCGTCACGCCGAAGAAATGGATCACGTTGACGCCGCCCCAGGGCTGATAGGCTCCCTCGGCGATGGCGCCGAGGTCGCGCTCGTCGAGGCCGGGCCGGATCTCGCGGACGAGCGCCTCGATCGAGAGATCGCTCAAGCGCGCGCCGATGCGGCACCAGTCGATCTCCTCGGGCGATTTCACGAGGCGCAGGCGGAAATAGGCGCCGTTCAAGTCGGCGATCTCGCCGAATTTCGCGGCCAGCGCCTTCGCCGGCCCCATCGGCAGCGGGCCGACGACGCCGACGCGGCCCGCCGTGGCGCCGCGCCGCTCGAGCTCGCCGATGACCGATTGGATCGTAGCGGTGCCGCCCCAGCGCACGTCGGTTCCCGGCATCATCGCGCGGGCGAGCGGCAGATGGTTGTAGAATTGGACGAACAGCGTGTCCTTCCGACCCGGGCCGAAGATCAGCGCCGCCTCGTAGGTCGTGAGCCAGTCCGAAAGCCAGTGGACCGCACCGCCGCGGAAGCCGAAGCCATAAGCGACGAGGTGTTCGACGCCGGCGTCGGCCATGGCCTTCGCCATGGCGGCGCGCCGGCGCGCCATCTCGCCGGCGCTGAAGCGCGGGAACTCCTGCTCGACGATCGCGGCGAGCCGCGCGTCGAGCTTGAGATCGGGCTTCCGCCGCGCCGGCCTGCTCGGTCTATTTGTAGCGCGACGTCGTCGCCTGGCCGAGCGAGTTGATGTGGACGCGCTCATTGGGAGCCTTTTTTCCCTTGATGCGGTCGAGGCACCAGTCGGCGAGCATTGTGAACCAACTCTCGCCGAAATAAGAGGCGGTATTGCCTCCGATGGCATGCCGCTCGCCCTCGTAGACGACGAATTTCCGCGGCACTTTGAGCTTGGCGGCGAGCTCGGTGCTGAATTCGATCGGCGAGAGCTCGTCGTCCTCGCCGCCCTGGATCAGGATCGGGCATTTCAGCTTCGGGATCAGCGGCGCCACGCTGAATCGCTTCTTGAACTCGTCGAACTCGGCTTCGTCGTCGTAGCCGGCCATGTACATGAAGCGCATTTTGAACGAGGGTGCCGCCATGTCCATGATCGAGTTCAAACCGGCCTCGTGATTGACGAAGGTGACGGCCGCGCCCTTGAGCTTGGCGCCGAGCGCCGCCGCGGCTTGGAGGGCAAAGAACGAGCCGAAGCTGATGCCCCAGACGACAACGCGCTCGGGGTCGATGTTGGGGTGCTGGATCAGCCTGTCCCAGATCGCCTGCGCCGCATCCATGTGGTTCGTCTCGGTCACGTGGATGCCGCTGATCGTGCACTCGCCCTGGCCCGGCCCGTCGTAGATGAAATTCGCCATGCCGCGCTCGAGGAACTTGTCGCCGTACATCGAGCACATGATCTCCTTGGAGCCGTCCATGCCGTCGATGCCGATGACGCAGGGGAATTTCTCGCCCGGCTCGGGCTTGCGCGGGAGATGGAGATAGCCCGGCAGCGACTTGCCCTTGCCGCCGAACGGGACCTCGATGCGCTCGACCGGATGCGGTGCATAGAGCGCGAACTTGTCGTAGCAGCGCACCATGCGCGTGTTGTAGTCGATCGATTTCTCGTTGTTCTCGAAGATCGGCCAGCGCGCGGCCGAATAGAGCATCGCGGCGATGAAATAGCTTTCGCGGGCCGAGACCTTGCGGCGCTGCTTCTCGAAATTCTCGGCCTTGATCTCGCGCCGGCGCGCGGCGGCGGCGAATTCGCGGTGCATGTCGGCGAATTTCTTGACCCGCATGCCGACGGTGCGGAAATCGGCGATGGCGTCGGGGCCGGCCGGATACATGGTGTAGCCCAGGCGCGGCTGGTCCCACTCGACGCCGACCGCCTGGATGATCGAATCGAGCGCCCAGCGCTGCTCGGCCCAGCGCCTCACCCTCTGCTCCGTCTTGGCCCGCATCATTGTCGTCTCTCCCTCGGAAGCGGTTCGTTCGCGCCTACCACCAATGCCAGCGGGCATTGCCGACCAGCGCCAAAGAAAGCCACGGCACCAGCACGCAGATGATGAGCACGAGCGTCATCGTCAGCGTCATCGGCGTCGTGCCCTTGAAGATCTGCCAGGTGCTGATGCGCTGGTCGTCGAGATTGGCCTTGACCACGAAAACGGCGACGCCGAGCGGCGGCGTCAGCAAGCCGATCTCGATCGCGATCACGGTGATGAGCCCGAACCAGATCAGGTTGGTACCGAAGGCGTCGATCACCGGCAGCACGAAGGGCAGCAGGATGAGCATGATCGAGAGCGAATCGAGGAAGCAGCCGAGGATGACGACGACGACGAGATAGCCGATCAGCACCGTGGCGAAACTCAGCTTTGCGGTCTGCAGCCATTGGCCGACCGCGCTCGGCAGGCCCGAGACGGTCAGCATCTGCGAATAGAGCTGCGCCGCCATCAAGAGGAAGCAGATCGCCGCCGTCACGCGCCCGGTCTCGAGCGCCACCTGCCAGAAGATCTTGAGTGTGATCTCACGCCGGAGGAGGCCGATCACGAACGCCGCGAGCGCGCCGGCGCCGCCCGCCTCGGTCGGGGTGAAGACGCCGCCATAGATGCCGCCCAAGACCGCCGTGATCAGGACGGCGATCGGCAGGAACTTCAACAGGACGACCCACGCCGGCGCGCCCACCAGCGGCCCCGTATAGTCGCCATGGACCCCGGCCGGGTCGGTAAACACGAACGGCTTCTTCAGATTCCCGAGCAGCGCGATCGTGATGCAGAAGGCGATCGAGAGCAGGATCCCCGGCAGGATGCCGGACTTGAACAGGTCGCCGATCGAGGCGTTGGCGATGATGCCGAAGATGATGAAGAGAAGGCTCGGCGGGATCAGCATGCCGAGCACGGAGCTGCCGGCCACGACGCCGACCGAGAAGCCGGGCGTATGGCCGTGGCGCATCATCTCGGGCACGGCGATCTTGGTGAAGACCGAGGCCGAGGCGATCGAGGTCCCGGTGCAGGCGGCGAAGACGGCGTTGGCGCCCACCGTCGCCATGCCGAGCCCGCCGCGGATGCGGCGCAGCAGCAGCGCCGCCACGTCGAAGGTGTCGCGCCCCATGCGCGTGGCCGAGACGAAGAGCCCCATGATCACGAACAGCGGGATCACCGCGAAGACGTCGGAGGCGATCGAGGTCGAGGCGGAGAGCGCCAGCTGCTTGCCGGCGATAGCAAGGCCCTTGATCGCCCATACGCCGACGAACGAGAGCAGCATCAGCGCCACGCCGATATGCATGCCGGTCTGGATCAAGACCAGACTCGCGGCCATGCAGAGCGCGCCGATGAGAATGTCACTCATTGCGTGCGCGGCGCGTCGGCGAAGGCGCGTG
Organism: Alphaproteobacteria bacterium; assembly: GCA_036555425.1. Lineage (GTDB taxonomy): Bacteria > Pseudomonadota > Alphaproteobacteria > Bin65 > Bin65 > SBBV01. The sequence goes on along the minus strand of DATBLL010000012.1, from coordinate 17,754 downwards.
CGAAGTCGCGCGCGGCGAAGAGAAGATATTGCACCACCGTCACGGCCGCGCCGACGATGACGACGGCCATGAACGGCCAGACCGGTATTTCGACGATGCCCGCGGTGCCCTTGTAATAATCGCCGGCGTAGTTCTCCACGAAGATCGGGACGACATACCAGGCGATGAGACCCATCAGCGCCGCGCCGACGAGATTGAACAGACCATAGAAGAAATACGCCACGCGCGGGCGCGTGCGGCCGATCCAGGCCAGGATGAGGTCGTTCGAAACGTGCCGGTTCTCGCGCAGCGTGTTGGCCATCTGCAGGAAGACGACGGCCACGATCGCGAGCCCGATGAACTCATTGACGCCGGCGATCGGCCGCTTGAACAGCTCGCGGCCGAAAATGTCGGCGTTGACCGCGACCGCCATGACGAGGATGAGGATCGTGCCGACGACGTTGAGCGCCATCGTGAGCCCACCAAACCACGCGCGACGCGGGGCGCCCGTCTCGGGCGCTCCGCTTCCGTCGTGCGTCAGGCGGTCCTCGCGTTGATCGGCGGCCACGCCCCGGATTCCGCGGCTTGCGCGCGCGACGCTGCGTTATTCCTTGTCCCAGTCGCGCGCGGGCTTGGCGCCGAGGCGGCGCATCTCGTCCATGTAGGCCGTGAGCGCCTTGGTGCCGGGCAGGCCCTGCTTGTCGAGCTTGTCGGCCCATTCCTTGGCGATGTTGGGCATCATTTTCGCCCACTTCACCTGCTCGGCGCGCGGGAAGTCGATGATCTTGCCGTCCTTGAAGCCGGGCACGGCCTTCAAGCCGGTCTCGCCGGCGTTCTGCATCGCTTTGTCGGATTCGGCGCCCCAGAGAGCACCCACTTCGCGGAAGATTTTCTGCACCGGCTCGGGCAGCTTTTTCATGCTGTCGCGGTTGATGACGACCGCCGCCGCGTATTGCGCGCCGAAGCCGACGCGGATCGTATAGGGCGCCACCTCGGGATACTTCATGCCCGGATGCGCCGAAGGGAAGATGATGAAGCCGTCGACGACGCCGGTCTTGGTCGAGTTGTAGTACTCCATCATGTTGCTCTGGACCGGCACGGCGCCGGTGCCGCGCATCCAGGCGAGCGCCGCGCCCGCGGTCGCGATCTTGCGGCCCTTCACGTCCTCGACCTTGTTGACCGGGAAGTTGGCGATGAGCTCGTAGGAATCGTAGCTGTTGCCGCCGAGCCGGATCTGGTTGAACTTCTCGTATTGCTGCGTGAATTCGGGGAAGGTCGCGTGCAGCTTGTTCATCGCCTTGCTCACCATCGAGACGTCGGTGGTGATGAAGGGGCAGACGAAGGTGATGTTCTCGAGCGGCAGCTTGTCGGGGAAGAAGATGGTGGGCGTGAAGCCCACATCGGCGATGCCGTCCTTGATGCCGTCGAGCATCTGATAGGGCTTCAAGAGCGAGCCGGCATAGGCTTCCTTCCACTGGATCTCGACCTTGAGCCCGGCCGCCTTGATGCGCTTGTTGACCTCGGGAATGAAGAACTCGCCGACGAGGCCGAGCGGCTTCATCGCCCGCGTCGCTTGCCCGGCGGCGACGGTGAGGCTGATCTTGTCCTGGGCCGAGGCGCCGGCGGCCGCCAGGAACGCGGCGGCGCAGGCAAGGCTGAGCGATGCGCTACGCATGGTGTGGTTCCTCCCTGTCCGTGTCGTTGCGGGCCGGCACGCGACATCGCGCGCCTTGCCCGCGTTTCTTCTTGCGATCGAAGCAAATCGCAGTCGCGGAGAGGCGTCAAGCGTTCCGCTCCGGCGCCGGGTTGCGGAGAGGCATGCGCCCTGCGGCGGCCCCGTGGGCCGCGGCCCAACCGGCCGGTAAGTCGTCAGCCGTGCCGCCGCGCGGCCTTTCGCGCCGGCGCCAGGGGCGGGCTCGAAACCCTCCGCGACGCGTATCGGGCGTTGGCCGGTCCGGTCTCACCCGCGGCCCTCGAACGGCATCTTCGTCGCCTTGATGGTGAGGAACAGCACGTTGGCATCGAGCGGCAGGCTCGCCATGTAGGCGACGGCGCTGCCGACATGCGAGACGTCCATCAGCGGCTCGGGCACGATGCGGCCGTCGGCCTGGGGCACGCCGTCCTTCATGCGCGCGGCGAGCGGCGTTTCGGCGTTGCCGATGTCGATCTGGCCGCAGGCGATGTCGTATTTGCGCCCATCGAGCGCCGTCGAGCGCGTCAAGCCGGTGATCGCGTGCTTGGTGGCGGTGTAGGGCGCCGTGTTGGGGCGCGGCGCATGCGCCGAGATCGAGCCGTTGTTGACGATGCGCCCGCCGCGCGGGCTCTGGCTCTTCATGATCTTGATCGCCTCCTGCGTGCAGACGAACGGCGCGGTGAGATTCGTGTCCACCACGGCCTTCCACTTCTCGAACGGCAGGTCCTCCATCGGCACCGCGGGCGCGCCGATGCCGGCATTGTTGAAGAGGAGATCGAGGCGCCCGAACGTCTCCTTGGTCTTGGCGAAGAGCGCCCGCACCTGCTTCTCGTCGGTGACGTCGGTCGGCGCCACCAGCGTCTTGGGCGCGCCCGCGGCCTTCGCCTCCTTGGCCACGGCCTCGAGCGCATCCTTGCGGCGCCCGGCGAGCGCCAGCGAATAGCCCTCCTTGGCGAGGGCCAGCGCCGCGGCGCGGCCGATGCCCGAGCCGGCGCCGGTGATGAGCGCGATCTTGTTCGCAGCGGCCATGTTTGCGTTCTCCCTAGCTCATGTCGGCGCCTCGCCTCAGCGCCAATCGTCGATGGCGAAAATGCCGGGGCGGTTATAGCCGTCCGTGGCAGGGCGTGTCATCGCGACGCCGTGCATGAGCGTGCGATAGCCCACGCGCTGCATGATCTCGTAGGCCTCGGCGCGGCCGGTATTCGTTCCGGCCACGATCTGCGCCGCGCCGCGTGAAGCCGCGTAGGCTTCGCAGGCGCGGAGCAGCCGCTCGAAGCGTACCGCGCCATCCGCGCCGCCGCGCGCCGCCGCGAATTTCACCAGCACCTGGCCCTCGCTCGCTTCCGAGCCGCGGCCCGCATGGCAGAGTGCAACGCCCTCGACGCGTCCGTCGTTTTCGAGCAGCAGCGTCTGCCCGAGGCCGTGGCGGGCGATGTCCGCGATCTCCTCGGTCACGTCGAGGCCGGGGAAGACGCCGTCGGTGAGGTCGCGCACCGCCTCGAGCAGGTGCGGGCGCTCGGTCGCCTCCGCGCGCGAATATTCGAGCGCCGGCGCCGGCCCACCCGCGGCCGGCTTCGCCATCACCGCCGTGATGCGCTGCATGCGGAAGCCGTAGCTTTCGTAGAGGCGGATGTGCTTCGGGCTTTGCGGATGGGTGAAGAGGCCCGCGAACGCGAAACGCGCCTCGTCGATCGTCGCGATCAGCTTCGGCATCAGCGCGCGCGCGAGGCCCTTGCTCCAATACTCGGGCGCCACCGTCACCGGCCCGAGGATGGCGACGCTGCCCCAGCGCATCATCAACGCCACGGCCGCGAGCGCGCCGTCGAGATCGAGCGCCAGTCCCGCTTCCGGCCAGAGCCGCCAGCGCGGGCCGATCACGTCGGCGCCGATGCGGAATTTCGCCGGATCGGGAATGCCGAAGAATTTGCTGAAGGCGGCGCGGTTGATGCGCGCGGCCACCGGCAGATCCGCCGCCCCGAGCGGCCGCACCACGATGCCCATCAGGCCGCGTTCTCGTCGGCGAGCAGATCGAGGCGGCGCAGGATCTCGCGGTCGGTGCCGACGAAGAGGATCGCGCCGTCTTGCGCCGCCTCGTGCGAAATCCAGTGGCCGTGCGGCAAGGTGAAGATGTCGTTGCGTGCCCACGCGATGCGCGCGTCGCCGATGCGCGAGGCGCCGCTGCCCTCGGCCACGAAGCACACCGCATTGCTGGTCGTGCGATAGGCACGGGTCGGCCGCCCCGCCGCGAGCGACGCCAGATAGCAATCGAGAAGGTTCAGCGCCGCGCCGCCGCCGGCGACATTGGTGTAGCGCAGCAGCCGGGCGCCGTCCGCTGTGGGCGGCGTTGCGGCGAGCGCCAGCCGCGCCGCACCCCACGCATAGCGGAACAGCGGCGAGTGGCGGAGGCCGACGGGCGTCTCCGCCGGCACGAAGCCGCCGGCCGCGAAGGCGCCGTCCCCGGGCAGCGATGGCGGCGGCGCTACGCGTTCGCGCTCGAATTGCACGACGTCGAGCTGCTTGACCAGCGGTGCGTCGAGCAGGTCGAGCCAGATCACGCGCTGCTTCCCCGGATTGCGATGCTCGTGCCAGCACCAGGCCGGCGTCAGGATCATGTCGTGCTCGGCCATCGGGCAGGACTTGTCGTCCACCATCGTGACGGCGCCTTCGCCCTCGACAACGAAGCGCAATGCATTCATCGAGTGCCGGTGCAAGGGCGCGGTCTCGCCCGGCATCAGCACCTGGAAATTGGCCGAGAGGTTGGTCGTGGTGGTGACGAAATCGCCGGCGCCGAAGACTTCCTGGTTGACGAGCGTCAGGACGCGCCGCTCGGTCGCATTCATGTCCGCGGCTTCGGTCACGGCTTGGGTCAGGAGGGGTTCGAGCTCAGCCCAGCGCCAGAGCCGCGGCGTCTCTCCGCGCGGCGGATAGACGTTGCGCGCCCAGAGCGCCGAAACCGACGCCCGGCGCAGCGCCGCTTCATAGGAATCGCTCGTGCGGGGGCCGTCTGCCATGGCCGATTTCGCAGACCTAGTCTCGCGTTGACTCTATGGATTAGCCGGTGGCCTCACAAGCGCGCCGCCCGTATGCCTGCGTCGCCCTTGAAGCCGCGGCCCAAGCCCATCCATAAGGACGCCATGGGGGAGAAGGCGCGCATCGGGGTCGACATCGGCGGCACCTTCACGGATGTCGTGCTGGAGCAGGGAGACGTGCGCCATTCGATCAAGGTGCTGACGACGGCGGAGGTGCCCGAGCAGGGCGTTCTCGACGGTATCGTCGCGGTGATGAAGGCGGCCGGCGCGGCGCCCGCCGATGTCGGGCTCATCATCCACGGCACCACCCTCATCACCAACGCGCTGATCGAGCGCAAGGGCGCCAAGACGGCGCTGGTCACGACCGAGGGTTTCCGCGACGTGCTCGAAATGGGCACCGAGAGCCGCTTCGAGCAATACGATCTCGCGATCGAGAAGCCGGTGCCGCTCGTCCCGCGCCGCCTGCGCTTCGCGGTGCCCGAGCGCATGAGCGTCAAAGGCGAGCCGCTGCTCTCGCTCGACGAGACGGCACTCGCGCGCACCGGCGAGGCTCTTGCCGCGGCAGGGGCCGAGAGCGTCGCCATCTGCTTCCTCCACGCCTATGCCAATCCCGCCCACGAGCACCGCGCCCGCGCCGTCCTCGCGCGGCTGCTGCCGCGCGCCTCGTTCAGCCTCTCCGCCGAAGTGGCGCCCGAGATCCGCGAATACGAGCGCTTCTCGACGACGGCGGCCAACGCCTATGTGCAGCCCATCGCCGAGCGCTATCTCGGCGATCTCGACGGGCGCTTGAAGGCGGCCGGCTTCGCCTGCCCGCTGTTCCTGATGTTGTCGGGCGGCGGCATCACCGATCTCGAGACGGCGGTGCGCTTCCCGATCCGCCTCATCGAATCCGGGCCCGCCGGCGGCGTGGCGCTGGCGGCGCACATCGCGCGCCAGTGCGGCCTCGACCGCGTGATCTCGTTCGACATGGGCGGGACGACGGCCAAGATCGCCATCGTCGACGACGCCGTGCCGCAGACCGCGCGCGCGTTCGAGTTCGGGCGCGTCTTCCGCTTCAAGAAGGGCAGCGGGCTGCCGCTCAAGGTGCCGAGCGTCGAGCTGGTCGAGATCGGCGCCGGCGGCGGCTCGATCGCGTCGATCGATCATCTGGGCTGCCTCGCGGTCGGACCGGAAAGCTCTGGATCGGATCCGGGCCCGGCCTGCTACGGCCGCAACGGCAAGGCGGCGACGGTCACGGATGCCGATCTCATGCTCGGCCGCATCCGGCCCGAGTCGTTCGCCGGCGGGCGCATCCGTCTCGACGAAGCCAAGGCGCGCGCGGCGCTCGCGGAGGGCGTCGGCAAATCGCTCGGCCTCGAGCCCAAGGCCGCGGCCGCGGCGATCGCCGAGGTCGTCGACGAGGCGATGGCCAATGCGGCGCGCGAGCATGTCGTCGAATGCGGAAAATCGCTGCCGGGCCGCACGCTGATCGCGTTTGGGGGTGCGGCGCCGCTGCACGCCGCGCGCATCGCCGAGAAGCTCGAGATCGACCGGATTCTCATCCCCGCCGGCGCCGGCGTCGGCTCGGCAATCGGCTTTCTGCGCGCGCCCGTCGCCTACGAGGTGACGCGCAGCGTCTATCTCCGGCTCTCGCGCTTCGATGCGGCGGCCCTGAACCGCGCCTTCGCCGCGATGGCGGACGAGGCGCACAAGATCGTGGCACGCGCCGCCGGCGGCCGCGCGCGCCCCGGCGGCCAGGCGCACAAGGAGCGGCGCCTCGCCTATATGCGCTATCTCGGCCAGGGCCACGAGATTCCGGTGCCGGTGCCGATGGCGGCGCTCAGCGCGGCCAGCGCCGAGAGCTTCCGCCGCGCCTATGATGACGCTTATCGCGCGCAATACGGGCGCCTGATGGACGGCGTCGACGTGGAGTGCGTGGCCTGCGCCGTCGTGGTCGCGAGCGAGGAGTCGGCGGCGGGGCCCGCCTTCGCGACGGGCGCCGCGGGCCGGCCCGCGCCGGCCGCGCGCCGCGCGCTCGTCGATCCGCTCGGCGGCGAGGCGCTGACGGTGCCGATCTACCGGCGCGAGGCGATGGCACAAGGTGCCGCGATTGCCGGCCCGGCGTTGATCGAGGAAGATGACACCACGACGGTCGTCGCGGCCGGCTTCGAAGCCGCGATCGACCGGCACGGTTACATCGTGCTCGAACGCAAGTCCGCGAAGGCAAGCGCATGACGATGCACGACGACATCCGCCGCCAGCTCATGTGGTCGCGGCTCATCGCCGTGGTCGAGGAGCAGGCGCGCATGCTGATGCTGACGGCGTTCAGCGCCACCGTGCGCGAGGCCGGCGATCTTTCCGCGGGTGTCTTCGACCTGCGCGGGCGCATGGTGGCGCAGGCGATCACCGGTACGCCGGGCCACGTCAATTCCATGGCCGAGGCGGTGCCGCATTTCCTGAAGGAATTCCCGATCGCCGAGATGCGCGAGGGCGATCACTTCGTCACCAACGATCCGTGGATCGCCTCGGGTCACCTGCACGACATCACCGTCGTCTCGCCGGTGTTCAGGAACGGCCGGCCGCTCGGCTTCTTCTCCTGCACCTGCCACCAGGTCGATATCGGCGGCATGGGGCAGGGGCCCGACGGCCGCTCGGTGTTCGAGGAGGGCCTCTACATCCCGCCGATGCACCTGGCGCGCGCGGGCACGCCCAACGCCGATCTATTGCGCCTCATCCATGCCAATGTGCGCCAGCCGCGCATGGTCGAGGGCGATGTGCTCTCCTACGTCACCACCAACGAGGCGAGCGGGCGCCGGCTGGTCAAGATGCTCGACGAATTCGGCGAGGACGGGCTCGAGGATCTGGCTGATTGGATCTTCGAGCGCTCGCGCAAAGCGATGATCGCCGAGATCCGCAAGCTGCCGCGCGGCACCTACGAGAACGAGCTGGTGCTCGACGGCTACGACAAGCCGGTGAAATTGAAGGCCGCGCTCACCATCGGCGAGGACGACATCCGCGTCGACTATACCGGCAGCGATCCCGCGAGCCCCTACGGCATCAACGTCGTGCTCAACTACTGCAAGGCCTATTCGGCGTTCGGCGTGCGCTGCGTGGTGGCGCCGCGCGTGCCCAACAATGCGGGCTCGCTGGCGCCCATCGTGGTCACGGCACCCGAGGGCTCGATCGTCAACGTCAAGCACCCGTGGCCGGTCTCGGCGCGGCACGTGATCGGCCAGTTCCTGCCCGACGTGATGCTGGGCTGCCTCGCCAAGGCCGTGCCCGAGCGCATCCCGGCCGAGGGTGCCGCCTGCCTTTGGGGCGCGCAGCTGCGCGGCGGCCCGAGCGTCGCCGCCGGCGCGCCCACGCAGAGCAACCGCATCGGCGAGCCGTTCGAGGTCATGTTCTTCAACAGCGGCGGCAGCGGCGGGCGGCCTTTCGCCGACGGCATGAACGCAACGGCGTTTCCGAGCGGCGTGCGCGCGTTGCCGGCCGAGGTCGTCGAGACCGTGGCGCCGGTCGTGATCTGGAAGAAGGAGCTCCGGCCCGATTCCGCCGGCGCCGGCCGCTATCGCGGCGGGCTCGGCCAGACCGTCGAGGTCGGCACGATCGACGGAGCACCATTCGGCTTCTTCGCGATGTTCGACCGCGTGAAATCCGCGCCGCGCGGCCGCGCCGGCGGCGCCAACGGCACCCCGGGCCGCGTCGAGACCGCCTCGGGCGCCAAGCTGCGCGCGATGGGCCTGCAAGTGGTGGCCGCCGACGAGCGGCTCCGCCTTTCGCTGCCCGGCGGTGCCGGCTACGGCGATCCTTTCGACCGACCGCCCGCGCACGTCGCCGCCGACGTCGCCGACGGCATTGTCGCGCGCGAGGCGGCCGAGCGCGACTACGGCGTGGTGTTGAGGGACGGCGGCGCAGTGGACGAAGCGGCGACGGCGGCGCTGCGCGCGCAAGGCGCCAGGCGGGCGAAGCCGTAGGTAAGGCCAAAGCGGGAAATCTTGCAACGGACGCCGCAAGATTTGCGGAAAACGCACGATCTGGTGGTCGGTGCCCGTCACAACCCAATGTGTCCGCTCGGCGGCCGAAAATCTTGTATGTACCGCGACTTTCAAAGACTTGCCCTGCCGCCTGGGAAATAAGATATAGCCAGGGCTAGGCCCGAAATTTGCCTCGTAAAGACGGGCCAGGGGAGAACGATGAGCTTGCCGCCCGCACAAGGCCTGTACGATCCCAGGAACGAGCACGATGCGTGCGGCGTGGGCTTCGTCGTCAACATCAAGGGCAAGAAATCTCATGACATCATCCGCCGCGGCATTCAGATCCTCCTGAACCTGGATCATCGCGGCGCGGTCGGCGCCGATCCCTTGGTCGGCGACGGGGCGGGCTGCCTCATCCAGATCCCGGATGCCTTGCTCCGCGATTGGGCGGCCAAGAACAGCATCCTCTTGCCGCCGTCCGGCCGTTATGGCGTCGCCATGTGCTTCCTGCCGAGGAGCGCCAAGGCGCGCGACATCGCGATCCAGCATTTCGAGCGCTTCGTGCAGGTGGAAGGGCAGACCCTGCTCGGCTGGCGCGAAGTGCCAATCGACACGACCGGCCTGGGCGAGCGCGTGCTCGAGACCATGCCGACGATCCGCCAGGCGATCATCGCCCGCAGCCCGAAGCTCAAGGACCAGGACGCGTTCGAGCGCAAGCTCATTGTCATCCGCAAGCAGACGCTCAACAGCGCGCGCGAATTCCCTTCGAGAGAGGGGCGGAAGGGGATGCGCGATCTCTATATCCCCTCCTGCTCGTCGCGCACCGTCGTCTACAAAGGCCTGCTGCTCGCGCATCAAGTAGACGGCTTCTACCAGGACCTTCGCAATCCGCTGTGCGAGTCGGCGCTGGCGCTCGTGCATCAGCGCTTCTCGACCAACACGTTCCCCTCCTGGCGCCTCGCGCATCCCTACCGCTTCCTCGCGCATAACGGCGAGATCAACACGGTGCGCGGCAACACCTACTGGATGGCGGCGCGGCGCGGCTCGATGGAATCGGAGCTGCTCGGCGCCGATCTCGACAAGATGTGGCCGATCATTCCGCACGGGCAATCGGACACGGCCTGCATCGACAATGCGCTCGAGCTGCTCGTCGCCGGCGGCTATTCGCTCGCGCATGCGATGATGATGCTGATCCCGGAGGCGTGGGCCGGGAACACCCTCATGGATCCGCAGCGTCGCGCGTTCTACGAGTATCACGCGGCGCTCCTGGAGCCCTGGGACGGGCCGGCCGCGATCGCGTTCACCGACGGGCGCCAGATCGGCGCCACGCTCGACCGCAACGGCCTCAGGCCCGCGCGCTACTTCGTCACCGACGACGACCACGTGGTCATGGCGTCGGAAGCGGGTGTGCTGCCGGTGCCCGAGGAGCGCATCGTCCACAAATGGCGCCTGCAGCCGGGCAAGATGCTGCTCATCGATCTCGAGCAGGGCCGCATCATCGACGACGCCGAGATCAAGCGCACCCTCGCCGAGGCCGAGCCCTACGAGGATTGGCTCAAGGCCACGCAGTTCAAGCTCGAGACGCTGCCCGAGCCCGAGGACGCGCCCGGCCCGGCACGCACCAACGATCCGGCCTCGCTGCTCAACCGCCAGCAGGCCTTCGGCTACACCCAGGAGGATCTCCAGTTCTTCCTCGAGCCGCTCATGACGTCCGGCGACGATCCGGTCGGCTCGATGGGCACCGACACGCCAATCTCGGTGCTCTCGAAGAAGCCGAAGCTGCTCTACACCTATTTCAAGCAGAACTTCGCGCAGGTGACGAATCCGCCGATCGATTCGATCCGCGAAGAGCTGGTGATGTCGCTGGTCTCGATGATCGGGCCGCGGCCGAATCTGCTCGGCCACCAGGCCGGCACGCATTGCCGGCTCGAAGTGGCGCAGCCAATCCTCACCAACGCCGATCTCGAGAAGATCCGCTCGATCGAGATGCTGGTGAGCGGCGCCTTCCGCACCTTCACCATCGACACGACCTGGCCGGTCACGGCCGGCGCGGGCGGGCTGAAGGGTGCGCTCGAGCGCATCTGCGGCCAGGCGACCGACGCGGTGCTCGACGGCAACAACATCCTCATCCTCTCCGACCGCGCCGTTTCGTCCGAGCGCGTGCCGATCCCGGCCCTCTTGGCGACGGCGGCGGTGCACCATCACCTGATCCGCCAGGGCCTGCGGACGCGCACCGGCCTCGTGGTCGAAAGCGGCGAGGCGCGCGAGGTGCATCATTTCTGCGTGCTCGCCGGCTACGGCGCCGAGGCGATCAATCCCTATCTCGCCTTCGAAACGCTCGAAGACATACGCATCCGCAACGGATTGAAGCTCGACGACTACGGCGCGCAGAAGAACTACCTGAAGGGCGTCGGCAAGGGGATGCTGAAGGTGATCGCCAAGATGGGCATCTCCACCTATCAGTCCTATTGCGGCGCGCAGATCTTCGACGCGGTCGGGCTCTCGTCCGATTTCGTCGATAAATACTTCACCGGCACGGCGACGACGATCGAGGGGGCCGACCTGGCCGCCGTCGCCGAGGAGGCGCTGGCGCGCCACCGCGCCGCCTATGGCGACAGCCCGATCTACCGCCAGATGCTCGACGTCGGCGGCGAATACGCGTTCCGCCTGCGCGGCGAGGACCACGCCTGGACGCCCGAGTCGATCAAGAACCTCCAGCACGCGGTGCGGGGCAATTCGCGCGACGACTATCGCGCTTTCGCGAAATCGATCAACGACCAGAGCGAGCGGCTGCTGACGATCCGCGGGCTGATGCAGTTCAAGCTGGCGGAGAAGCCGCTGCCCCTCGAAGAGGTCGAGCCCGCGTCGGAGATCGTCAAGCGCTTCGCCACCGGTGCCATGAGCTTCGGCTCGATCAGCCGCGAGGCGCACACGACGCTCGCCATCGCGATGAACAGGATCGGCGGAAAGTCCAACACCGGCGAGGGCGGCGAGGAATCCGACCGCTTCAAGCGGCTGCCCAACGGCGATTCGCTGCGCTCGGCGATCAAGCAGGTGGCCTCGGGCCGCTTCGGCGTCACCGCCGAATATCTCGTCAATGCCGACGATCTCCAGATCAAGATGGCGCAGGGCGCCAAGCCGGGCGAGGGCGGCCAGCTGCCCGGCCGCAAGGTCGACAAGAACATCGCGCGCGTGCGCTATTCGACGCCGGGCGTGGGCCTGATCTCGCCGCCGCCGCATCACGACATCTATTCGATCGAGGACCTGGCGCAGCTCATCCACGACTTGAAGAACGTGAATCCCAAGGCGCGCGTCTCGGTGAAGCTCGTCTCCGAGGTCGGCGTCGGCACGGTCGCGGCCGGCGTCTCCAAGGCGCGCGCCGATCACGTCACCATCGCTGGCTTCGAGGGCGGCACCGGCGCCTCGCCGCTCACCTCGCTCACCCACGCCGGATCGCCCTGGGAGATCGGCCTCGCCGAGACGCAGCAGACCCTGGTGCTGAATGCGCTCCGGGGTCGCATCGCAGTGCAGGTCGATGGCGGCTTGAGGACGGGCCGCGACGTCGTCGTGGGCGCGTTGCTGGGCGCCGATGAGTTCGGCTTCGCGACCGCGCCGCTGATCGCCGCCGGCTGCATCATGATGCGCAAGTGCCATTTGAATACTTGCCCGGTCGGCATCGCGACGCAGGATCCGGTGCTGCGCAAGCGCTTCACCGGCCAGCCCGAGCACGTGATCAATTATTTCTTCTTCGTCGCCGAGGAAGTGCGCGAGCTGATGGCGCAGTTGGGCTTCCGCACCTTCGAGGAGATGGTGGGCCGCGTCGACCGCCTCGACATGCGCCGCGCGGTCGAGCACTGGAAGGCGAAGGGCGTCGATCTCTCGAAGCTGCTCTTTCAGCCGCCGGCCAAGGCCGGCGTCGCGATCTACAATTGCGAGAAGCAGAACCATCATCTCGACCGCGCGATCGATCACGAGCTGATCGCGGCGGCCGGTCCCGCGCTCGAGCGCGGCGAGCCGGTCAGCATCGAGCGCGAGATCCGCAATGTCCACCGCACCGTGGGCGCGATGCTCTCGGGCGAGGTGGCGAAGCGCTACGGCCACGCCGGCCTGCCCGAAGACACCATCTCGCTGCGCTTCACCGGCACGGCCGGGCAGAGCTTTGGCGCCTGGCTCGCGCGCGGCGTCGCGGCGACGCTGATCGGCGACGCCAACGACTATGTCGGCAAGGGGCTCTCGGGCGGCCGCCTCGTCGTAAAGCAGCCGCCTGAGGCGAAGCGCGATCCGCTGAAGAACATCGTCGTCGGCAATACGGTGCTCTACGGCGCCATCGCTGGCGAGGCCTATTTCGAGGGCGTCGCCGGCGAGCGCTTCGCGGTCCGGAACTCGGGCGCCGTCGCCGTCGTCGAGGGCACCGGCGATCACGGCTGCGAATACATGACCGGCGGCGTCGTCGCCGTGCTCGGCGCCACCGGCCGCAACTTCGCCGCCGGCATGTCGGGCGGCATCGCCTATGTCTTCGACCCCGGCGGCTGCTTCCGGGAGCTCTGCAATCCGGCCATGGTCGATCTCGAAGCGGTCGCCGCCGCCGATCCCGCCGCGGCCGACGATCCCGAGCAGCCGCGCCAGCGCTCGGCGAGCGTCGAGGACAACGGCATGGGCGACGTGCTGCGCTTCGACGCCGAGCGCCTGCGCATCCTCGTCGAGCGCCACCACATGCACACCGGCAGCGCCCGCGCCCGCGCGCTGCTCGACGATTGGGCCAACGCGGTCACGCGCTTCGTCAAGATCGTGCCCAAGGATTACCGCCGCGCGCTCCTCGAGATGAGGGCCGAGCGCCAGGTATCGCGCGTGGCAGCGGAGTAGAAGAGAAATGAACCACGGAGGACACAGAGGACACGGAGAAGATTTCCTGCGCGCCATCGGCGCGCGTCTTGCTCTCCTCCGTGTCCTTCGAGTCCTCTGTGGTTCAAACCTTACTTCTCTTCGGTGATTTCAGACATTCATTCGGGGTGAGCCATGGGGAAGCCGACCGGCTTCTTGGAAATCGCGCGCCAGGACCGGAGCTACGAGAAGGTCGAGAAGCGCAAGACCACCTGGAAGGAATTCATCAAGCCGATGGAGACGTCGGCGTGCGCGACGCAGGCCGCACGCTGCATGGATTGCGGAATTCCATTCTGCCACGCGGGCTGTCCGGTCAACAACATGATCCCGGACTGGAACAACCTCGTCTATCGTGACCAGTGGCGGAGCGCGCTGGAGACCTTGCACTCGACCAACAACTTCCCCGAATTCACCGGCCGCATCTGCCCGGCGCCGTGCGAGGAAGCCTGCACGCTCAACATCGACGACAATCCGGTCACAATCAAGTCGATCGAGTGCACGATCGTCGACCGCGGCTGGGCCGAGGGCTGGATCGTGCCCGAAGTGCCGGCGCGGCGGACGGGGAAGGGTGTCGCGGTCGTGGGCTCGGGGCCGGCGGGCATGGCCTGCGCGCAGCAGCTGGCGCGCGCGGGGCACGGCGTCACGCTGTTCGAAAAGTCCGACCGCATCGGCGGGCTGCTGCGCTACGGCATCCCCGACTTCAAGATGGAGAAGCACATCATCGACCGTCGCATGCGGCAGATGGCGGCCGAGGGCGTCGAGTTCCGCACCGGGGTCGAGGTGGGCAAGACGATCCCGTTCAAGTCGCTGCTCGACGGCTACGACGCGGTGGCGCTGACCGGCGGCGCCGAATGGCCGCGCAATCTCGAAGTCCCGGGGCGCGAGCTCGCCGGCATTCACTACGCGATGGATTTCCTCGTGCAGCAGAACAAGCGCGTCGCCGGCGATGCCGAGGCCAAGGCGGCGCCGCGCGGCGCCATCAGCGCCAAGGGCAAGCACGTCGTCGTGATCGGCGGCGGCGACACCGGCTCGGACTGCATCGGCACCTCGATCCGCCAGGGCGCCGCCTCGGTGACGCAGCTCGAGATCATGCCGAAGCCGCCCGAGCACGAAAACAAGGCGCTGACCTGGCCCGATTGGCCGCTGAAGCTCCGCACCTCGTCCTCGCAGGAAGAAGGCTGCGAGCGCGACTGGTCGGTCTTGACCAAGCGCGCGGTCGGCAAGGGCAAGGTGGAAGCGCTCGAATGCGCGCGGCTCGAATGGGTGAAGGGCGCCAACGGCCGCACCGAAATGCGCGAGATCCCGGGCAGCGCGTTCGAGCTCAAGGCCGATCTCGTGCTGCTGGCGATGGGGTTCCTGGGGCCCGCGCGCCCCGGCATGATCGAGCAGTCGGGCGTCGAGCTCGATCCGCGCGGCAACGTGCGCGCCAACACCGACGACTACCGCACCTCGGTCGCGAAGGTATTCGCGGCCGGCGACATGCGCCGCGGCCAGTCGCTCGTCGTCTGGGCGATCCGCGAAGGCCGCCAATGCGCCCGCGCCGTCGACGAATTCCTGATGGGATCGAGCGAGCTGCCGCGCTGAGATGGAGGCCGGCCGGAAGCGCATGATGCGCGGTTGAGAGGCGATGTGCAGGAAGCAGCGGCGCGGCGGCATCGGCATCCTCTCGGCCCCGCGGTCGCGCTCGGCCTGCTCGCCTGGGTCGTCGCGGGCTGTCAGGTCACCGAAGCGGTGACAGTCCTCGACGAACTCGTGGAGCAATCGAAGCGGCGGGAATTCGCCACCGCCGATCTCGCCCAGGTGCGGCGCCCGATCGCCTATCGCGTCGGCGGGCGTGCTCGCGTGGCGGATCTCTATGAGCGCGTCGAGGACGGGCGTCGCCCGCACGCCGCCGTCGTTCTCGTGCCCGGCCTGTCGCCGCAGGGAAAGGACGATCCCCGACTCGTCGCCTTGGCGCTGGCGCTCGCGAAGGGACGGTTCGCGGTCCTGGTGCCCGACATGCCCAATCTGCGCGAAGCCCGGGTCGGCATCGAGGACATCCGCGCGATCGCCGACGCCGTGCATCAGCTCGAGGCCATGCGCTATCGGCCGATCGGCGTGCAAGCCGTCTCCTATGCCGTGGGCCCGGCCTTGCTCGCGGCCATGGAGCCCGACATCCGCGATCGCGTCGGCTTCCTCCTGGCGATCGGCGGCTACTATGACGGCGAGGCAGTAATCCGCTATTTCACGACTGGGTACTACCAGCCGGCGCCGGGCCTGCCCGCGATCGTCGGGCGGCCCGATCCGGCCGCCAAATGGCGGTTCGCCCAGAGCAATGCCGCCTATATCGCCGACCCGGCGGATCGCGCTGCGCTCTCCGCCATCGCCATCGCGAAGCACGCGGACCCCGGGCGGGATGTGGGCGCGATGGCGCGGCGGCTCAAGGCGGAGGGGCGCGCGGTGGTCGCGTTGGTGGAGAATACCGATCCGGCGCGCGTGCCCGACCTGATCCGCCGCCTCCCGCCGCGCATTCGCGACACGCTCGACGCGCTCAACCCGGCGCGGCGGAACCTCCGCGACGACATGCGCGCGCGGCTCATTCTCGTTCATGGCGAGGATGACAGGGTCATTCCCGCGGCCGAGAGCGGGCGCCTTGCGCAAGCGGTCCGCCGCGGCCGCGCGGACCTCTATTTGGTCGAGCGCCTGTTCCACGCCGATTTGGCAGCGCCGTCGTGGCACGATCGCATCGTCCTGCTGTGTGCGACGGTGCGGGTCCTCGACCAGCGCGATCCCTGAGCCGAGGCGCAGCGAAGGCCGCACACGCGCGCGGCCGAGGAATTCCGGACGGGCTCGAGCGCGCCGCCGCGGCGTCCCCTCGCCCTGGGGAGAGGGACAGGGTTGAGGGGGCGACGGGCCTATCCAGCGAAGGGATGCCGCGCGCAAACAAGACATGGAGAGATCCATCGCCCCCTCAACCCCAACGCCTTCTCCCGAGGGGGAAGAGGCCTAACGCACGCGCGCCGTGCGGCCGACCGAAAGATCGCGCGCGGGCACGAGCGAGAGCGCTTCGCCGAGGCGTTTCGCTTCGCGACGCAAGACCGGGACGGCGGTGTCGATCATCTGTTTCATCGTGGTGCGGTGCGCGGCGACGGTCACGTTGATGGCGGCGATGGTGGCGCCCTTCTCGTCGACGACCGGCACCGCCACCGCGCGCTGGCCGGGCTCGATCTCCTCGTCCTGCGTGCCGTAGCCGTTGCGGCGCACGGCGGCGAGGACGGCGCGCAGGCGCTGGGGATCGGTGATCGTCTTGGGCGTGCGCGGCTGGAGCTTGGCCTTGGCGAAGAACGCGTCGAGCTCGGCGTCGGAGAGCGCCGCCAGCAGCACGCGGCCCATCGAGGCGCAGAAGGCGGGGAGGCGCCCGCCGACGCCGACATAGTCGTAGACGAGGCGCCCGGCCGAGACCCAGGTGACGTAGACGATTTCCTCGCCGTCGAGCACCGAGAGCGAGCAGGCATTGCCGGTGTCGCGCGCCACCGCCTCGAGCATCGGATGCGCGATGCGCCAGAGCGGCTGCGAGGAGAGATAGGCGTAGCCGAGCTTCAACGTGCGCGGCAGCAGCGAGAAGTGGCGCCCGTCGCTCTTCAAGTAGCCGAGCGTCTCGAGCGTGTGGAGCACGCGGGCGACGGCGCCGCGGCTCAAGCCGGTGCGCCGCGCCACGTCGCTCAAAGTCATCGCCGCGCGGGTGTCGTCGAAGCTCTCGATCACGGCGAGGCCGCGCGCCAGCGCGCGCACGAAATCCCGGTCGTCCCCGGCGCTTGATATTGGTGCGCTTGACATCCGATAGGCCGGCTTTACTGTTGTCCGCAGAGCGGATAATTGTCCGCGCAGCGGACAAAGTCAAACGAGAACCGCGCGGGAGGACGTCCATGATGATCGGAAAGCCGGGCGCAGCCCGGACGTCGATTTCGACGGCCGATGCGCGCGCGATCACCGTCCGCGGCCACGATCTCGCCGGCGAGCTCATCGGCCAGATGAGCTTCACCGAGTTCTTCTTCCTCCACGTCACCGGCCAGCGCCCCTCCGAGAACCAGCGCTTCTTCCTCGACGCGCTGCTCGTCGCCATCGCCGAGCATGGGCTCACGCCGACGGTGCAGGCGGCGCGCATGACCTTGGCCGCGGCGCCCGATGCGCTGCAGGGCGCGGTCGCCGCCGGCATCCTGGGCTGCGGCTCGGTGATCCT
>DATBLL010000007.1:0-27364 GCA_036555425.1 Alphaproteobacteria bacterium | reverse complement strand
TCTCCTCTCCGGCGCCGCAGCGGTGGAGAGGCCCCCTCAGTCCAGCGCGCAAGAGCGCGCTGGACAGCTTTCCCTCAAGAGGAGAGCGAAGTTATGCGACCGGATCGAGGCCCAGCGCCATTCGCCCGGTGAACTCCTGCTGCTTCCTCTCCGGCAACGGATGGAACTGCCCCGCATAGGCGTCGCGGAGCAGGGTCTCGATGCCGGTCGGGCGGAGATAGCCGGCGCCGCCCGCGGCTTCGAGCGCCTTGGCGCAGGCGGCGATCACGGCGTTGGCGGCGATCGTCTTGCGCACCAGCACCGCGTTCGCGCGCTCGTTGCTGGGCTCGAAATCGAGATCGCTGGCGAGCGCGACCATGCTGTCGACCGCCAACCGCGCCGTGGTGAGATGGTTCTCGAGCTCGCCCAGCAATTGCGGCAGCACGCCCTGCGGCCGTTTCCGCGCCGCCGCCACCGCGCGCTCCGCCGCCTCTTCCGCCACGCCGACATAGACCGACATGATGGTGGGCATCGCGCAGACGATGATGACGTTCCAGACGCCGTGATACCTGGCGCGCGGGCGGCGCACCGCGACCGCCGCCTCGGGCACGAACACGTCCTTGAGCGTGACCGAGCCCGAGCCGGTGCCGCGCATGCCCATCGCGCGCCAATCGTCGTTGACCGTCACCCCCTCGGACTTGATCGGCACCGGGAAATGCAGCACCTGCCAGCCTTCCTTCGGATCCTGGTAGGGCGCCGAGGTGGCGAGCAGGTCGCCCATCGGGCTGCCGCTGGCGAAGGTTTTCGTGCCGCTGACGCGGAAGCCGCCCTCGACCTTCTTCGCCTCGCCGCTCGAGGCGAGCCAGTCGTTGGCGCCGGTGCTGACCAGCACCAGCTCCTTGCCGCCCACGGCCTCGAGCAACTTCTGCCCGGGCTTGCCCTTGCGGTGGTTGTGGAGCGCGGCCGAGACGAGGTGCTGGTGCATCGAGAGCGCCAGCGCCGTCGAGGGGCAATGGCGCGCGAGCCCGCGCAGCGCCGCGCAGATCTCCGGGTGGCGCGCGCCGCCGCCGCCGAATTCGGGCGGCACCTGCGCCGAGAACAGCTTCTTCTGCTTCAGGACGGCGTAGTTCTCGGCAACGAAGGCATCGCTATCGCCCGCCTTCGCGGCCTTGGCGGCGAAACCCGGCCCGATCTCGTTGACGAGATCGATCCAGCGCGAACCGATGATCGACATGGCATGACTCCAATTTGACGGTTGGCCCGCCCCGCCCTTCCCGACCGGACTCTGCGGCGGACGCAAGCCGCTGGCTAGTACAAGGTCTGTAGCGGGTTCGGGGCGCTTCGGGGCTCAGCGCCGGGGCGCCGGCGGCACGTCTTGGGCGGGACAGGGTGCGCCGGCCGCGGCCCAGGCCTCGAGCGCGCGGACGAATTCCCCGTGCGAGAGCTCGGGTGCTGTGCGGCCCCCGCCGGGGCGCCAGGCCCAGAGCACCAGCGGCGCCGATTTCATGTGCTCGATGACGGCCGCGATCGTGAAGCGCTTGCCGTTGCGCGCCGGATCCTTGATCGCCGCGCACAGCTCGGCCGCGCCGAGGTGCTTCCAATTCGCGCTGGACGGCGCGAGGCGCCAGCGCGGCGCGCCCGGAACGCCGTCGGCAGAATTGCGGTCGCGATGGCAGGCGCCGCACGGCACCGCCGCCATCGACGTTGGCTGCGGCGCGCGCGCGACACGGCTTTCGCTTGGTTTTCCGACATCCGCGGGATGCAGGGATTCGGCGCCCCGGTGGCAGTTCATGCAGCGCGGGTGTTCGAGGACGGCGGCGATCGGGTCGAACAGCTTCGAGCCCTCCGCCGCCGCGCAGATGGGTATCGCGGCGGCGAGCGCCAAGGCCGCGGCGGCAAGGCCGCGAAGCGGGATTGCCCGCGCGTCCGAACTTGTTTGCCGATCCGACATGCGGCGGACGATGCCGTTGCACCCGCCGCCCCGTAAGTCCAAAATCTGTACTGCCCGTCTCGCCTCGTCAGAGGAGATACCGCGATGGCGCGCTTTCGAGGCTATGGCCAGTTCTGCCCCCTCGCGATGGCCGCCGAGGTCTTCGCCGAGCGCTGGACACCGCTCGTCTTGCGCGAGCTGCTCTACGGCCACACGCGCTTCAACGAGCTGAAGCGCGGCGTGCCGCTGATGTCGCCATCGTTGCTCTCGCAACGCTTGAAGCAGCTGCAATTCGCCGGGCTCGTCGAGAGGAAGCGCGGCGCCGACGGCAGCCCCGAATACCGGCTGACCCAGTCGGGCGAGCAGCTTCGGCCCATCGTCGAGGGGCTCGGCGCCTGGGGCCTGCGCTGGCTGCAGCACCAGACGCCCGATCACAATCTCGACGTGGCGCTCTTGATGTGGGACATGCGCCGCAATCTCCGCCGCGACGTGGTTCCGCCCGACGGCCGCACCGTGATCGAGTTCTATTTCGCCGGGCAGCCGAGTGCCAAGCGGCTCTGGTGGCTGGTGTTCGAGGAGGGCGACGTCGACCTCTGCATCAAGCGCCCCGGCTTCGACGTCGATCTCCGCGTCGAAACCGACGTGCGGACCTTGATCGACGTGTGGATGGGCCAGACCAAGCTGCAGCAGGCCATCGACAAGGGCCGGCTCCAACTCGAGGGCGCGCGCGAGACGCGCAGCGTCTTCCGCCGCTGCTTCGATCCGCACCCGCTCGCGCGCATGCCGCAATGGCCGTGGCCGAGCCTGAGCCCGACCCAGCTCGGCGACGCCCGCCCCGGCGACAAGCGCGAGCCTGAATAGGCAGGGACGATCACCTCGTTCAAGCGCTCGGCCTGTTCTTTTCTTGCGGGCAGACCCCCAACCCGAACTTCCCCCGCAAGCGGGGGAAGGAGAGCGGTGTGAGCCTTCCCCCGCGAAGCGGGGAGAGGTTGGATGGGGGCTTCTCCACCGCACTCGGTGCCAGAGTCACCGCGCCGCCGTCAGCCGCGTGAGCCCTTTGCGCGAATCCTCCAGGCTCGCATCGAGGCGCAGCGCCGCGCGGTAGTCGCGGATCGCCTCGGCCTTGTGGCCGAGCGCTTCGTGCGCGGCGGCGCGGTTCTGATAGGCGCTGGCATAGTCGGGCACGAGCTTGATCGCGCGGTCGTAGTCCTCGATCGCGCGCGCATCGTCGCCTTGCATCGCATAGGCGTTGCCGCGGTTGTTGTAGGCCTGGGCGAAACCGGGCTTGAGATCGATCGCGCGGTCATAGTCGAGGATCGCCTCCTCGAACTTGCCCATCGCGCGGTAGGTGGCGCCGCGGAGATTGTAGAAATTGGCGTCCTTCGCCTCGAGCGCGATCGCCTGGTCGAAATCCTCGATCGCGAGCGCGTATTTCCTGAGCGCATAGAAGGCGAGGCCGCGATTGGCATGCGCCTGCGCGTCCTCGGGATTGAGATCGATGGCGCGGCCATAGTCCGCGATCGCGCGCGCATATTGGTTGAGCACCGCGAATGCATTGCCGCGGTTGTAGTGCGCGAGCGCGAGGTCGGCGGGAGACTGCCTGCCGCCGTCGATGAGGCGCGTGCAGGCCGCGATGCCGGCGGGCGGATCGGCCGAAGCGCGCTCGCAGCGCCGCCAATCGGATGCGTCGTCGGCTGAGGCCGGCGCGGCGGCGACCAGCAGCAGGAAGAAGGCGGCGCGTGCCTTCATGGCGAGCCCCTCTGCCGCCGAGCTAACACCGCCGATCGGCGCCGATCAATCGCAGGCAAGAGGCAGGCGCGGGAGGCCGGCTGCTCTCTCCCGAAGGGAGAGGAAAGGGAATTTCGCCCGGCGTGCAAAGAGGAAATCGGAATTGCGCGGCGGGGCGCGCAATCGACCCAAGCTTGCGCATGCACGCCGCCTCCACTTGCCGATTGCATCCCCCGCCCGGCGCATTACCTTAGAAAGCAACGATTTCCCGCATCATTGGGAGAAGCCGCCGATGGCGCTGCCCGCTCCGCTTCCGGTCTCGCTCGAGGACAAGTACACACTCGAGCGGGGCCGGGTTTATTTGACCGGCATCCAGGCGCTCGTCCGCCTGCCGCTGATGCAGCGCTGGCTCGACGTGGCCCGGGGCCTCAACACCGCCGGCTTCATTTCGGGCTATCGCGGTTCGCCCCTGGGCGGGCTCGACCAGAATCTCTGGCGCGCCAAGAAGTATCTCGCCGAAAACCACATCAAGTTCGAGCCGGGCCTGAACGAGGACCTGGCGATGACCTCGATCTGGGGCTCGCAGCAGCTCAATCTCTTCCCCGGCGCCAAATACGACGGCGTCTTCGCCATGTGGTACGGCAAGGGCCCGGGCGTCGACCGCACCATGGACGTGATGAAGCACGCCAACACCGCCGGCACCTCGAAGCACGGCGGCGTCCTCATCTGCGCCGGCGACGATCACGGCGCCGCCTCCTCCACCCTCCCGCACCAGTCGGACCACAATTTCATCTCCGCGATGGTGCCGGTGCTGTTCCCGGCCAACACCCAGGAGACGCTCGACTACGGCATCTTCGGCTGGGCGATGTCGCGCTACTCGGGCTGCTGGGTGGCGCTGAAATGCGTCTCGGAGAACGTCGAGGCCTCGGCTTCGGTCGCGGTCGATCCCGAGCGCTACGATTTCAAGCTGCCGAACACGTTCGAGATGCCGGCGGGGGGCCTCAACATCCGCTGGCCCGACAGCTTCTGGGACCAGGAGGCGCGGCTCCAGAAGCACAAGGTCTACGCCGCCCTCGCCTTCACCCGCTCCAACAAGATCGACCGCATCGTCATCGACAGTCCGAAGCCGCGCCTCGGCATCATCACCAGCGGCAAGGCCTATCTCGACGTGCGCCAGGCGCTCCAGGACCTCGGCATCGACGCGCGGCTCGCGGCCGAGATCGGTCTCCGCGTCTACAAGGTCGGCATGGTGTGGCCGCTCGAGCGCGAGGGTGCCCGCGAATTCGCGCACGGGCTCGAGGAGGTCATCGTCGTCGAGGAGAAGCGCGCGATCATCGAGAACCAATTGAAGGAGCAGCTCTACAACTGGAACGAAAAGGCGCGCCCGCGCGTCGTCGGCAAGTTCGACGAGAACCAGCAATGGCTGCTGCCGGCCGGCGGCGAGCTCTCCAACACCGTCGTCGCCAAGGCGCTCGCCACGCGCATCTTGAAATTCTACGACAGCCCGGCGATGCGCGAGCGCATGGCCTTCTTGGAGGCCAAGGAGAAGGCGCTCGCCGCCAAGAAGCCGGATCTCGTGCGCATCCCTTATTTCTGCTCGGGATGCCCGCACAACACGTCAACGAACGTTCCCGAAGGAAGCCGCGCAACGGCGGGCATCGGCTGCCACACGCTCGCGATCTTCATGAACCGCAACACGGCGACCTTCACGCACATGGGCGGCGAGGGCACGCCGTGGATCGGCCAGGCGCCGTTCACCAATGAGAAGCACATCTTCGCCAATCTCGGCGACGGCACCTATTACCACTCGGGCCTGCTCGCGATCCGCGCCTGCGTCGCGGCCAAGGTGAACATCACCTACAAGATTCTCTACAACGATGCGGTGGCGATGACCGGCGGCCAGCCGGTCGAGGGCTCGCCGACGCCGGCCGACGTCGCCAATCAGGTCTGGGCCGAAGGCATCAAGCGCATCGCCGTCGTCTCCGACGACCCGTTGAAATATCCCATCGACTGGCATTGGCCGCCGGGCACGACCTTCCACCACCGCGACGACCTCGACGCCGTGCAGCGCGAGCTGCGCGACTGGAAGGGCGTGTCGGTGCTGATCTACGAGCAGACCTGCGCCGCCGAGAAGCGCCGGCGGCGCAAGCGCGGGCTCATGGTCGATCCGCCGCGCCGCGTCTTCATCAACGAGCGCGTCTGCGAGGGCTGCGGCGACTGCTCGGTGCAATCGAACTGCATCTCGGTGCTGCCGAAGGAGACCGAATTCGGGAGGAAGCGCGCGATCGATCAGTCCAACTGCAACAAGGACTATTCCTGCGTCAAAGGCTTCTGCCCGGCCTTCGTCTCGGTCTATGGCGCGGCGCCGCGGCGCGCGCGCGCGGCCGGCCCCAAGGCGCTGCCCGACGGTGCCATCCCGCTGCCGCAGCTTCCGAGCGCGGCCAAGCCGCACGGCATCCTCGTCACCGGCATCGGCGGCACCGGCGTCATCACCATCGGCCAGCTGCTCGGCGTCGCCGCTCACATCGAGAATAAGGGCGTCTCGGTGCTCGACATGACCGGCCTCGCCCAGAAGAACGGCGCGGTGATGAGCCATGTGCGCATCGCCGACCGGCCCGACGACATCTACGCGGCGCGCATCGCCGCCGGCGAGGCCGACGCGATCATCGGCTGCGATGTCGTGGTGGCCGCCTCGCCCGACGCGCTCCGCACGATGAAGGCGGGCGGCACGCGCGCGGTCGTCAACGCCTACGAGCAGATGACCGCAGCCTTCATCCAGAACCGCGACGTGCAGTTCCCCAACGCCGCGATGCAAGCCGCCATCGCCGACGCCGTCGGGCGCGAGGGCCTGAGCGTCGTCGACGCGACGCGGCTCGCGACCGCGCTGATGGGCGACGCCATCGCCGGCAACATGTTCATGCTCGGCTACGCGTTCCAGAAGGGCCTCATCCCGCTGCAGCTCGCTTCGATCGAGAAGGCGATCGAGTTGAACGCCGTCGCGGTGCGCATGAACAAGGAGGCCTTCGCCTGGGGCCGGCGGGCCGCGGTGGACCTCGAGGCCGTCGCCAAGATCGCGTTTCCGGCCGAGCCGGTGCCGCTCGCGCGACCGGCCGCGAAATCGCTCGCCGACGTGATCGCGATCCGCGTCAAAGACCTCACCGCCTACCAGAACCGCAAATACGCCGAGCGTTACGAGCGCTTCATGGTGGAGGTGCGGCGCATCGAGGCCGAGAAGGGCAAGGGCAAGACCGGGCTCGCCGACGCCGTCGCGCGCAATCTCTACAAGCTCATGGCCTACAAGGACGAGTACGAGGTGGCGCGGCTCTTCACCGACGGCACGTTCCAGCGCCAGTTGGCCGAGCGGTTCCAGGGCGAGTTCAAGATGAAGTTCCACTTGGCGCCGCCGCTTTTGGCGCCGCGCGACGCGCGCACCGGCCACCTCCAGAAGATGACCTTCGGCGCCTGGATGATGCCGGCGTTCCGCCTGCTCGCGAAGATGAAGTTCCTGCGCGGCACCGCGCTCGACCTCTTCGGCAAGAGCGCCGAGCGGCGCACCGAGCGGAAGCTCATCGACGAATACGAGGCGACGGTCAAGACGCTGCTCGCCTCGCTGACGCCGGACAACCACGCGCTCGCGGTCGAGATCGCCTCCATCCCCGACGCCATCCGCGGCTACGGCCACATCAAAGAGAAGGCGATCGAGGACGCCAAGGCCAAGGAAACCGAGCTCCTGAGGGCGTGGCACGATCCGAGCAAGGCCGGGCTCTGGAGCGCGCGCCAGGCGGCGGAGTAGAGCACGGCCGCTGGGTCGGCCCGCCAGCGGGAGAACGGAGAACGGCCATGCGGATCGTCGCGCGCTTATTGCTCTTGCTGCTCGTCGCCAGCGGGCCGCCGCGCTGCGTCGAGACCGAAGGCTTCTTGGGCGAGCCCAGCGCCGCCGAGGCCGACGAGCGCATGATCGGCGAATGGTATGGCGGCGGCCTGATCATGGTCTCGATCCGCAAGCTCGAGGGCGATCCCGCCGGCCAGCTCCGCTTGAGCTACATCCTGGTCTCGAACGACGAGAAGAATCCGGTCTCGTTCGCGAATTTCCGCGCTTGGCGCACGACTCTGGACGGGCGCACCTACCTCAATCTGGAGAAGACCAGCGACGCCTGGAGCGAGAAGGCCGTCGTGCCGCCGCGCATGGTCGTGCGCTTCGAGCCGATCAGCGACGGCTTCGTGCGGATGGGGATCGAGGGCAAGGAAGTCTCGGCGCAGGGCGGCGCGCAATTCTGGCTCATGCACACCGGCAACATCGCGACGGCGATCCGCGCGGGCGAGCTCAAGGGCCGCGTCGAAGGCGATCCCTCCGATCCCACCGTCACGATCACGGCGAGCCGCGAAGAGCTGCGCGCGTTCATCGCGGCGAAGGGTCCGGACTACGTCTTCCAGGGCTCGGGGTTCAAGCTGCTGCGGCTGCCGAATAGCAGATAGGCTTCATCTCCGATGAACCATCACCGCTTCGGCCGCACGCGCCGCGACGTCGCCGCCATCGGCCAGGGCACGTGGAACCTCGAGCAGGGGTCGCGGCGCGAGGCCGTGGCGGCACTGCGGCGCGGGCTCGATCTCGGCATGACGCATATCGACACCGCCGAGATGTACGGCGCGGGCGAGGCCGAAAAGATCGTCGCCGAGGCGATCGCCGGCCGGCGCGACGAGGTGTTCCTCGTCTCGAAGGTTCTGCCCGAAAACGCCTCGCGCAAGGGCGCGATCCGTGCCTGTGAGAAATCGCTGAAGCGGCTCAAGGTCGAGCGGCTCGATTGCTATCTCTTGCATTGGCGCGAGAGCATCCCGCTCGCCGAAACCATCGCCGCGTTCGACGAGCTCGAGAAGGCGGGCAAGATACGCGCCTGGGGTGTCTCCAATTTCGACGTCGGCGATCTCGACGAGGCGCTCGCCATCGCCGGGCCGGGGCGCATCGCCTGCAACCAGGTGCTCTATCATGTGGAGCAGCGCGGCATCGAGCACGCGGTCTTGCCCTGGTGCGAGACGCACGGCGTCGCCCTCGTCGGTTACACGCCGTTCGGCCGCCGCTTTCCGGGTCCGGGCTCCGCGGGCGGGCGCGTTCTGGCGGAGATCGCGGCCGCCCATGGCGGGGCCGCGCACGGCGCCACGCCGCGCCAAGTGGCGCTCGCCTTCCTGGTACGGCGGCCTTCGCTGTTCGCGATCCCGAAAGCATCGAGCGCCGCGCACACGGCCGACAATGCCGGGGCTGGCAAGCTTCGCCTCACCGCGGCCGAGCTGGCACGCATCGATGCCGCGTTCTCCCGCGGCGCCCCGCCCCGCGCGCTGCCCACGCTTTAACCAAGCCGAGGCGCGGCCGCTGCCCCGAAGCCGCCACACCGGCGCCGCCAATTCCGCCGCATCGCTTTGCATGCTTTAATTGGGGTCGGGACGCCGAGGCACCTGCCGACGGTTGCGGGTGGCCCAATATTCGGAGCACGCCATGCGCTCGATCCTCAAGGCCGCGGCCGGCCTTTGCCTCCTCCTGCTCACCAGCGCCTGCTTCGTCGAAACCGAAGCGACGCTCGCCGATCCCGATCCCAAGTCGGCGGATTCGCGCCTGCTCGGCACCTGGTACCACGCCGAGCGCGGCGAGGTGGTCCTGTTCAGCGTCGCCGAGGACACGCACGAGAAGGGCGTCTACCGCGTCGTGTTCGCGAACATCCGGCCGGGCGCCGACAACCCGCTCGAAGCCGCGCATTATCGCGTGTGGCGCACGGTGGTGAACGGCCGCGACTATCTCAACACCCAGCGCATCGGCGCCGCCAAGGACATGCCGGCGCTGACGGTCGTCAGCTACGACGTGACCGAGAGCACGCTGGTGCTGAGATTGATGGACACGAAGCAAGCCATCGCCGCGATCGCGGCCGGCAAGCTCAAGGGCCGCGTGAAGAAGGGCACCTATGTCGACGAGGTCACGATCACCTCGCCGCGCGCGGAGCTGGCGGCGTTCATCGCCGCCGCCGATCGCGACGTGCTGTTCGCGACCAAGACCGGCGCGCTGCGCAAGCTCGCCGAAACCCCCAACTGACCGCGGCCGCCCGCCGGGGCGCGGAACGGCTTCTATTCATTGCGCGTTCAGACAATGGGCCGCATTTTTGGCCCGTCCCGGCCGCGATCGCGGGGAGGAAAGGCTGCACTCCGTCCGTATTATTGCCAGGGTTCGGACCTGCATGGGGATCGCAATGCGCAAATCGCTGAAATTGCTGCTATCGGCTGGCATCATCGCGCTCGGCGCGGGCGCCACGCTGACTGCCACATCGAGCTCGGCCGATGCGCGGACGCGCTTCTTCCTCGGCATCGGCCTCCCGCCGGTGTATCTGGGCCCGCCGGCCTACTACTACCCGCCCCCGCCGCCGCCCGCCTATTACTACCCGCCGCCGTCCTATCCGCCGCCGCCGCCCTGCCGCGCCCGCTACGATTGGCGCTGGGACGGCTATCAGTGGCGCCAGGCCTATATCGGCTGCTGGTAAACCGGACCGCCAACGCAAATCGCCATTCGCCCGCGAGCGGCCGGCCCCAAGGGGCCGGCCGCTTCGCTGTTGGGATGCGCTCAACCTCATGTGAAAGCGTGCGAGGGAGCGCTGGCGCGCGCGTCATTCCCACGCGGACGGGCGCGCGTTCCCGTTCCCCCGGGTTCCACCGGCGCGGCGATTTGTTCCGGGGAAATTTCCCGCCGCCCGGTCGTTTAGGGAGCATGGGCCGGGGCGCGATGCGTCCGGCCTCTGGTGTGCGCGCGGCGGCGCTGGAGCCGCCGGGGCGCCACGAAATCTCGAGCGATCGACGCTCGAGAGCGCCGGTTTCGGACAGTTCATTTCGGTGCCGGGGCCGGCGAAGCGTAACCGCGACGAGACGAAAGGAGGAGAAAACCATGCGCAAGATCGCCAAGATCCTGCTTGTCCCCGCAGCGTTCGCGATGGTTGCGGGCGCCGGGATTGCGACCACGGCGGCGCCCGCCAAGGCGGACATCGGCCTCAGCCTCAGCTTCCCGTTCATCTATACCTATACGCCGTATTACTACGCGCCGCCGCCCGCCCACTACTACGCGCCCAATTGCTATTGGGACGCCTATTACGGGCGCGTCTGCTACTAGCCGAGAGCTCCTGCGGCACGAAAGCGGCCCGCTCGCGCGGGCCGCTTTTTTTCCGCGTGGTCACCCAGGCGGGCGCTTCATCTTGGCCAACCGGACGGGGGCTCGTCGACTCTGCTGAAGCATAAATTGGTTCGCGCGCGAATAGGCCGACGACGCCGGGTCGCTCCCCACTTGAGGGGGAGCTGTCCGGCGCGCCCCTGCGCGCCGGACTGACGGGGCCTCTCCACCGCCGCGGCGCCGGAGAGGAGAACCCCCACCCGTCAACGCTGGCGCGCTGGTGCGCGCCAGCGTTGCCGACCGCCCCTCAAGTGGGGCAGTGGCAAGGTCGGGCAGCGCCGTCTTCCGGTCTGAATCTGCCTCTGATCCGCCGCGGATTACTTCCCCTCGCGCCGCCAGGCGAAGAGCAGCGGCAGCATCGCGAGCAGCAGCGCCGCGAAACCCACCATCAGCGGCAGCTCGCGGATGCCGGTGACGACATAG
Source organism: Alphaproteobacteria bacterium (assembly GCA_036555425.1). Taxonomy (GTDB): domain Bacteria; phylum Pseudomonadota; class Alphaproteobacteria; order Bin65; family Bin65; genus SBBV01. Next base: position 16,109 of record DATBLL010000007.1, on the reverse strand, counting down.
TCGCCGTTCTGGCGGAGGCCGATCCAGGACGCGCCGCCGAAGCCGCCGCCATGCGTGCGATCCTCGCGGCCGACGCGGCGGAGCTCGGGCACGCCGTCGGCGAGCCACGCGAAGCTGCCCTGGTTCGCCTCGACGACCGCCTTGAGCTTGGCGTCGGTCGTGCGCACGTCCTCCATCTCCTTCGCGTTCAGCGAGCCGATGGCCGCCATCGCGTTGAGCTTGCCATCGGTGATGCGGTAGAGGCCGGGCTTGGAGATGACGGTCGAGCCCGAAGCGGTGCCGTCGCCGCGGTCGGTCATCGGCACGTCGACGGTCTGGTTGTCGGGGCCGGTCACCTTGGCCGGCGCATTCGACGGCGTCATGCTCCGGCGCACGATGTCGAGGCGGCCGGCGCGGATCGTGCCCGCGAGCTGCTCTTCCTCGAGCTCCGGCTCTTTCATCAGCCAATGCGCGAAGCGGCGCACCATCTCGGCCTGCGGGCCGCCGCCTTCGTAGCCGCGGTCCCAGAGCCAGATCTGGTCCGACAGCAGCAGCGCCACGCGGCCCTTCTCGACGCGGTCGACGATCATCAGCGGCCGCGCGCCCGGGCCCTGCAGCAGCACGTGGCCGCTTCGCACCTGGGCGCCGACGATGCGGAACCAGTGGCCCCAAGGCTTCGGCCCGGTGCCGTCGCCCGAGAGCGCCGCCGTCACCGGATGACGCTTGCCGATGTCGGTCTTGAGCGGGCGGAAGCGCTCCTCGATCACTTCGCCGGTGGGCCGCGCGGGCAGGATGTCGCTCAACGGCGACTGGAAGATGCTGAGCGGGCCGGCATAGGTGGGGCCGTCGGCGACCAGCAGCGCGCCGCCGTTCTTCACGTATTTGACGATGTTGTCGTAGTAGTCGTTGCGGATGATGCCGCGCCGGCGGTAGCGGTCGAAGATGATGAGATCGAACTGGTCGAGCTTCTCCTCGAACAGCTCGCGCACCGGGAAGGAGATGAGCGAGAGCTCGTTGATCGGCGTGTAGTCGCGCTTCTCGGGCGGCCGCAAGATCGTGAAGTGGACGAGGTCCACGCCCGGGTCGGACTTCAAGATGTTGCGCCACGAGCGCTGGCCGGCATGCGGCTCGCCCGAAATAAGCAGAACGCGCAGGCGGTCGCGAATGCCGTTGATGGCGACGACGGCGCGGTTGTTGTCGAGCGTGAGCTCGCGCGGGCCCGCCTCGACCTCGAGCTCGAAGAACGTGGTGCCGCGCTTGTCGAGCTGGAACTCGACATTGACGGCGCGCCCGATCTGGACCGTCACCGTCTTCCAGGCGATGCCGTCGCGCTTGATGGTGACGCGCGCCGAGCCGCCATTGGTGGAGCCGTCCTCGACCTTGATCGTCATCTGCAGCGGCTTGCCGATGATGCCGAAGCCGGGCGCGCTTTCGATCGCAAGCCGCCGGTCGAGCTCGTTCTTGCGGCCGGAGAGCAGCACGTGCAGCGGGCCGATATTCGTCATCATGCGCCCCGGTACCGGCGCGTCGTGCACCTGTCCGTCGGTGATCATGATGACGCCGGCCAGGCGCTGGCGCGGCACGTCGGCGAGTGCCCGCTCGAGGCTGCCGAAGAGGCGCGTGCCGTCTTCGTTGCCATCGGCGCCCGCGCGTACGATGCGGAGATCGACGTCGCCCAAACGCTGGATCGCCTGGCGGACCTGCTCCAGCGCGGCTTCGGTGCGCGCGCGGCGCTCCTCCAAGTTCTGGCTCGCCGATTCGTCGATCACGACCACGGCCACGTCGCGCAGGCCCTCGCGGTTCTCCACCACCAGCGAGGGATTGGCGAGGATGAGCCAGGCCAAGGCGACCGCGAGGAAGCGCCAGACGATGCCGCGCGCGCGCAGGAAGGCGCCGCCCACCACCAGCGCCGCGCCGATGGCGGCGAAGGCATAGAGCCACATCCATTCGAGGATCGGCGAGAAGGCGATCGACCAGCCGAAGGCGGTCATTGGCCGAGCCTCCTCAGGATCGTCGGGATGTGCACCTGGTCGGCCTTGTAGTTACCCGAGAGCGCGTACATCACCATGTTGACGCCGGCGCGATAGGCATATTCGCGCTGCACCTCGCCGCCGGGCGAGACCGGGAACATGCCGCGCCCGCGCTCGTCGATGGCCCAGGCCGCGGCCCAATCGTTGCTGCCGATGATCACCGACGAGACGCCGTCCTTGGCCGCCTGATCGGCGCGCGCGACCCAGACCGGGTTGGAGGCGAAGCGCCCCGGGAAGCGCGGCAGCAGATAATAGGCGCGCGTCAGCACGTGATCGTCGGGCATGCGCTGCAGCGCCGGAATGTTGAGGCCCTGCACGAGGCGGCGCAGATGCCCGGCATCCTCCATCACGGAGCCTTGGTTGCGGATGTCGAAGATGATCATGCCGCCGTTGCGAAGGTACGACTGCAGGCGGTTGACGCCGTCCTTCGCGGGCGACGATTGCCCCGCCGTCACCGGCCAGTAGATCACCGGATAGAAGGCGAGCTCGTCGGTGTTGGGGTTGACGCCCTGCGGCGGCGCCGGCTCGACCGAGGTGCGCTCGGTCAGGACGCGGCCGAGGCCGACGAGTGCCGCGCGGCTGACGCGATCGGTTTCGCCGTCGCCGGTCAGCACATAGGCGAGCACCGTTTCCTTGGTGGCGCGGATCGCCGGATCGCCGCTGTCGCTGGCGCGGGTCTCGGCGAACGCTGGAGTTCCGCCCACGGGCGCGACGGCGACGATCGCGGCGACCGCCAGGACCAGAGCGGCCGCCTTGGCTGCGGCCTTGGCCGCGGTTTGCGCGCCCGGGCCCGGGATGCGGCGAATGAAGAGGCCGCGCAGGAAGAAACTCAGGAAGAGATCGAACAGCAGCAGCGCCAGCGCCGCCGCCAGCAGCGACGGCTTCAGATCGACCTCGGTCGAGTCGCGATACACGCTCTTTTCCATGCCCGACGGCAGGTCACCCAAGGGGCGGACCGAGGTGACGCTGACGGAGAGATTGACGCCACGCCGGTTTGCCGCATCGCCGTAGAAGCCCGGCGGATGCTGCGGCCCGATCACGATCTTGTCGAGTTTACTCGATTCCACGGCCAAGGCCGAGGGCGGCGGCGTGCCGAGGCGGCCGAATCCGTCCAGGGTCTGATGCGGCGCCAGGTTCAGCGGCCGGTCCTCGCCGCCGGCGGCGACTCCGTGCGACAGCTCCACCATCCGCCGCAGCATCTCCACGAACAGGCCCGAAAGCGGCAGGTTCGACCAGTCGGGATTGGCCGTGGTGTGGACGAGGATGATCATGCCCTTGCCGCGCCGGTCGGCAGTTACAAGAGGCGTCCCGTCCTCGAGCCGCGCCCAGGTCTTCTTCTGGAGATCGACCGTGGGCTCGGCGAGCACCTGGCGGCCGATCGTCACTTCCTTCGGCACGACGAGGCCGGCGAAGGGGCTGTTCTGGTCGAAATTCGCGAGCGGCAGCGGCTTGGTCCAAGAGAGCGCGCCGCCGAAAGTACGGTCGCCGGTGCGGATCGGCACCGGCACGAGCTCGTCGCTCGCCTCGGCCAAGAGCGGGCCGGCGAATCGGATCAGCACGCCGCCATCGTTGACCCAGCGCTTCAGCTGCGACTGCTCCTCGGCCGAGGCCGGCGCCGTGTCGGTCAGGATCACGACCGAAAGCGGCCGCTGCAGCAGCTCGGGGACGCTGCCGCGGCGAAGCTCCGAAAACGGCGCGAGCGCGCGGTCGAGATAGTAGGTGTCGGAGAGCAGCGGCTGCGCGCCGCCCTGGGCCGTGGCGGCGACGAGGCCGACCGGGCGGCGGCGCAGGCGCTCGTCGAGCAGCAGCACGGCGCCGGCGCCGGCGTGGCGCTCGACGTCGATGCGCGAAATGCGGTTGCGCAGCTCGGTGGGGAGACGCAGGCTCGCCTCGACGAATTTCTCGCCCGGCTTGAAATCGATGCGCTGGCGCGCGACGCCGCGGCCGTCGTCGGAGAAGGCGCGCACCGAATAGGCGGCGGGGCGCTCGCCGTCGGGCCGCTCGACGCGGAAGACGATGTTTTCGCCGGCCAGCCGCGGCGCGTGCAGCAGCAGCGGCTGCGCTTCCGGCCCATCGACCTGGACGGCCACGGTGCCGAGGCGCTGCAGGGCCGCAACGAACGCCGCGGTATCCGGCGCCTCGATGCCGTCCGAGAGCCAGACCACGTTGCCGCGCTCGTTGAGCCGGATCTTGCGCAGCGCGTCGGTCGCGGCCTTGCGTTCGACGGGCCAGGGCTCGGGCGTCATCGCCTGGAAGAGGGCCTTGGCGTCGGCCGGGCGGAGGAGGCGCGACGGCTCGATCGGCGCCGCCGCGGTCTTGCGGGCGGTCGCGACGAGGACGACCTGGCGCTTCTCGCGCTCGGCCTTCTCGATCATCTCGGCGACGAGGCTGCGCCGCTTGTCCCAGTTGGCCGCCGCGGCCCAGCCATTGTCGACGACGAGCACCAGCGGGCCCGAGGCGCGGAAGGCGCCGCCCGGATTCCAGAGCGGCTGCGCCAAGCCGAGGATCGCCAAGGTCACGACCAGGAGGCGCAGCAGCAGCAGCCACCACGGCGTCTTGGCCGGCGTGTCTTCCTTCTCCTTGAGGCGGAATAGCAGCCGGATCGCCGGGAAGCGGACGAGGCGCGGCGCCGGCGGCGTCACGCGCAGCAGCCACCAGATGATCGGCAGCGCCGCGAGGGCGGCGAGCACCCAAGGGGCGGTGAAGGCGACGAGGCCGAGGCTCAGCATGAACGGCCTACCCCGGCAGCTGCGCGAGATGCACGAAGAGGCGGAGCAAGGCGGCCTCGGGCGGCTGATCGGTCAAGTGCAGCGTGTAGTTCCAGCCGACGGCGCGCGCGATGTCGGCGAGGCCGGCCTGATGCTCGGCCATCTTCTCCATGTATTCTTCGCGCACGGTTTCGACGCGCTTGACCAGGAGATGGCCTTCCTGCTCGAGCCCCTCGAAGCGCGTGCGCCCGGCGTAAGGCAGGCTCTGCTCGGCCGGATCGAGGATGTGGAAGAGGTATCCGCGCACGCCGGCGGCGGCGTAGCGGCGGACGAGCTTGTCGGTTTCCTCGAGCGGCGCCAGGAGGTCGCCGATGAAGATCAGCGTGGCGTAGCGCGGCAGCGGCTCGAAGGCGGGAAGATCGCCGGGCCGGCCGCGCGGCTTCGGGCGGTCGAGGATGCGCTGCGCCAGCCGGTCGAGCGCGACCTTGCCCGAGATCGGGCGCTCGCCGGTGCCGAGCACGGCCACGCGCTCGCCGGCGCGCACCAGCAGCGAAGAGAGCGCCAGGGCGACGAGATCGGCGCGGTCGCGCTTCTCGGGCAGGCTGCGCTTCGAACGCCAGAGCATCGACGGCGAGGGATCGGGCCAGAGCCAGACGCTTTGGGCCGCCGCCCATTCGGTCTCGCGGATGAAGAGGCGGTCGCTCTTGGCCGATTGGCGCCAATCGATGCGGCGGATAGGATCGCCGGCCTCGTAGCGGCGGAACTGCCAGAACGCCTCGCCCATGCCGACGCGCCGGCGCCCGTGCACGCCCTGCTGCACCGTGGCCGCGACGCGCTCGGCCGCGACCAGCAGCGGCGGCAGGCGCGCGGCCGCGAGCTCGGCTTCGTGGCGGAGATGCAGGCGGGACGCGGCGGCTTCGGCCATTCCCGTCCCTAACGCAGCGGCTCGCACAGCTTGGCGATGACGTTCTCGACCGTGACGCCGTCGGCGCGGGCGGCGAAGCTGAGCGCCATGCGGTGGCGGAGGATCGGCGGCGCCAGCGCCACCACGTCGTCGATCGAGGGCGCCAAACGCCCCTGCACCACGGCGCGGGCGCGGCAGGCGAGCATCAGCGCCTGGCTCGCGCGCGGACCGGGAGCCCAGGCCACGTGCTCCTTCACCTCGGCGATGTCGCTCGTCTCGGGCCGGCCGCTGCGCGCGAGCTTCAGGATCGCATCGACGACGCTCTCGCCCACCGGGATCTGGCGGATGACGCGCTGCGCCTGCATGAGCTCGGCCGCGGACAGCACCTTCACCGCCTTCTCGTCCTCGACGCCGGTCGTGGCCAGCAGCATACTCCGCTCGGCCGCGAGATCGGGATAGCCGACGTTCACCTGCAGCAGGAAGCGGTCGAGCTGGGCTTCGGGCAGCGGATAGGTGCCCTCCTGCTCGAGCGGGTTCTGGGTCGCCAGCACGTGGAAGGGCTCGGGCAGCGGATGGTATTGGCCGGCCACCGACACCCGCTTCTCCTGCATCGCCTGGAGCAGCGCCGACTGGGTGCGGGGGCTCGCGCGGTTGATCTCGTCCGCCATCAGCAGCTGGCAGAAGACCGGCCCCCGGATGAAGCGGAACGAGCGGCGGCCGCTCTCGGCCTCCTCCAGCACCTCGGAGCCGATGATGTCGGCCGGCATGAGATCGGGCGTGCACTGGATGCGCGCCTCGTCGAGGCCGAAGGCGACCCCCAGGGTCTCGACCAGCTTGGTCTTGGCGAGGCCCGGCACCCCGATCAGCAGCACGTGGCCGCCCGACAGGATGGTGATGAGGGTTTGCTCGATGACCTCGTGTTGGCCGAAGATGACCCGGCCGATGCTGGACTTGACCTGGTCGAGGGTCCGGCCGAGGGCTTCGACCTCGCGGACCAGCTTGTCGGGAGTGTCGCGCATCACGAAATTAGATACGGAACCGGCAGTGGCAGGGTTGTCAGCGGTCACTTAAAGGACTCCGGAGACGATGGGTAAGAAACGAGGCACTTTGCAGGCTGTGCCCAAGACCATGCAAGACACGGACCCGCGAGGCCCAGAGGCCTCGGCGGCGGATCAGCGCATGTTCGACGATATTTGCGGGGATTTCGGCCTCTCCATCCGGCGCGACGGCACCTGGTTTTATCGTGGCTCGCCGATCGGCCGTAAGCCGCTGGTCAAGCTGTTCGCCTCCGTCCTGCGGCGCGACGACGAGGGCGAATACTGGCTGGTCACTCCGGCGGAAAAAGGGCGCATCGTGGTCGAAGACGTGCCCTTCCTCGCCGTCGAAGCGAGCATCATTGGCGCCGGTCGTGAACAAACCGTGACGTTGCGGACCAATCTTGACGAAATCGTGACTGTCGGCCGCGAGCATCCGTTGCGGGTGGAAACCGATCCCACGACCGGCGCGCCCGCCCCCTATGTGCTGGTGCGCGACCGGCTCGAAGCGCGCCTGGCGCGGCCCGTGTTTTACGAACTGGTCGAGCGCGGCGAGGAGCGAAGCGAGGGAAAGACGCGCATTCTCGGCATCTGGAGCGGCGGCGAATTCTTCCGCCTCGGCGCGCTGGATCATCTCGGCGAAGGCGGGGGCGGCCCATGACCCGCGTCCGCGACCGCGACCGCGTCACGTCCCGCCTCGCGCGCTCGTTGGAGCGCCTGTACGCGCCGGTCGACATGGCGGCGGCGATCGCGCGGAAGCTCGAGCGCTTCCGCGGCGACTTCCAGACCGAGCCGAGCCTGCCGGTGCGCGACACGCTGCGCGCCGCCGCCGTGCTGGTGCCGCTGGTCGACCGCGCCGAGGGGATGAGCGTACTGTTGACGCTGCGCAATGCCAGCCTGCCGCATCATGCCGGCCAGATCAGCTTTCCCGGCGGCCGCATCGAGGAGGGCGACGCCTCGGCCGCGGCCACGGCGCTGCGCGAGACCGAGGAGGAGATCGGGCTCGCGCGCGACAGCGTCGAGATCGTCGGCCGGCTCGACGACTACATCACCGGCACCGGCTTCCTGGTGGCGCCGATCGTCGGCCTCATCCGCCCGCCCTACGCCCTCAACCCCGACCCCTCGGAAGTGGAGGCGGTGTTCGAGGTGCCGCTGGCCTTCTTCCTCGATCCGGCCAATCACAGGCGCGAGAGCAGGGTTTTCAACGGCGTCGAGCGCCGCTTTTATGCCATGCCCTATGGTGACAAATATATCTGGGGCGCCACCGCCGCGATGTTGATGAACCTCTACGATCTGCTTCGAGACTGATGCGCGTCGTCATCCAACAGCTCGCCATCTTCCTGCTGCCGATCCTGCTTTACGCCGCCTATCTCTACTGGCGGCGCTGGCGCGCGCGCGTGGCCGGCGACCCGGAACCGCCCTGGGAGCACAGCCACTGGTATTGGGCGATCGTGGCCGGCCTCGTCTTGACGATTGGCACGTTCTTTGTCTTCGAGGCGTTGACCGAGCACTCGCCCGACGTGCCGTTCCGCCCGCCGAGCTGGAAACCCTGAACCGCCATGAAGCCGGTCGAGAAGATCACGCCCCAGACCTGGATGACCGCCGCCGAGACGCAGGCGGTGATCAAGGCTTTGACCAGCGAAGGCGCCGAGGCGCGCTTCGTCGGCGGCTGCGTGCGCGACGCGGTGCTGGGGCGCCCGGTCAAGGACGTCGACATCGCGACGCCGCTCGTTCCCGAGCAGGCGACGAGGCTGCTCGAGGCCGCCGGCATCAAGGTGGTGCCGACCGGCATCGCGCACGGCACCGTCACCGCCGTCTCGGCGCACCGCCCCTACGAGATCACGACCCTCAGGAAGGACGTCGAGACCTATGGGCGCCACGCCAAGGTGGCGTTCACCGACGATTGGCAGGCCGACGCGGCGCGGCGCGACTTCACCATGAACGCGCTTTCGTGCCGGCCGACCGGCGAGGTCTACGACTATTTCGGCGGCCTCAAGGATCTGCGCCAGGGCCGCGTGCGCTTCGTCGGCGATGCCAAGGAGCGCATCCGCGAGGACGTGCTGCGCCTGCTCCGCTTCTATCGCTTCCTCGCCCATTACGGGCGCGGCGCGCCCGACGCCGCCGCACGCTCGGCCTGCCGCGCCGCCGCCGATCAGCTCGCGACGCTCTCGGCCGAGCGCCTGCGCGACGAGACGCTGAAGCTTCTCGCCGCCCCCTCGCCGCACGACGTGCTCGTGCTGATGCACAACGACCGCATCCTCGCCGCCTATCTCGCGGAAGCGACGGAGATCCAGCGCCTGTCGCGCCTCGTCGCCATCGAGCGGCGCTGGGGCGAGCGCGTGCGCGCCGCCGATCCGGTGCGCCGGCTCGCCGTGCTGCTGCGCGCGCCGACCCAGGCGGCGGCCGTCGCCGTGCGCCTGCGCTTCTCCAACAGGGACCGCGACCGCATCGAGGCGCTCGCCGCGCCGGAGCCGCGCTTCGTGCCGCCGTCCGACGAGCGCGCGGTGCGCCGCATCTGCTATCGCCTCGGGCCCAAAATGCTGGTCGACCGCGCCCTCCTCTACTGGGCGAACACGGGCAATCCCGACAATGCCGCGTTGGAGCGCATCCTCGACGTGGTCGAGGCCTGGGAGCCGCTGGCATTGCCGGTCAAGGGCGAGGACGTGCTGGCGCTCGGCGTGCCGACCGGCGAGGCGGTCGGCAGCGCGCTGCGCCAGGTCGAGGAGTGGTGGATCGGCGAGGATTTCCGCCCCGGCCGCGACGAAGCGCTCGCGCGCTTGAAGGAAGTGATCGGACCGCGCGCGGCCTAGGCGTACCGGGCGCTATTCCGGACGCTTTCTTCCCGTCATCATGGCCCGGACCAGATTCTCGCGATGGAGGACGCTTGCCGCGATCACGCCGACGACGTGGATCGCCGCCAGCACGAGGGTGAGATTGGCCAAGGCTTCGTGCACCTCCTCGAGCCAATGGGCCTTGCCGAACCAACCGGCGTAGAGGGCGATGCCGGAGGCGGTCGTGGCCGCGAGCGCCGCGAGCAAGGCGACGACCATCGCCCCGCCCGCCGGATTGTGGCCGAGATGGCGCTTGGCGCGGAGGCGGATGGTGGCCACGAGATGGGCTGCGACCTTTCGCGGACCGCGCACGAAGCTCGTGAATCGCGCAGGTTTGGAACCGACGAAGCCCCAGGCGATGCGCAAAGCGACCAAGCCTGCGATCGCGAAGCCCGCGGCTGTGTGGATCGCCTCGAGATCATCGCCCGTGACAAAGGCCAGGACGAAAAGCGCCACGACGCTCCAATGGAACACCCGCACGAACGGGTCCCATACGGCGACCTCGGCCGGCCGCATTATGCGGCCGGCTTCGATCATGCGGGCGGGAACGTCCGCCATCAGTCGTGCTTCTTGGTGCGGAGGATCTTGGCGCTGGCGGGATCGACGCGGAGCTCGACCGCCGTGCCGCCCTGATCCGTTGCATGGACCTCGTAGCAGCCGTGCTCGTCCTCGACGCGCATGACCTTGTAGCCGCCCTCGGCGAGCTTCGCGCGCACGGCGTCGGCGGAGAGCCGCACGGCGCCGGGGCTGAGCGTGCAGCGGGCGTCGTCGCGGGCAAATGCCGGCGCCGCGGCGCCGACGGCGATGCCCGCGAGGGCGAGGGTAAGGGTGAGGAACTTGCGCATGGTTCAGGCCTCTCGATTTGCAGAAGCGATCGGACCATCCGATCGATGGGCAGACCCTAGGGGAGGGGCGGTGACGTCCGCCTGATCGCCGCCGTCAGTGATCTGTCAGCTTCGCCGTGCGATACTGCGCGCCATGAGGAAAGCGCCAAAATTCCCCCGCCGAAGCGCGATCATGGGCGCAATTGCATTGATCGCACTCTTGGCCGCGCCCGCCCTGGCGGATGAGGACGACAAGCACGATCACGATCGCGCCCGCCGCGCGCTCGAGCGCGGCGAGGTATTGCCGCTCGAACGGATCCTCGCGGCGGTGCGGGCGCAGGTGCCCGGCGAAGTCGTCGGCGTCGAGCTGGAACGCGAGCACGGAGCCTGGGTCTACGAGGTGCGCGTGATCGATCCCTCGGGCCGGCGCCTCGACGTCCGAGTGGATGCGGCAAAGGGCGCCATCCTGAAGATCAAGGGCAAGTGATGCGTGTCCTGCTGGTCGAAGACGATCCGCGCATCGTCACGGACGCGCGCAAGGCGCTTATCGCGGCGGGATACCTCGTTGAAACCGCGACCGACGGCGAATCGGCCTGGTTTCTCGGCGATACCGAGGACTACGACGCGATCATTCTCGATCTCGGGCTGCCCCAAATGGACGGGCTGGCGGTGCTGAAGCGCTGGCGCGAGAACGGCCGCAACACGCCCGTCCTTGTCCTCACCGCGCGGGGCACATGGTCGGAGCGCGTGGAGGGCATCGACGCCGGCGCCGATGACTACCTGCCGAAGCCATTTCAGATCGAGGAACTGATCGCGCGCCTGCGCGCCGTCATCCGGCGATCCGCTGGACGCGCCTCATCGGTCCTGCGCATCGGCGACGTCACGCTCGACGAGCGGCAGCTGCGCGTGACCCTGCGCGGCGTGCCGCTGGCCCTGTCGCCGCTCGAATATCGCCTCCTCGCCTACCTCGCCCACAACCGCGGCCGCGTGGTCTCGCAGCACGAGCTTCTCGAGCACGTCTATGGCCAGGACCGGGAGTTCGACAGCAACGCCCTCGAGGTGCTGGTCGGCCGTCTGCGCCGCAAGATCGGCTCCGATCTGATCGAGACGCGGCGCGGCTTCGGTTATCTCGTGCCCGCGCCCGCCCAATGAGGCGCCGTTCGCTGAAGCTGCGCCTCCTCGTCGCAGCCACTGTCTCGGTCGCGGCGGCGCTGGCAGCCGCGGGCGCCGGGCTCTCCGTGCTGTTCGAGCAGCACGTGATGCGGCGGCTCGAGGCGGAGCTCGAGACCCATCTGCGTCAGCTCGCCGCCGGGGTGGAGATCGCGCCCGATGGCACCCTCTCGGTCTCGCGCGGGCCGGCCGATCCCCGCTTCTCGGAGCCCCTGAGCGGCCTCTACTGGCAGATCGAGAGCGAGCGCGGCGCGCCGCTACGCTCGCGCTCGCTCTGGGACACGACGCTGGCCCTGCCGCGCGACCGGCTGGGAAAGGGCGGGGTCCATGTGCACGAGCTTGCCGGACCGGGCGGAACGCGGGTGATGCTCGTCGAGCGCGAAATTATGCTCGCGGCGGATGGTAAATCACGCGCCGTCCGCCTCGCCGTCGCCGAGGACGCGCGCACGGTCGCGAGCGCCACGCGCGCTTTCGCGGCCGATCTCGTGCCCTACCTCGTTGTGCTCGGCGCGGCGTTGGTGGCAGCGGCGTGGGTTCAGGTGGGCGTCGGGCTCAGGCCTTTCGCGAGCATTCGCCGGAGCGTTGCGGCGATCCGCTCGGGCGCCGCGGCGCAGCTGCCGAATTCCGTGCCACGCGAGGTGGCGCCGCTGGTGGATGAGGTGAACGCGCTTCTCGCCGAGCGAGCCCGCGAGATCGAGCGCAGCCGCAACCGTGCGGCCGACCTGGCGCACGGGCTCAAGACGCCGTTGACGGCCCTCGCCGCCGATGCGCGGCGCCTGCGCGAGACGGGAGAAACGGCCATTGCGGGACAAATCGAGGCGGTCGGCGAACTGATGCGCCGCCATATCGATCACGAATTGACGCGTGCGCGCATTCGCGGCGTGCAGCGCGGCGGCCCGGCGCTCCGGACGCCGCTGCTTCCCCCCACGCAAAGTCTGGTGGAGACGCTGCGGCGCACGCCCATGGGCGAACGCATCGCGATCGACATCGACGTGGCGGCCAAGACCATGATCGCGATGGACCGCGAGGACCTGACCGAGGCCCTCGGAAATCTGCTCGAAAATGCGGTGCGCCACGCGCGCGCTCGCGTGCGCGTGACGGCGCGCTCTGCGCCCGGCGCCGTGGAGATCGATGTCGAGGACGACGGGCCGGGGGTGCCGGAGGAGCGCCGGGCCGCGATCATGGAGCGCGGCACGCGGCTCGATGAGGCTGGCCCCGGCGGCGGGCTCGGCCTCGCCATCGTGAAGGATGTGCTCGAGGCCTACGGCGGAACCTTGTCGCTCGGCCGAGCCGAACTAGGCGGCCTGCGCGCGCGCCTGCGAGTCCCCGATCCCGGCGCCGCCTGAGCGCACCACATTCCGGCGCACCGCCCTGGTGACGATCGGAAGCGGCCGCGGCTAGCCCGCCATCCCCATCTGGCCCAGCGCCAGCCAGATCAGCATCGCGCTCGACACCAGCAGCGCGAGCCAGGTGAGCGTCACGCCGAGGAGGCGCCCCGCGCTGGTGCCGCTGGTGCGCGAGAGGCCCCAGGCGTGCAGCAGGCGGGCGAGGACGAGGCTCGCGCCGAGCGCGTGGGTCAGCCATTTGTGGGCGCCCAGCATCTCGCCGAAGCCGATCAGCAGGAGGATCATCGGCACGTATTCGGTGAAATTGCCGAAGACGCGCATCGCGCGCTGCATCTCCTCGTTGCCGCGGTCGCCGAGCGCGATGCGGTGCCGCTGGCGGTTCTGCACCACGCGCGAGGCGAGCACGAGGCCGACGAAGCCGAGGATGCCGGCGTAGAGCCCGGTGATGACGGGTAGCGACATGGCGCCCTCAGCCGCGCGTGGGATCGGTGGCGGCGGCCGAGGGCCGCGCCCCGATGCGGTCGAGCCAGGCGCGGACCTTCGGCGCCTTCTGCAGCAAGGCCTGCCCCTCGGGCGTCGCCTTCACATAGACCAGGATCGGAAACAGCATGAAATCGGCGAGGCTCGGCTCGGCGCCGGCGAGGAATTCGCTGTTCTTCAAGGCGGCTTCGAATATGGCCAGCTGTTCCTTCACCTTCGGCAGCGCGGCCTTGATCTTCGCCTCGTCGGGTTGGCCGCCGCCCATGGGAATAATGAGCCGCTCCCAGCACAGCTCCTCGATCATCACCGCATAGACGTAGTCGCCGATGGCGCTCAGCCACTGATCCATGCGCGCCTGCGCCTTGATGTCCTTGGGCTGCAGCGCCGGGCCGGGAAAGACGCGGTCGACGTAGCGGCAGATCGCTTCCGTTTCGTAGAGCACGAAATCGCCGTGGCGCATCGCCGGCACCTTGTTGAACGGATGCAGCCGGCGGTACTCGATGGAGCCGAAATCCACCTCTTCGAGCGCGTGCGTGATGCCCTTCTCGGCGCAGGCCATGCGCGCCGTGCGCACGTAGGTGCTCATGGCCGGACCGTAGATCGTGACGTCGGGCATCGGGGGGGCGGCGGCGTTGGACAGAGTGGCGGCGAGGGCGGCGATCTTCGCCCAAGCCGCCCGCAAACGCCAGAGCGTCCGCCCGAAGTCGGCGCCGGTCAGCGCTTCGGCAGCAGCTCGAAGAAGCTGAAGACGCTGTTGAACTTGTCGCCCGGGCCGAAGGTCGCGGCGCCATAGCGCTCGATGGCGCCGTTCTTCTTGCGCACCAGCGTCGAGACGCCCGGATACCAATCGCCCTTGGCGCCGGCAAAGCCCAAATCGCGGAACAGCGAGGTGCCGCGCGCCGAGACCATCGGGAAGGACCAGCCGCGCGCAGCGGCCACGCGCGCCTGATCGGCCGGCTCGTCGTTGTTGACGAGCGCGAAGGCCGCCTTGTCCGTCACGTGCTTCCAGAGCGCGTTGAACTCGTCCGCCCACATCGTGCAGTGGCTGCAGGCCTTGCCCATGTTGTGGACGAGCACGAGCTGGCTCTTGTCGCCGAAGAGCTCGGAAAGCTTCACCTTCGAGCCGTCGGCGCGCGCGAGCTCGTAGTCGGCCACGCGCTGCTTGGGCGCGCGGGCGCGAATCGTCTGCGCCGCTTTCTCGAGCGCGCCGATCTTCTTGCCGATCGCGGCCAGCTTCTTCTGCGTGGGATCGGCCTTGGTCAGCGGATGGACCCACATTGCGAAACTCGCTCACGCCGCCTTGGGGAATTCGGGCATGGTGGCGCCGAAGCTCGGCCGCGCCGCCATGCGGTCGAACCAGGCGCCGACCGCCTTGTTCTTGGCGATGAGCGGGCCGCCCTCGGGCTGCATCTTCACGTAGAAGAGGATCGGCAGCAGCATGAGGTCGGCGATCGAGAGCGCGCCGCCGGCGAGGTAGGGCGATTTCGCCAACGCCTGCTCGAGCACCGAGAGCTGATACTCGACCTTCGGCCACGCGGCCCTGATCATCGCCTCGTCGGGCTTGCCGCCGCGCATCGGCACGAGCACGCGCTGGATGACGATCTCGCGGATCATCGTCTGGTAGCAGTAGTCGGAGATGGCGCTCGTCCACTGGTCCATGCGCGCGAGCTCCCGGAGATCCTTGGGCTGCAGCGCCGGGCCCTTGAACGCGCGATCGATGTAGCGCGCGATGGCGCCCGCCTCGTAGAGCATGAAATCGCCGTGCCGCATCGCGGGGACTTTCCGGAACGGATGCAGCTTCGCGTGCGCCTCGGAGCCCAGGTCGATCGGCTCGAGCGTGTGCGTGATGCCCTTTTCGGCGCAGGCGAGGCGCGCGGTGCGCACATAGGTGCTCGCCGAGGGGCCGTAGATGATGACGTCAGCCATGGCTCATTCTCCCTTGAGGAAGCGATCGAGGCACGCGAAGCAGCTGTCCCAGCCGTGGACGTGCTTGTCGCGCGAATCGGCCGTCTCGAAGCCGGTGTGGTTGAGCACGAGCTTCGTGTTGCGGCCGGCGGGCAGGAATTCGATCTCGACCAGCGTTTCGTGGCCGCGCACGCCGTTCTCCTCCCAGGCCCAGGTGAAGACGAGCCGGCGCGGGCGCACGATTTCGCGATAGACGCCGCTCACCCAGTGCTCGCCCTGGACGCCGCGCATGCAGGTGCGCCAGCGCCCGCCCACGCGCGGATCGATCTCGCAGACCGGGCACGACATCCCCTCCGGCCCCCACCACTCTGCGAACAGCTTGGGATCGGTGAAGGCGGCGAAGACGCGCTCGGGCGGCGCCTTGAACTCGCGCTCGATGCGAAGCTGAGGGGGGCGCTCACTTGCGGCGGGCGCGGCGGCGGCGGCTTTGGCCATGGCGTTTCTCCCGGTTCGGAGGTGTCTCGCGGGCGAGCAGCTTGTCGAGGGCGTCGAAGCGCGCGTCCCAGAAGGCGCGATAGCGCTCGACCCACTCGGCGGCGTCCTTGAGCGCTTCGGGCGCGAGGCGGCAGCGGCGCCACTGCGCCTCGCGCTCGCGCGTGATGAGCCGCGCCTTCTCCAGCACCTTCAAATGGCGCGAAACCGCGGGCAGCGAGATCGCGAACGGCGCGGCCAGCTCGTTGACCGTGGCTTCGCCGAGGGCGAGGCGCGCGAGGATCGCGCGGCGCGTGGGATCGGCGAGCGCCGAAAAGGTGGCGCTCAAGGCATCGGCGTGCATGAGCGGGGCCTTTATTTAACGCAGAGATTAAATACACAATGCGGTGAGCCGTCAAGCGGTTTG
>DATBLL010000066.1:0-6606 GCA_036555425.1 Alphaproteobacteria bacterium | reverse complement strand
TCGACATGAAGAAGCCGAGGATAAAGATGAGGATCGTGAACGGGATGAAGCCAAGCGCGATCTTGAAGCTGATGGGCCCGCGGATGCCCTCGACCGTGTAACTCGTGGCCGGGTAGGAGAGGAGGAAGGTGACGATCACCGAGGCGATGAAGGTCCAGTACATGATCCGGCGCGCGCCGAACTTGTCGCTCATCGCGCCGCCCACGGCGCGGAAGATGCTGCCCGGGATCGAGTAGGCGGCGCCGAGCATGCCGGCCGTGGCGATATCGACTCCGTAGACGCCGATGAAGTAGCGCGGGAGCCAAAGCGAGAGCGCTACGAACGCGCCGAAGACGAAGAAGTAGTAGAGCGAGAAGCGCCAGACCTGCAGGTTCTTGAGCGGCGCCATCTGCGAGGCGAAGGTGTCCGGCTTGTGGCCTTGGCGCTTCCTCTCGGCGAGCGCGGGATCGTCCTTGGCGAACACGAAGAAGACGATCGCCATCAGCATGAGCCCGCCGGCCCACACCAGCGCCACCATCTTCCAGCCGAACGCCACGAGCACGAGCGGCGCCAGGAACTTCGTCACCGCGGCGCCGACATTGCCGACGCCGAAGATGCCGAGCGCCGTGCCCTGCTTGCCCTTGGGGTACCAGCGCGAGACGTAGGCGATGCCGACCGCAAATGAGCCGCCGGCGATGCCGACGCCGAGCGCCGCCAGCAGGAAGGTCGGATAGTCGTAGGCGAAGGTGAGGAGCGCCGTCGCGATCGCGCCCGAGGCCATCACGCCGCTGTAGACGACGCGGCCGCCATATTGATCGGTCCAGATGCCGAGCACGAGGCGGATCAGCGAGCCGGTCAGGATCGGCGTGCCGACCAGGAGGCCGAACTGCGTGTCGTTGAGCCCAAGGTCCTTCTTGATCTGGATGCCGATGATCGAAAAGATCGTCCAGACCGCGAAGCAGACCGTGAACGAGACCGTGCTGAGCCACAAAGCCCGCTGTTGATCGCCCGAGCTGGGGGCGTGCTCCGCGCGGTTCATTGCCGTCTCCTTGCCGAATGCTGCGGCGCATATCGAACGGAGCGGGCTCGGCGCGGGTTGATTCAGATCAACGTTGTGCGGGTGCGCGCCACTATTTTTGCTAATGTCTTGATCGATGCCCGCCGTCTGCTTGATAAAAGATAAGCGGACCGACCGGAGGGGAGATCACATGCGGGCCGAGGACCGCACGCTGCTCAAATCCACGCCGCTGTTCGCGGCTCTCTCGGCGAGTGCGATCGACCGTCTGACCTACAATGCGTTCGTGCAGAACCTGCCCGCGGGCGCGGTCCTGTTCCAGCAGGGCGATCAGCCGGAATTCCTCTACATCCTGCTCGCCGGCCGGGTCGCCCTCACCGGCCGCAGCACCGAGGGCGACGAGGCGGTCATCGAATTCTTCCGGCGCGGCGACGTCTTCATCGCGCCCGCGGTCGTCCTCGACTTGCCTTATCTCATGTCGACGCGCGTGCTACAGGATGCGCGCATCCTCATGATCCCGGCCGAGCATTTCCGCGAGGTGCTCGCGCGCGACGCGGCGCTCAATGCGGCGCTGGTCAAGGAGCTGTCGCGGCATTGGCGGCTTCTCATCCGCCAGATCAAGGATCTGAAGCTGCGCACCGCGCCCCAGCGCCTCGCGGCCTATCTTCTCGATCTCTCGGGCGGAAACGGCGGGAGCGTCGAGCTGCCCGAGGAACGCCGGTTCCTGGCCGGGCGGCTTGGCATGACGCCCGAGAGCCTCTCGCGGGCCTTCGCGCAGCTTCAGGCCGAGGGCGTGACCGGGCGCGGGCGCCACGTTTCCATCGCCGACGCCGCGCACCTGCGGAAGTTCTGCGCGTTCGACGAAATCTTGTGACGCGATCGAACAATTGCGGTGCATGAGGGGGGGGCCCGCCCCTACGGCGTCTTTGTGCCCGCGAGCCACCGCAGCGCCCCGCGCGCGGCGAGAACGCCGGTGGCGAAGCAGGCCTGCAGCAGATAGCCGCCGGTCGGCGCTTCCCAATCGAGCATTTCGCCGGCCGCGAACACGCCCGGCAGCCTGCGCAGCATGAGGCTCTCGTCGAGCTCGGCGAAGGGAACGCCGCCCGCGCTCGAGATGGCGCGCTCGATGCCGAACGGCGCCACGAGGCGCAGCGGCACGGCCTTGATGCGCCGCGCCAGCGCCTCCGGCATTGCGGGCAACGCCGCGTCCTTCGTTTCGTGCAGCAGCGCGATCGCCACCGGCGCCAGCCCCACCGTCTTGCGCAGGAAATTCGCGAGCGACTGGCGCTCGCGCGGCGCCGAAAGCCGGCGCGTCAGCTCGGCCGCGGTGGCGTCGGGACGGAGATCGATATGCACGACGGCGTCGCGGCCCTCGGCGATGGCGTCGCGGATGGCGGCCGAGAGCGCGTAGACGGCGCCGCCTTCGATGCCGCGCTCGCTGACCATCGCCTCGCCGCGCACCGATTCGCCCCGGAACGTCAGCGCGATTCGCTTCAGCGGCGTGCCGGCGAAGCGGCCGCGAAAATGCTCGGACCAGCCGACGACGAAGCCGCAATTTGCGGGGCGCAAATCGCTCACCGCGACGCCGCGCGCGCGGAGGATCGCGGCCCAGCTTCCGTCCGAGCCGAGCCGCGGCCAGCTCGCACCGCCCAAGGCGAGAATCGTCGCCCCCGGCCGCACTGCGACGGCGCGGCTCTTGGCGGCGGTGAAGCACAGCGCGCCGCTCTCGTCCCAGCCCGTCCAGAGATGGCGCGGCGCTATGCGCACGCCGAGGCCGCCGAGGCGTGCGAGCCAGGCGCGGAGCAGCGGCGACGCCTTCATCGCCTTGGGGAAGATGCGGCCGCTCGAGCCGACGAAGGTGGGCTGTCCCAAGCCTTCGCACCACGCGCGCAGCGCGCCCGGCGTGAACGCCGCGATCGCCGCCGTGAGCGACGCCTCGGCGCGGCCATAGCGCGGCAGGAACCGATCGAGCGTCTCGCTGTGGGTGAGGTTGAGGCCGCCGCGGCCGGCCATGAGGAACTTGCGCCCGACGCTCGGCATGCGGTCGTAGAGTGTGACCTTTATGCCGGCCGCAGCCAGCGTTTCGGCCGCGATCAGCCCGGCCGGGCCGCCGCCGATGACGGCGGCCATGCGCGGCTCCTCGATTGGCCCATTGGTTGCCGGGTTTCGCATCCGAACGGCGGATACCTATAGCTTCGTCCTCACAGTCTTACCCATAGTCCCCGCGTGCCGCACCTACGCTGGCAGGCCGTGCGCGCTTGGCGCGCGACAGGCCGGAGCGATGCGCCGCGAGCAGGGTCGGTCAGCGCGCCGCGATCGTGTAGCCGCAATCGGCCGCCATTTCGGTCGCGAAGCGGAAATCCGATTCGAGGCAGGACAACACGCGATAGAGCGCCTCGCCTCTTTCGGTGCGGTCGCCGACCTTCTTGAAGAGATCGATGCCGGCGCTCTTGTCCGTGGGTGCGCCAGCGAGGCGCGCGATGCGGCCGAGACGGTAGCAATCGATGGATGCGACGACGCCGTCGGCGGGCGCCGGGATGTCCTTGTGCAGCCGGGCCGGGCGCGGAACCTCCGGCGGAGCGCCCTGCGCCGAGAGGATGCGCCGCATCGAGGCGAGCGCCGCGCCCGAATCGAGCAGTTCGCGCGCCCGCGCATAGCCCGAGCCGCCGCGCAGCTTGGCGTCGAATTCGAGGACGCGTCCGGCCAACTGCAGCGCCCTTTCGCGGAGGTCGGCGGGCGCCGCGGGATGGCACTCGAGCACGGCCATCACGTCGCGCGCCTCGAGCACCGGTCCGATGCCGCGCCCGACCGGCTCGATCGTCTCGTAGATCACCACGTCGAGCGCGAGCCCGATCTTGTCGCCGACGAACTCGAACAGCTTCTTCACCCGCAACGCGTCGTCGCGGTCGCGGATCTTCGCCGTCGGCCCGACCGGAATGTCGATGAGCACGTGGGTCGAGCCGGCGGCCACGTTCTTGGAGAGGATCGAGGCGACCATCTGTTCGGGGATGTCGAGTCCGATCCGGCGCTCGACCGAGATGAGGATATCGTCGGCCGGCGAAAGGTTGACGTGCCCGCCCCAGACGATGCAGCCGCTGCAATCCTTGACCACGCGGCCCATTTCCTCGGTCGAGAGATCGACCCGGGCGAGGACCTCCATGGTGTCCGCCGTGCCGGCCGCCGACGTGATCGCGCGCGACGACGTCTTCGGGATCGGCAGCCCGTGCGCCGCCACGATCGGCACGATGATCATCGTCGTGCGATTGCCCGGAATGCCGCCGATGCAGTGCTTGTCGACGACGGTCGGAACGGGCCAGCTGAGCCGGTTGCCGGCATCGGCCATGGCGCGGGTGAGCGACAGCACCTCGTCGGCGCTCATGAAGCGCGCGGCCGATACGAGGAACGCCGCGATCTCCATGTCCGAATAGCGGTGACCCGCGATGTCGCGGATGATCGCCCGCATCTCAACATCGTCGAAGCCGTGGCCGCGGATCTTCGCGCGCACCGCTTCAAGGCTGCGCGGCGGAACGGCGGGCGCGATCGCAACAGGGGCGCCTTCGCCGAGGCCGAGCCGCCGGAAGGCGGCGTCGCTCACGCCGATCTCGTCGCGGCCGACGATGCTCTCGTCGTCGACGATGGCCACGGTGGCCAAGAGCTGCCGCCCGTCGGCGGCCGTGACCTCCACCTTCTTGTAGGCGTGGTATTCCTCGGCCCGGAAATCGTGGCAGGAACGCGCGATCAGGACCACGTTCTCGCGGAATGTATCGATGCCGATGCGCTTCAGCTTGAGCAACAACACTCTCCCACGGTTGAAGGGGCCGGCGGCGCGGCGATTTCTAAGGCCAGGATGGGCCGCGCGCTTGATCTAACGCAATGCCGGATAGGGCCGGTAATCGAGGATGCGCGGGCGCCTTCCGCCGGGCGCCGGAGAACAGCGTCGCGCGGCGGGAAAGCGCCGGCGGACGAGGGGACGCCATGGATCCCGCAACCAGCCCACTTCTCACCGATCTGTATCAGCTCAACATGATGCAGGCCTATTTCGACGGGGGCATGACCGAAACGGCGGTCTTCGAATTCTTCGTGCGCAAGCTTCCCGAGCGGCGCGGCTTTCTCGTCGCGGCCGGCCTCGAGCAGGCGCTCGACTTTCTCGAGAATCTGCACTTCTCGGCCGAAGAGATCGAGTGGCTCCGGCGGAGCGGGCGCTTCGATGCGGCTCTCCTCGATTATCTCGCCGCCTTCCGCTTCACCGGCGACGTCGACGCCATGCCCGAAGGGACCGTGTTCTTCGCCAACGAGCCGGTCCTGCGCATCACGGCACCGCTGCCGCAAGCGCAGCTCGTCGAGACCCGCATCATCAACCTCGTCCATTTCCAGTCGATCGTCGCCGCCAAGGCCGCGCGCATGGTGCTGGCGGCGCCGGGCAAGCAGCTCGTCGATTTCGGCCTCCGCCGCGCCCATGGCGCCGAGGCCGGACTCATGGCCGCGCGCGCCAGCTACATGGCCGGGTTCGCCGGCTCCGCGACCATGCTGGCGCAGGCCGAATTCGGCATTCCCATCTATGGAACTATGGCGCACTCGTTCGTCCAGGCGCACGACGGCGAGACCGCGGCGTTCGAAAGCTTCGCCCGCTCGCGGCCGGAGAACCTCGTCCTCCTCATCGACACCTACGACACCGAGGCGGCGGCGCGGAAGGTGGTGGCGCTCGCCCCGCGGCTCAGGGAAAAAGGCATCATCGTCCGCGGCGTCCGGCTCGACAGCGGCGATCTCATCGCCCTGGCCAAGAGCGTACGGCGCATCTTGGACGAAGGCGGGCTCCGCGACGTCACGATCCTCGCCAGCGGCGGCCTCGACGAAGACGTGCTGATGGCGATGGCGGCGGCCCAGGCGCCGATCGACGCGTTCGGCATCGGCACCAGCCTCACGACGTCGTCCGACGCGCCGGCCCTCGACTGCGCCTACAAGCTCCAGGAATATGCGGGGCTGGCGCGGCGCAAGCGTTCGGCCGGCAAGGCGACCTGGCCCGGCCGCAAGCAAGTATGGCGCCGCTCTGGCGCGGATGGCCGCATGGAAGGCGACGTGATCTCTCTCGAGACCGACGCGCAGGAGGGCGAGGCGCTGATCCGCCCGGTGATGCGCGCTGGGCGGCGGCTGCAGCCGCAGCCGAGCCTCGATCAATGCCGCGCCCATGCCGCGCGCGAGCTCGCGCGCCTGCCCATGCCGCTGCGCGCGCTCCGGCCCGGCGCGCCCTATCCGGTCGCGGTCGCCGATGCGCTGGTGCGGCTCGCCGCCGAGGTCGACCGGCGCCAGGATGCGGGCTGAAGGAGCACAGCGATGGCCTCGCAGATTCATTTACGCGACGACGACGACGTGCTGCTGGTGATCGACGTGCAGAACGATTTCTGCCCCGGCGGCGGATTGGCGGTGCCGCAGGGCGACGCGGTCGTGCCGGTCATCAATCGTATTGCCGCGTCGTTCAAGCACGTCGTGCTCACCCAGGATTGGCATCCGGCAAATCACCAATCCTTCGCATCGTCGCATCCGGGCCGGAAGCCGTTCGAGACCGCGACGCTGCCCTACGGCAGCCAGGTCTTGTGGCCCGACCATTGCGTCCA
>DATBLL010000239.1:0-6885 GCA_036555425.1 Alphaproteobacteria bacterium | reverse complement strand
CGCGGCGTTCGATCTCGGCCTCGTGCATCCCGAGACGATCGTCACCGACGGCCCCACCCGCTTCGGCGACTACCGCCCCGAGAATTTCCAGCGCCACTACATGGGCGAAGTGAGCGTGCGCGTGGCGCTCCAGCAATCGCTCAATGTTCCGGCCGTGGCGGTGCTCGACGGCATCGGGCCCGAGCGCTTCACCGGCCTGTTGCGCGCGGCCGGGATCGCGCTGCAATTCGAGAAGGCCGACGAGCGGCCCGGCCTACCGGTCGTGCTCGGCGGCGTCGGCACCAGCTTGAACGATCTCGTGACGCTCTATGCGGCGCTCGGCCATCGCGGGGTCGTGCGCGCGCTGCGGCTCCAGGGCAGTGCGTCGCCCGCCGAGGCCGGCAAGCGCATTCTTTCCGCCGCCGCGTCGTGGCATTTGGCGCGCATCCTCGAATCGGCGCCGCCGCCGGCCGACGCGGTGCCGCGCTCGTTCCTCAACCGGCCCTTCGACATCGCCTACAAGACCGGCACCTCCTACGGCTACCGCGATGCCTGGGCGGTCGGCTATGACGGGCGCCACGCGATCGGCGTCTGGGTCGGCCGCCCCGACGGCACGCCGAGCCCCGACCGCTTCGGCCGCGCGACCGCGCTGCCGATCCTGTTCAAGGCGTTCGACCTGCTGCCCGAAACCCGCAACGGCAGCGCCGGACGCGCGATTCCCGATCGGCCGCCCGCGGCGCAAGTTCTTTCCAACGATCGCCTGCCGCGCACGCTGCGCCGCTACGATCCGCCGCGTTTGCGCGTGGCCGCGCAAGGCCGCCCGGCGTCCGGCGCGTCGCTGGCGATCAGCTTCCCGCCCGCCGGCGCCACCGTGGCGCTCGAGCAGAAGGGCGAGGCCAAGCCGCATCTCTTCCTCGTCGCGGAGGGCGGCGCCAAGCCGCTGCGCTGGCTCGTCAACGGCCAGCCGGTCGCGGCGCCCGCCGATGCGCGCCAGACCTTCTGGCGCGTCGACGGCGAAGGCTTCGTGCGCGTGACCGTCGTCGACGCCGACGGCCGCAGCGCCTCGGTCGAGGCGCGGATCAAGATTTACTGAGCCGGCCGTCGCGGTCTGCCCTCACTTCCCATCGGCGCGCACGTTGCGCGGCGATGGGAAGTGAGGGCACGGCGCATCACCCGGGCGACGATGCCCGTCGCGTTTCCTCGATCTCCTTCACTAGCGCGCGCATCAGCTCCGCCGCCTTCATCCGCCGCGCGAGGCGCAGGCCCTGGCCGGCCCAGAGCGAAAGGCGCTCGACATCGCCGGCCTTGGCGGCTTGGTTGCGCATCGGGCGCGTCAGCGCGTTCTGCACCGGAAACGGCGGCACGATCGCGGCCCCCGCCTCTTCCACCTCGGCCAGGAACGCGTTCACCACGCCGCGCGCGGGGCGGCCCGAGAAGGCGCGCGTGATCGTCGTGCGGTCCTCGGGCGCGCCTGTGATGGCGTCCTTGTAGGCGTCGGGGATGCCGGCTTCCTCGCAGACCAGGAACGCCGTGCCCATCGCGACGGCGACGGCGCCGAGCGCCTCGGCGGCGACGATGCCGCGCCCATCCATGATGCCGCCCGAGGCGATCACCGGCCGATCGGGGACCGCGTCGGCGATGCCGGGCACCAGCGCCACGATGCCGACCATCGCGCGCTCGAAGGGTGCCGCGAAGGTGCCGCGATGGGCGCCGGCCTCGCTGCCCTGGGCCACGATGGCGTCGACGCCGGCGTTCGCAAGTAGCCGCGCCTCCTCGACCGTCGTCGCGGTGCCCAGGACATAGGTGCCGCCAGCCTTGAAGCGCGCGAGGATTTCCGGCGCCGGAATGCCGAAGGTGAAGCTGAACACCGGCACGCGCGCGGCGAGCACGGCTTCCACCTGCGCCGGCACCGGATCGGCCTGCGGCGGCGGCGCCGTGGGGGACGGCAAGCCGAGCGCCGCGTGATGGCGGGCCAGCAGCGCCAGCATCGCCGGCGGCACGGACGCCGGAGCGCCCGCATTTTCGTAGCCGCCGGCGAAAAGATTGACGCCGAACGGCTTGGTCGTGCGCCGGCGGACCTCGGCGATCGCCTCCGCGATTTGCGGCGGCGTGAGATAGGCGCAGGCAAGCGAGCCCAGGCCGCCTTCGTTGGAGACGGCGGCGACGAGCGCGGGCGTGCTGCCCCCGCCGCCCATCGGCGCCTGGATGATCGGCTGCTGGATGCCGAGGCGCTGGCAGAAGGCGCGGATCTTGCTGTTCATGCGCCGGTTCTAGGCTCGGCCGCGGTCCACGAAAAGTGATTTGTTCTGAACGGAGCTATCTGAAATAATGATAGCAGGATCTGTCACCGGGAGAAGACGCATGGACGCCGGCGATCTATCGGTATTCGCGGCCGTGGCCGAGGCCGGCGGCATCAACCGCGCGGCGCAATCGCTCAACACGGTGCAGTCGAACGTGACACAGCGTATCCGCCTCCTGGAGCGCGAGCTTGGCGTGCCGCTGTTCTTTCGCCACAGCCGCGGCGTGACGTTGACGCCGGCCGGCCTGCAGCTGCTGCCCTATGCCGAGCGCATCGGCCAGCTCATCGGCGAGGCGCGGCGCGCGGCGACCAACGGCGCGGCGCCGGCCGGCCGCCTCGCCGTCGGCTCGCTCGAGACGACGGCGGCGCGGCGCCTGCCGCCGCTTCTCTCCGCCTACGCGGCCGAGTTTCCCGCGGTCGATATCGTGCTCGAGACCGGCACCACCGCGGAGCTGGTGACCAAGGTCGTCGAGCGCCGGCTCGAAGGCGCGTTCGTGGCCGGCCCGGTGGACCATGCCGATCTCGCCGCAGAGCCGATCGTCGAGGAGGAGCTGGTGTTCCTGACCGCGCCGGGCGCGCCCACGCTCGGCACGCTTCTCCGCCGCGCCGCGCGCGGCGAGGTCGCGTTGAAGATTCTCGTGCTGCGCGCCGGCTGCTCCTATCGCCAGCGGCTCGAGCAATTCCTCGCCGAGCGGGGCTTGAAGGATCTGCGCCGGCTCGAGTTCGGGACCGTGGACGGGATCGTGGGCTGCGTCGGCGCCGGGATCGGCGTCACCATGATGCCGCGCGCGATCGTGGAGCAGCCGCTGCGCCAGGGCCGCGTCGCCGCGCACGCGCTGCCGCCGCGCGCGGCGCGCGTGACCACCCTGTTCGTGCGCCGGCGCGATGCCTTCGTCTCGACCGCGCTGCAGCGCTTCCTGGAGCGGGCGCGACAGCTTGTCTGAAGCGGTTAAGCCTCGGTTCCTTCAGGGTAATTCAATATTTGTTGAGCCCTCCGGCCTACTTGCACCGGGGCCTCGAACCTATATATATATTGCATCGCACAAAATCGCGGCAGCGCGCAAAGCGCGCCGCAACATAACACTCGGGAACGAAACGGTTCAGAGGACACATTCCATGGCGCCGCTCGACGCCGCGGCCAAGGCCGCGCCTGCCAAGACTGCAGAGAAGAAACGCGACAAGCCCGTGGCCCTCGTGCCCAATTTCGGCACCGAGGTGCACGGCTATTACCTCGAAGACCTCAAGGTCGGCATGACCGCGGTCTACACCAAGACCGTGACCGAGGCCGACATCGCCACCTTCGCCGGCGTCTCGGGCGACACCAACCCGATCCACCTCTCCGAGGATTTCGCCAAGACGACGATGTTCGAAGGCCGCATCGCCCACGGCATGCTCTCGGCGAGCTTCATCTCGACCTTGATCGGCACGCGCCTGCCCGGCCCCGGCGCGATCTACATGAGCCAAAGCTTGAAGTTCCTGGCGCCGGTGCGCCCCGGCCAAACCGTCAACACGCGCGCGACCGTGACCGACATCAATCACGAGAAGTCGCGCATCACGCTGCACACGCAGTGCATGGTCGGCGACGAAGTCGTGATCGAAGGCGAGGCGCTGATCAAGGTGCCCGCGCGCAACGGCGGCGGAAAGTAGCCGACGCACGTCGCGCGGCCGCATCGAAAGACCACCAAGACACCAAGGCAGCAAGAGCTGTTCTCCGCCCGGCCTTTGGCCGGGCGGTTTTCTCTTTCTTGGTGCCTTGGTGCCTTGGTGGTGTTTCGCCATTCCCCAGCCGTCCGGTCAACAGCGAGACGGATCGAAGCGCGCACAATCGCCTCTTGCGTGCGGCGCTTCGGCGGCTAGCTTGCTCGCGCAATGTGGATCTCCACGAGCTATTCCGATCTGCCGGCCGAGGCCAAGGGCGCCGTCGTCGCGATCGGCAATTTCGACGGCGTGCATCCCGGCCACCGCGCGGTGCTGACGCGCGCCGCCGAGGTGGCGGAGAAGCTCGGCGCACCGCTTGGCGTCGTGACCTTCGAGCCGCATCCCAGGCGCTATTTCCAGCCCGGCATACCTCCGTTCCGCCTGACGCCGCCGCCGACCAAGCGCCGCCTGATCGGCGAGGCCGGCGCCGCGCTCTACTACGAACTCCCCTTCGATGCCGCGATGGCGGCGCTGACCGCCGAGGCCTTCATCGAGCGCGTGCTGCTCGAGGGCTTGGGCGTGCGCCACGTCGTCGTCGGCGCGGGCTTCGCGTTCGGCAAAGGCCGCACCGGCACGGTGAGCGTGCTGGAGCACGTGGCCGGCCATAAGGGCGGCGTCGGCGTCACCGTCGTGGCGCCGGTCGCGGCCGTGGACGGCGCGCTCTCCTCCTCGACGCGCGTGCGCGAGTGCTTGATGCGCGGAGAGCCTGAGCGCGCGGCGGCGCTGCTCGAGCGCGGCTGGGCGATCGAGGGCGAGGTGCTGGCCGGCGACAAGCGCGGGCGCCTGCTCGGCTTTCCCACCGCCAATCTCGACCTCGACGACTATCTCCGCCCCGCTTTCGGCGTTTACGCGGTGCGCGTGGTGCCGCTGGGCGGCAATGGCGGGCGCTGGAGCGGCGTCGCCAATCTCGGCGTCCGCCCCACCGTCGGCGGCGCCAAAGCGCAGCTCGAAGCGCATCTCTTCGACTTTTCCGGCAACCTTTACGGCCGGACGCTCGCGGTCGAGCTGCTATCGTTCATCCGCCCCGAGCGGAAATTCGCGAACCTCGATGCGTTGAAGGCCCAGATCGCCCAAGACAGCGCCCGCGCGCGCGGCATTCTGGCGGCGCACGAGGCTTGAGCTTTTTGCGCTGCATCCATATTCTCCCGTGCATGGCCCAGAGGCGCCTCAGCGTGGCGCGGATCGCGCGAATTACGGGCCCGGTCTTCCTCGAAGACCGGGACGTCCGTCCGTTCGTGCCCTTCGCATCCACCGGGTTCCCTGGCCATGTCCAATTCTGACGCCGTTCATCCCCCGACCTTCTGCTACCGCCTGCTGGCGCTCCGAGGCGCCGGCGTCGCCGCGCGCGTGATGGAATATTTCGCCAAGCGCGATCTCGTGCCCGAGCGCTTCCTGTGCCGCGCCGGCGCCGAGACCCTCGCCATCGAGGTGGACGTGGCGGCGCTCGACGAAGCTGCGGCGCGGCATATCGCGCGCGGCCTCGCCAACATCGTCGAGGTCGAGCGCGTGGCGCTCACCCTCGGATCGGCAGAAGCCCTGAGAGCCAGCGCATGACCGCCGACGCCAAGACGCAAGACTACAAGGCCACCGTCTTTCTCCCCAAGACCGACTTCCCGTTGAAGGCCGGACTGCCGCAGAAGGAGCCGGTGCTGGCCGCGCGCTGGGACAAGCTCGACATCTTCAAGCGCCTGCGCCAGCAGAGCAAAGGCCGCGAGAAGTTCATTCTTCACGACGGCCCGCCCTATGCGAACGCCAACATCCATATGGGCACCGCGCTCAACAAGGTGCTGAAGGACATCGTCAACCGCTCGCAGCAGATGCTGGGCAAGGACGCCAACTACGTTCCCGGCTGGGACTGCCACGGGCTGCCGATCGAGTGGGAAGTCGAGAAGAAGTACCGCGCCGCCGGCAAGAACAAAGACGAGGTGCCGATCACAGAATTCCGCCGCGAATGCCGCGAATTCGCCGAGCACTGGATCGGCGTGCACAAGAAGGAGTTCAAGCGCCTCGGCGTCTGCGGCGATTGGGACCACCACTACACGACAATGGCCTATGCCTCCGAGGCTGCGATCGCGCGCGAGATCGGCAAGTTCCTGCTCGACGGAAGTCTCTTCCGCGGTTCCAGGCCGGTGATGTGGTCGGTGGTCGAGAAGACCTCGCTGGCCGAAGCCGAGATCGAGTACCACGACCACACCTCGAAGACGATCTGGGTGCGGTTTCCGGTGGTGAAGACGCAGCGCCCCGATCTCGCCGGCGCCGCGGTCGTGATCTGGACCACGACGCCCTGGACGATCCCGGGCAACCGCGCGGTTGCCTATGGCGCCGAGATCGAATACGCGCTGGTCGAAGTGAGCGATGCCGGCGAAGCCAAATGGGCCAAGCGCGGCGAGAAATTCGTCGTCGCCGCCAAGCTCGTCGAATCGGTGACCAAGGCCGCGCGCCTCGCCGCGGTGAAGACGCTCGCCACCTTCAAGGGCGAAGCGCTGGCCGGCACGGTCGCGCATCATCCGCTGAAGGGCGCCGCCTCCGGCGGCGGCTTCGATTTCGAGGTGCCGCTGTTCGAGGGCGGCTTCGTCACCGCCGAGGACGGCACCGGCTTCGTCCACATCGCGCCGGGGCATGGCGAGGACGACTTCAATCTCGGCCAGAAGCACGGCCTGCCCGTGCCGCAGACCGTGGGCGAGGACGGGCTCTTCTATGCGCATGTGCCGCTGTTTGCCGGGACTTCGGTGTACACGGCCGAGGGCAAGGAGGGCACGGCCAACGAGGCCGTGATCGCCAAGCTGTTGGAAGCCGGCGCCTTGCTCGCGCGCGGCAAGCTCGTCCACGCCTATCCCTGCTCGTGGCGCTCCAAGGCGCCGCTGATCTTCCGCAACGCGCCGCAATGGTTCATCTCGATGGAGAGCCAC
>DATBLL010000218.1:0-12090 GCA_036555425.1 Alphaproteobacteria bacterium | reverse complement strand
GTCCGACACGCGGGCGCGCCCGCCGCATCGCGCGTTCCCCGCCCCCCTCCACCGGAGACACCGAGCCATGAACCTCGTCTCACCCGAGCTTGCCGAAAAGCTCGCGGGCTACATCGTCAACCGGCGCGACAAGCGCGTCATCACCTTCGCCGTGCTCGCGCTCTATGCCGCGGCGCTGCTCTACCACTTCGTGGCGCCGGCCTGGGGCGCGCCCGAGCAGAAAACGGCGCTCGACAGCATCGAGACGCTGGCGACGGTCGTCGTGATCGCCCACATCGCCGGGGGCGTGGCCCAGCGCGCGCTTGCGACGCCCGCATTGCGCGGCGCGCGCGGGCGCAAAGAACGCGCGGCTTCACCGGAAGGGGCCGAGCCATGAGCTTCCTGTCCGGGATTTGGGTCCGAATCGCCGCCGCGGGAGCGATTCTGGCGGGCCTCGCCTTCTTCCTCGCGCGCGTGTTCAAGGCCGGCGGCGACGCCGCGCGCGCGAAGAGCGCCCAGGCCGCGCTCGACCATCAAACCGAAACCGGAACTCACGTGAGGCAATCCGATGAAGCCATCGGCGATCCATCCTCGCCGCGCGCACGGCGCGTGCGCCGGCAATTCGAACGCGACGCCGGACCGTAGTGGGCCGGCTGCCGGCGACTGCAAGCGCATTCGCAAATGCCTTGCGACGCTCGCGCTCGCCGGCCTTTTGCTCGGACTTGGCGCCTGCGCCGGCAATGGCGGCGTCGCCGTGTCCGACACCTATTGCCGCGACACCTTCTACTGGCGAACCAGCGCGCGCGACACCGAGGACACCCGCCGCCAAGCGGACCTCCACAATTCGCGCCGCCTCTGCCGATGCGAGGGGGATTGTCGCTGACAATCCCCTGAGGCGAGTCGGCTTCGCCGATTCGCCTCGAGCGCGGCCCCTTGGCCGCGCGTCCACGTCCTTCACCCCAAGGAGAAAGCCGATGTTCCTCGTGCTCACCACCTCGGCCGTGCTGCTTGCGCTCGCCGGCGCCGCCGGCGGGATCTACCTCGCCTGCCGCTTCGCCTGGCCGCGGAAGCTCTACGACCTCGTCTTCGGCGCCCGCGCGTGAGTCCGCGCCGACGCGGGACCATGGCGCATGAGCGAAACGGACTCGCAGCCCGCGGCCGCGGCGGCCGAGAAGCCAAGGCGCAGCCGCGGATTTGCCGGCTTCGTCCAGGCCTGGTGCAAGACACAAGGCCTCAAAATGCCCGAGCTGCACGAGAAGATGGCGCGCTGGCTCGGCAAGCATTGGCGGGCCAAGCGGCAGCCGAAGCGCCTGCTCCTCCTCGCCTTCCGCGGCGCCGGCAAATCGACGCTCGTCGGCCTCTTCGCGGCCTGGCTGCTCGCGCGCAGGCCCGATCTCCGCATCCTCGCGCTCTCGGCCGATTTGGCGCTCGCGCGGAAAATGGTTCGCACCGTCAAGCGCCTCATCGAAACGCACCCCGAGATCAAAGGCCTCAAACCCAAGATACCCGAGCTCTGGGGCGGCGAGCAGTTCACCGTCGAGCGCGCGGCCACCTTGCGCGACCCCTCGATGCTGGCGCGCGGCATCGACGGGAACTTCACCGGCAGCCGCGCCGACATCGTGATCTGCGACGACGTCGAGGTGCCCGGCAATTCCGACACCGCCGCCAAGCGCACGGGACTGCGCGAGAGGCTCGGCGAGATCGAGTTCGTGCTCGTGCCCGGCGGCACGCAGCTCTATCTCGGCACGCCGCACAGCTACTATTCGATCTATGCTGCCGAACCGCGTCCCGATGCCGGCGAAACGCGCCCGTTCCTCGATGGCTTCGTGCGGAAGCTATTCCCCATCGTAACGGCGGAGGGGGAATCGCAGTGGCCGAAGCGTTTTGCGCTCGAGGCCATCGACGCGCTGAAGCGCACGAGCGGCCCGGCGAAGTTCGCGAGCCAGATGATGCTGACGCCAGCGGCCCCGGAGCAATGCCGGTTCGACCCCGCAAAGCTGCTGCGCTACGACAGCGAGGTCGAGTATCGCGAAGCGCAGGGCCGCGGAAGCCTCTGGCTCGAGGGCCGCAAGCTCTCCTCGATCCGCGTCTGGTGGGACCCCGCCTTCGGCCGGCCCGAGAAGAGCGACCGGAATGCGATCGCGCTCGCCTATCAGGACGAGGCCGGCGGCTACTGGATCCACCGCGTCCACTATTTCGGCCACGACCCCGCGCGCGCCGCCGCGCATCCCGAGACGGAGGCCGAGGCCGACCAGCTCTGCCGCGCCGCCGCCGCTTTCGCGCATGAGATGGGCGCGCCCGCGATCACGGTCGAGGACAATGGCATCGGCAAGCTGCTGCCTGGCCTGCTGAGGAAAGCGCTGGCCACGGTCGACCCCTCGATCGCGGTGCTCGCGCATCATGCGCGCGAGCCCAAGGACGCGCGGATATTGCACGCGCTCGACGTGCCGCTTGCGGGCGGCCTGCTGCACGCGCATGCCAGCGTTTGCGACGGGCCGTTCGCCGAGGAGCTGCGCGGCTGGCGGCCCGAGGGCAAATCGGGCCAGGCCGACGACGGTGTCGACGCCGTCGCCGGTGCGATTCGGGCCGAGCCCACGCGCCTCGGCCCCTATCCGCGCGCGCCGCGCACCCACGGCGCCTGGCGCAGCGCCGCCCAGGCGCACCGCGCCGAGACCGAATTCCAACCCTAGCGCATCCCACAAGGAGACCGACGATGACTTTGCGTTCTTTTGCGCGCCCGCTGGCGCGCGCGTTCGCGCTTGCCCTTCCGCTCGCGGTCGCGATGTGCGGCCCGGACCGCCCGGCCTTCGCCGAAGCGGCGACGCCCGCCGCCTGCGGCGCCTATCGCGAGCTGGCCGAGACGCTGCGCCAGCGTTTCGGCGAGACGATGCGCTTCCACGCCGAGGAGAATCGCGGCTTCGCGCTCGAGTTCTTCGCCAACGCCGACGGCAGCTGGACGCTCGTCATGCGCCGCGGCGACGAAGCCTGCGCCATCGCCGCCGGCGCCGCGTGGCAGCCGGGCGCCGAGAGCGCGTTTTGATCGGGGCCGCGGCGATGACCGAAACCGCGGGTTTCACGCTCGCCGGGTGGATCACGGCCTTCGAGCTGCCCGCCCTCGCGGGCCTGTTCTGGCTCGCTTGGCGCATCAAGCGCGACGGCGAGGCGGCGCTGGCGCGCCTTTCCCTCCGGCTCGACCGCGAGCTCGACCGGCTGCGCGAGGCGCTGGCGCAGCACAAGCTCGACGTCGCCACCGGCTATGCTTCGCTCGCGGCGCTCGAGAGCGTCGAAGAACGCCTGACCGCGCACCTTTTGCGCATCGAGGCCAAGCTCGACGCGCGGGGCCAGCCATGAGCGCCCGCCAATATCCCCCCGCGCGCATGCCCGAGCGTGACGCGCTCGCCGCCGTGCTCGCGCGCCATGCGCCGAAAGGCGCGGTGCGCGTGGCCGAAGCGCTCGCCTGCGTCGCCCTCAACCGCCGCCGTCGTGCCGCGCATCTCTGGAATGGCGCTTTCGCCGGCGAAGTGCCGGCCTACGATGCGCTTTACGCCGATCTACCGCTGCAGCCGACGAGCGCCCGGGCTGATGCGGCGTGGAACCGCGCGTGCCGGCGCATCGCCGCGCGCGCGCTGGCCGGCGCCGGGCCCGATCCCACCGGCGGCGCCCATTGCGCGGCGCCGCTCGACGCGCCCGCACCGATCCACGCGCCGATCCTGACCGCGCGCATCGGGCCATACGCCTTCTATCGCGACGCGGCGCGAAATGGCTGACGCTCCCGCCTTGACTTCGTTATGGTCCAGACCCGCCGTAATGCCGAACGGAGCGAAACCCGGATGAAAGCGATCCAGATCAGCCGCACCGGCGGCGCCGAAGTGCTGGAACTCGTCGATTTGCCGACCCCCGAGCCCGGGCCCGGCGAGGTGTTGATCCGCGCCCGCGCGATCGGCGTCAACTACTTCGATCTCCTTATCCGCACCGGGCGGTATCGGTGGATGCCGAAGCTGCCTTTCGTGCCCGGCAACGAGATGAGCGGCCAGATCGCCGCCGCCGGGCCCGGCGTCAGGAAGCTGCATTCCGGGCAGAAGGTGTTCCTCGCCGGCTACGACCTTGGCAATCGCGGCG
Source organism: Alphaproteobacteria bacterium (assembly GCA_036555425.1). Taxonomy (GTDB): domain Bacteria; phylum Pseudomonadota; class Alphaproteobacteria; order Bin65; family Bin65; genus SBBV01. The sequence continues at coordinate 7,992 of DATBLL010000218.1, read as the reverse complement.
GTCTTTACGCCGAATACGTGGCGGCGCCCGAAGATGCGGTGTGGCCGCTGCCCGAGGACGTCGATTTCGACGACGCGGTGGCGCTCACCAACTATCAGCTCGCGTGGCTGCTGATGCATCGCGCGGCGCGCGGCGTCGAGGCCAAAACCGTCGTGGTGCTGGGGGCCGCGGGGGGCGTCGGCACCGCGCTCATCGACGTGGCGCGCCGAGCCGGCGCCGCTTCGATTGGCATCGCCGGCGGGGCCGAGAAATGCGCGTTTATCAGGGCGCGCGGGGCCATCGCCGCGATCGACCACCGCACCGAGAACGCCGTCGAGCGCGTGCGCGCGCTGACCGGCAGACGCGGCGCCGACATCGTCTTCGACCATATCGCCGGCAAGGAGCTGCCCGCGCGGCTCGCGATGCTGGCGCCGCTCGGCATGCTCGTTTCCTACGCCGTGCTGGGCGGCATGCCTGAGGGCGAGCTTTTCGCCGCGCTGCGCGCCAACCTCGAGACCAGCCCCGCGGTGCGCTGCTTCACCATGCACACGCTCGACCATTGGCCCGAGCCGCGGCGAGAGGCGATGGAGCAGGCGATCGAGATGCTCGCCGGCGGCGTCAAACCCGCCATCGCCGCGCGCCTGCCGCTCGCCGACGCCGCCAAGGCGCAGACGCTGATCGAGGAGCGGAAGGCGATGGGCAAGGTGGTGCTGAAACCCTGACGGGCGTCACACCACGTCCATCCGCGCCTTCTCCTCGAACACGGCGCCGCCTTCGTCTTCCCAGCGGAAGGCGATGTCGCCGCTGGCCTCGGCGCGGAGCCAGAACGAGAAGTAGGGATGTCGCGAAATGCTCCGGTGGAGGTCGGCGCGGATCACCTCAACCCCGCCATAGGTGCAGACGAAGGACGTGACGATCCGGCGCGGAAAGACCTTGCCCTCGTCGTCGCGGCGCCATCCCGATTCGTTGAGATGCTCCAAGAGCGCGCGAATCTCCACGAGCTCGCCGCGTTTGGCCAGCTTTGGAACACGGACGCGGGCGGTCATGGGCGCGTGCTCATTTGACGTCGGGATCGACGCAGGCGGCGAGCGTCACCTCGACATGGGCGCTGCCGATCCAGAAGCTGCCGTCGCCGAGCTCGGCCACGCCGACGACGCGCTGCGGCGCGAACATGCGCAGACGCGTCGTCACCTCGGCCTTACCGGCGGCGCGGCCGAAGCGGAAATGCGCGGCTTCGGCCTCCGGGTTCTTCTCGAGCAGGATATGGATCGCGGCGACGCGGTCGCGCTCGTTCATCGGGCTTTCGACCGACACCTTCACCTGCACCGCATTGCCGGTTTCGGCCAACGCCGGCGCATCGACTTTGACGCGGCCTTCCATGGGCTCGGCGCCCTTGGCGATCGTCCGGATCGCAGCCACCAGCTCTTCGGGCGAGGCCCACGCGGCCCGGCCGTGCAAAAATGCACGTGCTGCAAGCGCGCCTGCCGCGGCTCCGGCGACGAAGCGCCGCCGGGTGGTCTTGCGGGTTTTAGCAGGATTTTTTCGCATCATTGCCACAGACGGCTTGGCGGCGAGGCCGAAAGCCGCGCCGCCAAGCCGACTCACGCCTTGATCAAGCCGTGCTTCAGCAGTGGCAGCGAGCGGATGCGCTTGCCGGTCGCGGCGAAGATCGCGTTGCAGAGCGCGGGTGCGATGGGCGAAACGCCCGGCTCGCCGACGCCGCCCCAGAATCCGCCCGACGGCATCAGCACGGTCTCGATCTTAGGCATGCGGTCGATCTTGAGCATCGGATAGTCGTGGAAATTGCTCTGCTCGACCCGGCCGTCTTTGATCGTGATCTCGCCCATCATCGTCGCGGTCAGCGCCCAGACGATGCCCCCCTCGATCTGCGCCACGACCGAATCGGGATTGACCACGTGGCCCGAATCGATCGCGAAGACGACGCGCTCGACCTTGACCTCGCCGCCCTGCATCGAAATCTCGACCACGGCGGCGTTGTAGCTGGCATAGGCCGCGAACACGGCGATCCCGTGGAATTGGCCCGGCGGCAGCGGCTTGCCCCAGCCCGCCTTCTCGGCGACGACATCGAGCACGGCGAGATCGCGCTTCGCCCTGGCGCCTTGCAGCAGTTTCCTCCGGTATTGATAGGGATCGGCCCCGGCCGCATGCGCCAGCTCATCGACGAAGCTCTCGCGGTAGAAGCCGTTCTCGTTGCTCTTGACGCCGCGCCAGAAGCCGCTCGGCACATGCGTGTTGCGCATCGCGAAGTCAACGAGGACGTTCGGCACCGTGTAGGGCATGTCGTGCAGGCCGCCCAACGTGTGGAAGTCGACGCCGTTCCTGATCATGCTTGGATTGAAGTAATACATGATCGATTGGCCGCTGACACGCGTCCACCACGCCGTCGGCAGGCCATCGGCCCCGAGCGTGGCCCGCATCCGCGCCATGGTGACCGGGCGGTAGCGGCCGTGCTGCATGTCCTCTTCGCGCGACCAGATGAGCTGCACCGGCCGGCCGATTGCCTTGGCGACGCGCACGACCTGCGCCGTCGGCTCTTGCGAGCCGCCGCGCCGGCCGAAGCCGCCGCCGAGCATCATCTTGTGGATCTCGATGTTTTCGAGCGGCATGCCCGAGGCGCGGGCCGCCGCCGCGGCGCTGGCCTCGCTGTTCTGGGTCGCGACCCACACGTCGATGCGATCCGCCGTCACCACCGCAGTGGCGTTCATCGGCTCCATCGTCGCGTGGTTCTGGAACGGCACCGCGTAATCGGCCGAAGCCGTCTTGCCACCCTTGGCCAGCTCGGCCTTGACGTCGCCATCGCTGCGCGCGGCGGGGACGTCCGCGGCCTCGAGCCCGGCCTTCAGGAACGCGGCGATCGTTTCGTCGGAGACCTTCTTGTTGGCCTCGTCGTCCCAGACGACGGGCAGCGCCTCGAGCGCCCGCTTCGCGTGCCAATAGGTGTCGGCGACGACCACGACCGCGCCGCCAGCGGCGTCGTCGAGCGACAGCGCCTTGATGAAGCCCTTCTTGTCCTTGATCGCCGCCTCGTCAAAGCTCTTCACCTTGCCGCCGAAGACAGGGCATTGCTTGATCGCGGCATAGACCATGCCCGGCAGGCGCACGTCGATCGCGTAGACGGGCTTGCCCATCACCTTGTCGGGGATGTCGAAGCGCGCCGTGGGCTTGCCCGCGATCTTCCAGTCCTTGGGCTCCCTGAGCTTGACGTCTTTCGGCGGATCGAGCTTCGCCGCCTCCGCCGCCACCTCGCCGTAGCGCAGCATGCGTCCGGACCCCTTGTGCGCGATCACGCCCTTCTCGACCGTGCAATCGGCGGCTGGAACCTTCCAGCGCGCCGCCGCCGCTGCCACGAGCATCTCGCGCGCGGCCGCGCCGGCCTTGCGCACATAATCCTGCGAGCCGCGGATGCCCTGGCTGCCGCCGGTGGACATCGAGCCCCAGATGCGCTTTCTGCGGATGTGCTCGTTGGTCGAGGCGAATTCGGGCCTGACCTTGCTCCAGTCGCAATCGAGCTCCTCGGCGACGAGCATGCAGAGGCCCGTCTGCGTACCCTGCCCCATCTCGGAGCGGGCGACGCGGATCGTCACCGTGTCGTCGGGCGCGATCACGATCCAGGCGTTGACCTCGGTGCCCGGCGCGGCCGCGCGCGCGGCGCGCTTGCCACCGAGCGGCAGATGGAAGCCGAGCGCCAAGCCGCCGGCGGCGGCGCTGACGACGAAGGTGCGGCGCGATAGCTTCGGATTGACCGCGTTCATCGCATCCTCCCTCAGGCCTGGGCCGCGCGGTGGATGGCCTTGCGCACGCGCGCATAGGTTCCACAGCGGCAGATGTTGGTGATCGCGGCGTCGATGTCGGCGTCGGTGGGCCTCGGCTTCTCGCGCAGCAGGGCCGAGACGGCCATCATCATGCCGACCTGGCAGTAGCCGCATTGCGGCACCTGCTCGGCGATCCACGCCTCTTGCACTTTCGTGAGCTTGCCGTCGGGCGCGAGCCCTTCGATGGTCGTGATCTTTTTTCCTTCGGTATCCTGGACCGTGAGCGTGCACGAGCGGGTCGCAGCACCGTCGACATGGACGGTGCAGGCGCCACAGAGGGCGACGCCGCAGCCGTATTTCGTGCCGGTCAGGCCGAGCGTGTCCCGCAGGGCCCAGAGCAGCGGCGTTTCGGGTTCGACATCGACCTCGACTACGCGGCCGTTCACATTCAATCGCGTCATGAATTCCTCCCACTGCAATCCCAATCGCGCCGGACCCAAGCAAGTATGCTAACGCAAAATGGGGCGGGATTCGGGGGCGCCGGCAGCTTATCGGGCACGTGTTCGCGGAATGATCGATCACCTCCGCGTGATCGCAAAGAATATCTTCTAGGACGGGGCGCGGCGAACCAGCCAAGCAGCCAGGCCCACCAAGGCGAGTGCCGCGAAAACCGCGCCGGCGTAGAACGTCGCCGCCGGTCCGGCCCACTGCCAGAGCGCGCCGGCGACGAGGCTTGCCAGCAAGAGCACTACGCCGGAGACGAGATTGAACCAGCCGAAAGCCGTGGCGCGCCGCTCGGTCGGCGCCGTATCCGCGACCAGGGCTGAGAAGAGACCCTGCGTCAGCCCCATATGCAGGCCCCAGAGCGCGATGCCGGCAAAGGCCGCGAAGACGCCGGAAGCCAGCGCGAGGACGAGATCGGCCGCGATCAAGACGGCGAGGCCCACCGCCAGCACGACGCGGCGGTCGACGCGGTCGGAATAGGCGCCGGCGGGATACGCGGTGACCGCGTAGACGGCGTTCATGACAACGAGGACGAGCGGCACCCAGGCCAAATCCAGGCCCACGCCTTGCGCGCGCAGCACTAGGAACGCCTCGCTGAAGCGGGCCAGCGTGAACACGACGCCCAGCAACGTCACCGCCCAGAACGGGCGGCCGAGCGCGGCCAGATCGCGCAGGCGCAGGCGCGGCCGCGACGCGCGCGGCGCCGCGGCGACGGGCGCGGCACGCGGCGGCTCGCGCACGAAGAGGATCAGGACCGCGACGGCGGCGATGCCGGGGATGATCGCGCACCAGAAGACTGCGCGCATGTCGCCCGCGAACAGCGCCAGGAGGCCGATCGCGATCAGCGGCCCGGCCAAGGCCCCGACCGTGTCGAGCGCCTGGCGCAGGCCGAACGCGGCGCCGCGTTGGTCCGCAGGCGTGGCGTCGGCGATCAGCGCATCGCGCGGCGCGCCGCGGATGCCCTTGCCGACGCGGTCGCTGAAGCGCGCCGCCAGCACCCAGCCGACCGTGGGCGCCAAGGCGAACAGCGGCTTCGAGACGGCGCCCAACCCATAACCGAGCGCCACGAGCATCTTGCGCTTGCCGAGCCGGTCGCTGAGCGCGCCGGAAAACAGCTTCACGATCGATGCAGTGGCCTCGCCGACGCCCTCCACGAGCCCGACCGCGAGCGCGCCCGCGCCCAGCACCGAGACCATGAACACCGGCAAGAGGGCATGGATCATCTCCGAGGAAATGTCCATGAGCATCGATACCGCGCCAAGCGCCCACACGGTGCGCGGAATGCGCGGCCTGCCTTGAGGTTTCATTGTCGCGCCACGAAGGACTTGAACGGCCGCGTTTCGGAGCGAGATTAACACCGACCGCCCGCCGCTGTCGCTTGCGTTGCCGAACGGAATCGCGTTGACTCGGAGGGCACCGGCAGACGCGGCGCAGGAGCGATCATGAGCGATCTCGGCGATTGGGAATTCCCGGAGCCGCTTCGCCCCAAGACCGAGGGCTGGAGCTTCGACGTCGGCAATGCGCTCGATGCCGTCGTCAGCCTTTCGGCCGAGGTGCCGTCCGACGCCTTCACCGCATCGATCCTCGGCACCGAGCGCGCCGGCAACGGCGTGCTCATCGACCGCAACGGCCTCGTCCTCACCATCGGCTATCTCGTGACCGAGGCCGAGCACATCTGGCTCGGTCAGAATTCCGGCAAGGTCGTGCCCGCCCATCTTGTCGCCTACGATTTCGAGACCGGCTTCGGCCTCGTACAGGCGCTGAGGCCGCTCGATGCGGCGCCGCTCCCGTTCGGCCGCACGCGCGACCTCGCAGTGGGGTCGTCGGTCATCGTCGCCGGCGCCGGCGGGCGCCGCCGCGCGCTCGCGGCCAAGGTCGTCGGCAAGCGCGAATTCGCCGGCTATTGGGAATACGTGCTGGACGAGGCGATCTTCACGACGCCGGCCCATCCGCATTGGGGCGGCACCGGGCTGCTCGGCCCCGACGGCAAGCTCTACGGTATCGGCTCGCTCTATGTGCAGCAGGCCCGCGGCGGCGACACCAAGGCCGAGGGCAACATGATCGTGCCCATCGACCTCTTGCCGCCGATTCTCGAATCGCTCACCAAGACCGGCACCAGCGGCCGGCCGCCGCGGCCGTGGCTCGGGTTCTATGCCACCGAGGCCGAAGAGCGCCTGCTCGTCGTCGGTCTCGCCCCGAAGGGCCCTGCCGAAAAAGCCGGCGTGCGCCCGGGCGACATCGTCATCGACGTGGCCGGAGCGCCGGTCGGCAACCTTGCCGATCTCTGGCGCACGGTTTGGGCGTTCGGCAAGGCGGGGGCCGACATCCCGATGACGTTCCTGCGCGACGGCAAAGCGCGCCGCTGTACGCTCAAGACCGCCGATCGCACGAGTTTCCTGAAATCGCCGCGGCTGCATTGAGCGGGCGCGGCCGATGACGCGGCTATTGCGCACCGGGCGAAGGGCAGTGAGGCGCATGGCTTTCGCGCTCGTTGCTCTCCTATTCGTTGGCGCACCCGAGCGTGCCGGCGCGGACCCCTGCCCGACCGCGACACTCGACGCGGCGAAGGCACTGGCCGAGCGCGCCGCCTCGTTCCTCGCGGCGTCGGGGCCGGACATCGCGCTGCCGAGCTTCATGGACCGCGCCGGCGGTTTCGTCGCCGGCGATCTCTACGTATTCGTGTTCGATCTCGAGGGAAGACTGCGCGCGAGCGGCGGCTGGCCCGAGACAGTTGGCGCGCGCGTCGGCATCGATGACGGCGCCGGCGACGGAATCTACGCGCGCATGCGGCGCGTCGCGCTCGAGGCCGGCAAGGGCTGGGTCGAGTATTCCTGGTACAATCCCTGCACGCGCCGGATGGAACCCAAGGCGAGCTACCTCGTCCGCGTCGGCGATTTCATCGTCGGCGTCGGCGCCTACAAGAAGCCGGGCGTATGAGTTCAGGCGGCGCGCCCCCTGAGGCGCAATCCGGGGGATGGGATGGTTTGCTTGCGGGCACCGATCCTCAGCGACTCGTCAACGGCGAGCATCAGCGAGGAATAAACCGCTCCTCGACGACTTCGCCGCCACGGGTTTCGAATAGAATGCGATACGACCCCGCCGCCATCCCGATGAGACGGGCAAATTCTATCGCGTCCCTGCGGGCGTCGAAGGTTGCTTCGATCAAGGTGCCTCGCCTGCGGACGATCCAACGACTCGCGATTCCGCGGCGGACCTCGATTACGGCCTTGGCTGCGACAGATTTCGGCGCAGCCGCGGGCGCTGCTGCCGGGCTGATCGCCGGCCCGCGCTCGGCACGCTTCACCGCGGGGGCGGGCACGAGCAGATCGGCGAGTCGAGAAATGAGGGATGTGGCGGTCATGGCGGCACCTCGACAAGGGCGACGCCGCGAGGCGCCGCTCCCATGCCGACAAATGTTGCGCTGGCCATAAAGGTTCGAGCCGGAATTCGCGGCGAATTCATAAAGACGGAATAAGGGCGCGCCGTGTCGACCGCGCGCCCGGTGTTTGCTTCGCGCCCTTACGATTCCCTTATTTTGCCGGCCAAAGATCCGTATCGAATCCTTGCGCTGGGATCACCAATCTTCCATCCGTGACCGCAGATCGGGACAGCGGATATGGACGAGTCACTCATTCTCGCGCTCAGCATCTGTGCCGTTGCGCTGTTCTATCTGCTTGTCTTCGTGGTGAGCCGCCATGACAAGAGGTAAACAACGGGCGCTCGCGGCATCGGATGC
>DATBLL010000211.1:0-16689 GCA_036555425.1 Alphaproteobacteria bacterium | reverse complement strand
GTCTCGATGCCCTGGAGGGTGATCCAGGCGTTGAACGGCGACTGGCAGGGCCCGAGGTCGCGCAGGCCGACCGCGTGGCCGTAGACGGTGTAGCCCAGCGGCCCGAAGGTCTCGGCGAAGGTGAGCCCGTGATATTCGGGCGCCGGCGCCGTCATGCTCGGATACTTGGCCTTCTGCTTGAACCAGTCGAACTTGCCCGAATCGACCACGACGCCGCCGATCGAGCTGCCGTTGCCCGAAAGGTATTTCGTCGTCGAATGCACGACGATGTCGGCGCCCCATTCGAACGGCCGGCAGAGCCAGGGCGTCGCCAGCGTGTTGTCGACGATGAGCGGCACGCCGGCGGCCTTTGCCACCGCGGCCAGCGGCTCGAGATCGATGACGATGCCGCCGGGGTTGGCGAGGCTCTCGATGAAGACGGCGCGGGTCTTCTCGCTGACCGCCTTCTTGAAGGCGGCAGGATCGTCGGGATCGGCGAACACCGCGTTCCAGGCGAATTTCTTGAAGCTGTGCTTCATCTGATTGATCGAGCCGCCATAGAGCTTGCTCGAGACCACGATCTCCATGCCCGGCGCCATCAGCGGGAAGAGGGCCACGATCTGCGCCGCGTGGCCCGAGCTCGTCGCCGTGGCGCCGATGCCGCCCTCGAGCGCCGCGATGCGCTCCTCCAGCACCGAGACGGTCGGATTCGTCAGGCGCGAATAGATGAAGCCGGGCCGCTGCAGGTTGAACAACGAGGCGGCGTGGTCGACGTCATCGAAGACGAACGACGTCGTCTGGTAGATCGGCGTGCTCCGGGCGCCGGTGGTGGGATCAGGGGCCGCGCCCGCGTGCAGCGACCGCGTCTCGAAGCCGAAACTCTTGTCCGCCATGTTAGGCCTTTCTGCGCTTGCTTGTTATCACCCCGGAATTGAACCCTCCCCAGGAGAGCTCCCCATAGAGCCGAGAATACTCGATTTTCGGGCACCGGTTCATGACAACCGTGAGCCCCGCCGCTTCGGCACGCTTGCAGGCGTCGTCGTTGCGTACGCCAATCTGCATCCACACCACCTTGGCGCCGCGCTTGATCGCCTCGTCGGTGATCGGCCCGGCTTCCTCCGAGCTGCGGAAGATCTCGACCATGTCGACGGGGTAGGGAACGTCAGCGAGGCTCGCATAGACACTTTCGCCCAAGATCGTGCTGCCGGCTTCCTTCGGGTTGACCGGGATGATGCGGAAGCCCTTGGCCTGAAGATACTTCATCACGAAGAAGCTCGGCCGATTCCAATTGGCACTCGCCCCCACGACCGCGATCGTGCGCACGCGGCCGAGCGTGTCCTTCAGGAATTCGTCGCTGTAGGTGTCGTGAGACATTGTCGGTGTCGCGCGCCGTTCGGCTGCGAGCATGTCGGGTTAGACGGTGCCGGAGTCAAGTCCGCCGGGGCTACCGCCCCTCCCATTTCGGCGCGCGCTTCTCGAGGAAGGCATCGATGCCTTCCTCGGCGTCGCGGGCGAGCATGTTCTCGGTCATCACGCGGCTGGTGTAGGCGTAGGCCTCGGCGAGCGGCATTTCGAGCTGGCGGTAGAAGGCTTCCTTGCCGATCTTGACGACGAGCGGCGATTTCCTGGCGATCGTCTCGGCCAGCGCGCGCGTCTCGGCTTCGAGCTTGGCCGCTGGCACGACGCGGTTGACGAGGCCGAGATCCTTCGCCTCGGCCGCCGAGATCGCATCGCCGAGCAGCAGCATCTCCATCATCTTCTTGCGCGGCAGGTTGCGGCTCGCGGCCACCATCGGCGTCGAGCAGAAGAGACCGATGTTGACGCCGGGCGTGCAGAATGTGGCCGCGTCGGCCGCCACAGCGAGGTCGCAGGAGGCGACGAGCTGGCACCCGGCCGCATAGGCGAAGCCCTGCACCTTGGCGATCACCGGCTGCGGCAGCTTGACGATGCTTTGCATCAGCCGACTGCACTGCGCGAACAGCGCCTCGTAGGCGGCCCGGCCGGGGTTGGCGCGGACTTCCTTGAGATCGTGCCCGGCGCAATAGGCCGGGCCCTCGGCGCCGATGATGACGATCTTGATACTGCGATCCTGGGCGATGGCGTCGAGAGCGCCCTGCAATTCGCTCATCAGCCCGTCCGACAACGCGTTGCGCGCCGCGGGCCGGTTGAGCGTCAGCGTCGCGATCCCGTCGCGGTCGGCGCGGAGCAGGATCGGCTGCTGCTTCTCCATCGCCGCTTTCGCCTTCGCCAAGGTCGCCATGCGCGTCTCCGCTTTCGCACGAAAGATAGGGTGGCGCCGGGCGCGGCGCCAGGGTGGAGGTCAGCCGGCCTCGACGATCGTGGCCTCGTGGCGCACCGGGAAATTCACCGAATTGGCGACGAAGCATTCCTTGTGCGCGCGCTCGTGCAATTTCGCCGCCAGCGCCGTGTCGGCGCCCTTGGCGATCGTGACTTTGGGGCGCAGCACCACCTCGACGAAGCGGCCCGGTCGCGGCGTCTCGGCCATGATGCCATAGGCCTCGTCCTCGTAGGTGAGGATCGGAATCTTCCGCCCGACGCAGAGCACGAGATACCAGAGCATGTGGCACGAGGAGAGCGAGGCGACCAGCAGATCCTCGGGATTGTGCCGCGCCGGATCGCCGTGGAACGCCGTGTCCGATGTAGCCTCGATCGCCGGCTTGCCGGCGATCTCGATGCGATGCGCGCGCGAGAAGCTGTCATAGGTCTTGGGCGGCCCCGCCGCGCCGGCGCTCCAGAGCGTGCGGACTTCGTAGCGGTGCTTCTTGTCGTCGCTCATGTCGGATGTCCTCAGCCGACCGGGTTCATCCAGAGGCGGTTATTCGTCGGCGCGATCACCATCTCGCTGATGCAGACATGGGCGGGCAGGCGCGCCAGGAAGCGGATCGTCTCGCCCATGTCGCGCGGCTGCAGCATCTTCGCGCGCACCTCGGGCGGCACCGGGATCGGCCGCTTGTCGAGAATCGGCGTGTTGACCTCGCCGGGGCAGATGACGCAGGCGCGGATGCCGTTCTTGCCCTCGGCCATGTTGAGATGCGCGTTCATCGCGACGAGGCCGTGCTTGGCGGCGTTGTAGGCCGGGCCGGTCAAGAAGCTGTCGTAGCGGCCCGCCCAGGACGAGACATTGATGACGAGCCCCTCCTGCCGCGCGCGCATCGAAACGAGCACGGCGCGCGTCACGTAGAACGCGCCGTCGAGATCGATGCCGACGACCGTGTCCCAACCGTCGGCGTCGACATTGTCCCAATTGCGCTTGGTGACGTTGAGACCGGCGCTGTTGATGAGAATGTCGACGTGGCCGTGGCGCTTCAAGATCGCCGCCGCGACGGCTTCGACCGCCCGGGCGTCGGCCACGTCGAGCAGCTCGACCTCGGCACGGCCGCCGGCGCCGGCAATCTGCCTGGCGGTCGCTTCGAGCGCGTCGCGGCGGCGGCCCGAGAGGACGACCGTGGCGCCGTCCTCCGCCAGGGCGAACGCGCCGGCCTGGCCGATGCCGCTGCCCGCGCCGGTGATCCATGCGACTTTTGCCGCCAGCGGCTTGCTCATGCTCCCCTCCCGAATTGCTTCGAGCTAATTCCGGCAAGCGCGCGGCTCAAGTCCGCGCTCGCCCGGGCGGGCACCATGCCCTAAGCTCCCGATTGACGTAAACGTAAACCGATTCGCCCATGCCCGAGTCCGCCACAGCCGCGCCGCATATCACGCCCGAGGGCTTCAATCGCGCGATCACGTCCTATCCCTGGCTCGGCACCTGGATGGGCGTCAAAGCCACCGAGATCACCGCGCGCGGGGCCAAGGTGAGGCTCGACATCCGTCCCGAATTCCTGCGCCATGGCGGCACCGTTTCGGGGCCGATCGTGATGGCGGTAGCGGACGTGGCGATGTATGCGGCGATCATGGGCGCAGTCCCGCATGGCGAGCGCGCGGTGACGTCGGACATGACCATGCATTTCATGCGCCGGCCGCAGGGCGCGGTGCTCAGCGCGGAAGCGCGCATCCTCCGCCGTGGCAAGCGCAGCATCGTCCTCGCCGTGGACGTGTTCATCGAAGGGCAGGGCGAGAGCGTTTGCCACGTCGTCGGCAGCTACGCGCTGCCGGGCGGCTAGCGGCGGATGCCCCACCGCAACCGCGTCGATCCGTTCGGGGCGCTGATCGAAACGCCGGCGCGCGGCGCCTGGTACGGCAATCGCGGCTGCCTGCACGATCGCGACGGCCGCATCACCGGCCGCAAGCCGCCGACCGATGCCTGGATCATCTGTCTTCTCGAATTCAAGAACCGCCGGCGCAAGCTGCTGCAGCCCGGGCGCTTCACCGAGCTATTCTTCCTCGACGAGGCGACGGGGTTCGCGGCGGGGCACCGCCCCTGCGGCGAGTGCCGCCACGCCGATCTCCGCCGCTTCGGCGCCGCCTGGCCGGGAACCTGGCCGCGCGGCTTCGCGCTGGCGTGCGAGATCGACGAGGTCCTGAAGTGGGAGCGCGCCGACCCCGCGGACAATCTGCGTGTCCGCTGGATCGATCCGCGCCGCCCGCCGCCGGACGGTTGGATGTTCGTCCGGATGAACGAGGACCCTCTGACCGCGGTGCTGGCGGCCGGCGGCAAGCTCTGGCGCTGGACACCGTTTGGATATCAAGGGCCGCTGCCCTGGACCCGGCGCAACCAAGTCATGCTCTTGACGCCGCCCTCGACGGCCGATGCGATCGAGAACGGTTACCGGGTGCAGATCCACCCCTCGGCGCTCCGCTAGCGGAGTCGTGGTAATATCCTACCGCTGCGACAATCCTATTGATTTATAAGGGTCAGGCCCGGTTGACTTGGGCGCGAACATCAGTATGGTGCGCGCCGCTTTGCCGGGTGCCGCGCCTCGCGGCGCCCGTTTTTTGCCCGGACTCGAGACCATGAAAACCTTTTCGGCCAAGCCGTCGGACATCCAGAAGAAGTGGGTGTTGATCGACGCACAGGATGCGGTGCTGGGCCGCCTCGCGGTGATCGTCGCCGATCTGCTGCGCGGCAAGCACAAGACCACCTTCACACCGCACATGGATTGCGGCGACAACGTCGTCGTGATCAACGCCGAGAAAGTCTATCTCACCGGCAAGAAGCGCGAGCAGAAGTCTTATTGGCGCCACACCGGTTTCCCCGGCGGCTTGAAATACTCCTATGCGGGGCCGACGCTCGAAGGAAAGCACCCGGAGCGCGTCATCACCGCGGCAGTCAAGCGCATGATTCCAGCGGGCCCGCTCGGCCGCCAGCTCATGGGCAACTTGAAGGTCTATGGCGGCGCGCAGCACCCGCACGAGGCGCAGCAGCCGGCGAAACTCGATCTCGCCAAAATGAACCCGAAGAATGTGAAGAGGGCGGCAGTATGAGCCAGACCCAGGAATCCGGCGGCACGCTCGCCGATGTAATGCCGCGCGGCGCCGAGCCCGTGCCGGCGCCGGCCAAGGCCGAGCCGCCGAAGCCGCGGCTCGACGGCCTCGGCCGCTCCTACGCCACCGGCAAGCGCAAGGACGCGGTCGCGCGCGTGTGGGTCAAGGCCGGCACCGGCAAGATTTCGATCAACGGGCGCGACATCGGCGTCTACTTCGCGCGGCCGGTGCTGCGCATGATGATCAACCAGCCCTTCGGCGTCACCAACCGGCGCGACCAGTACGACGTCATCTGCACGGTCGCGGGCGGCGGGCTCTCGGGCCAGGCTGGCGCGGTGCGCCACGGCATCTCGAAGGCGCTCTCCCTCTTCGAGCCCGGTCTCCGGCCGGTCTTGAAGAAGGGCGGGTTCCTGACGCGCGACGCGCGCACGGTCGAGCGAAAGAAGTACGGCCGCGCCAAGGCGCGACGCCGCTTCCAGTTCTCGAAGCGCTGATCTCCGGCCAAAACCGGATCGCGGCCGAATGGGGCCGGGCGCTTCGAACAGGCGCCCGGCCCTTTCGTTTAATTGGCCTTGTAGGCGGCGATGGCGGCGAGGAGTTGGGTCTTCAAGACTTCGGCGATGCGGCGGATGCGGCCTTTCGGCAAGGGGCCGAAGCCGAGCGTCGAGCCGAACAGATGGATGACGGAGCGGGACTCGCCCTCCCCCGCGATGTGGACGGCAAAACGGCAAGGGTTGCGCCAGAGCATGGTTTCGAACGACATGCGCTCGCGGATGTAGAACGTGTTGTCGCGCACGTTGACGATGTTCCAGTTGTGCGCGAGCAGGCCCGTATGCACGGCGCGCCACGCGTCGGCGAAGGGTTTGTCGACGGAGATGTTTTCGGTGTATTTGGCCAAGGCGTCCCGCTCCGGCGCCCGCGGCCGGCAAGGTTGAGGCGGGGCGAACATAGCCGGTTTGGCTCGGCCGCAACATGCGGCAGCGCCAGAGCCGGCGGAGAGAGAGGATGAAATGGCGAAGCTCAGCAATGCGGTGAGGATCGGCATCCTCGGGGCGAGCGGCTACACGGGCGCGGAGCTGCTGCGCCTGCTCGCGCGCCATCCGCAGGCCGAGATCCGCCTGCTCACCGCCCACGCCAAGGCCGGCAAGACGGTCGCCGAGGTGTTCCCGCATTTGGGGCACCTCGACCTGCCGAAGCTGGTCAGGGTCGAGGACGCCGACTGGTCGGGCCTCGACGTTGTGTTCTGCGCGCTGCCGCACGGCACGACGCAGGAGATCATCGCGAAGCTGCCCAAGCACTTGAAGGTCGTCGATCTCTCGGCGGATTTCCGCCTGCACGACGTCGCGACCTACGCCAAATGGTACGGCCACGAGCACAAGGCGCCGGCGCTGCAGAAGGAAGCGGTCTACGGCATCACCGAGCTCGCGCGCGCGGCGGTGAAGAACGCGCGCCTCGTCGCCAATCCCGGCTGCTACCCGACCGCGGCGCAATTGCCGCTGGTGCCGCTGGTCGAGGCCGAGGTGATCGAAGCCGGTGACATCATCATCGACGCGAAATCAGGCGTCAGCGGCGCCGGGCGCGAGGTGAAGGAGAACCTGATGTTCGCCGAGGTGGCCGAGGGCATCCATCCCTACAGCATCGCCAGCCACCGCCATGCGCCCGAGATCGAGCAGGGCCTTTCCGACGCCGCGGGCAAGCCGGTCATCGTCAATTTCACCGCGCATCTGATGCCGATGAACCGCGGCATCGAGGAGACGATCTACGTCAGGCTGCACAATGGCGCCACGGCCGACGATCTCCGGACCACGCTTGCGAAGCGCTACGAAGCCGAGCCGTTTGTCAGGGTGGTGCCGAAAGGCGTCACGCCGGCGACACGCCATGTGCGCGGCTCGAACCATTCGCTGATCGGCGTTTTCGCCGACCGCATCCCGGGCCGCGCGATCTTGGTTTCGGTGCAGGACAATCTGGTGAAGGGCGCGTCCGGCCAGGCGATCCAGAACATGAACGCCATGGTCGGCCTGCCCGAAACCACGAGCCTCGAGCAGCAGCCGCTGTTTCCATAGAAGACGGGCGGCGCCGAAGCGCCGCCCGCTCGGGGTTACTTCGCGCCCGTGAAGTCGCGCGCCATCTTGAGGATGGGCCGCTCGCCGTCGCCTTTGGCCGCGAGCGCGAGCAGGCGCTTGTAGTATTGCTGCGCCTTCTCCTTGTCGCCCGAAAGCTCGGCCGCGCGCGCGGCGCCCGCGAGGCCGCGGAAGCGGTTGGGCTCGACTCGCATCGAATGCTCGTAGGCCGCGAGCGCTTCTTTGGGCTTGCCGGCCTGCATCAGCATGTCGCCCAGGAGCTCGCGCGCCGGGAGGATCGGCCCCGGCGTCACCGGATGCTTCTCGGTCTTGTCCTCCCATTCGGCGGCGAGGCGCATTTGCGCGAGGCCCTCGTCGGTCTTGCCGGCCGCGAACTTGATCCAGGCCTCGACGACCTCGGCCTGAATCTCGACCTGGTTGGCCCAATACACCTGCTTCATCTGCACGAGCGCCTCGCGCAGCTTGCCGAGCTCCGCCCGCGCGCGCTCGGCGGTCGCCAGGTCGTTGCTGCGCGCGGCACCGACGCCCCGGCCGAACGCGACGATGGCCACGGTCTGCGGAAACTGGTTCCACGCCAGATCGATCGCCGGCAGCTCGAGCCTCGCCGCGTCGGCCCATTGCTCGCGCTCCAGCGCATAGCGCACCGGTATCGCCGCGACGGCGAAAGTCACGGCAATGGGGGCGCCCGCCGTGGCGAGATCGACCTTGCGGATCTCGAGGATCTTTTCGGCGATGGCCTTGGCGGCCTTGTCCTGGGCCAACTGCAGGTGTCCATAGGCCATGTAGTCATAGGCGTGATAGGCGTTGGCCACCGAATTGCTCGAGGAGGTGGCGGCATATTCCTTCATCGCCACGGCG
The DNA here is from genome assembly GCA_036555425.1 of Alphaproteobacteria bacterium. Lineage (GTDB taxonomy): Bacteria > Pseudomonadota > Alphaproteobacteria > Bin65 > Bin65 > SBBV01. The sequence goes on along the minus strand of DATBLL010000211.1, from coordinate 8,389 downwards.
GCCGAGGCGCGGTTCGACGCGATCGAATCCTCCCAATGGCCGACGCGGGTGAAGATGTGTGAGGGCATATGGAGCGCATGCGGCGCATCGGGCGCGATCTTGGCGTAGCGCTTGGCCGCGTCGAGGCCTTTGCCCGCGATCGGCGGGAAGTCGTAGCTGTGGATGATGTAGTGCGCGATGCCCGGATGCTGCGGCTGCGCCGCGAATATCCGCTCGAGGATGCCGGCCGCCTTGAGCTGGTTCTTATACGACTTATCCCCGGGATCGAAGGTGATATTGAGCGAGAGCGCGTAGAAGACATTGGCTTCGCTGTCATCCGGGTATTTCGCCGCTAGGCGCTCCATCGCCTGCTCATAGGCGAGCGCGCGCGCGCGATGCGGGCTCTTGTCGGAGTCGCGATAGAATTGCGCGATCGCGGCGATGTAGTCGCGCTCGCGTTCGGTCTTGGCGCCGGCGGCCTGCGCCTTCTCGACGGCGTCGCGGCCGGCCCTGAGGCTCTGCGGCGACGGTGCGCCGGCGAGTGGATTGCCGAGCGCCACCATCGCGACGCCCCACCACGCCATGCCGCATTGCGGGTCTTTGGCCGCGATGGCGCGGAACGTCGCATTGGCAGGCGGGAACCAGAACGAGTGCAGCATCGCCACCGCGCGGTCGAACTCCTTCTGCACGGCGGTGCACGAGACCGGGAAGTGGACTTGGCCGAGTCGTTCGGCCGGCGGCGCGCCGGGCGAGACTTGGGCATGAGCGGCGGCAAGCGGCAGCGCTATCGCCGCGGCCGCGAACGTCGAGCAGACGCGAAGCATGGTAGGCTCCCTTGGTTTGAGCGGCGATCCGCGGCCCCCGCGCGCGAATCATTCGCAAGTATACCACAGACCCGGCATTCCTTAAGTCCTGGTTTTGTACCGGTTCGCGGCCACGGCATTGGGGGGCGCGTTTCGCGCCGATCGCGCCTCGTGCTAGATCGGCCATCGGATATGCAAGGCATGGCACCCCTCATCATTCCGTTCGCCGGCAAGACGCCGCTCATCGCCGCCGATGCGTTCGTGGCGCCCAATGCGACGCTGATCGGCGACGTCGCGATCGGCGAGGGCAGCTCGGTCTGGTATGGCTGCGTCCTGCGCGGCGACTACAACGTGATCCGCGTCGGCGCACGCACCAACATCCAGGACGGCACCGTGGTGCACATCGACAGCCGCACCTTCGGCGCGGTGATCGGCGACGACGTGACGGTCGGGCACATGTGCCTCATCCATGCCTGCACGCTCGAGAGCGGCTGCTTCGTCGGCAACAAGGCGACGGTCATGGACGGCGCGGTGGTCGAATCCGGCGCGATGGTGGCGGCCGGCGCGCTGCTGACGCCCAACAAGCGCGTGCCTGCGGGCGAGCTCTGGGGCGGCAGCCCGGCGCGCAAGCTCCGCGATCTGACAGCCGAGCAGCGCGCGACCTTGACGCTGACCGCCAAGGCCTATGCGGCCTTCGCGCAGGAGCATCGCGCCGCTTGTGCTGGCTTGGCGCCGCCGGCTCGTGTAGGCAGTGCCGCTCGCTGATGGCGTGCCGGGCGCGGCGGATACGGTTTGCGTGCAAACGCACCTAAGCGCGGATTGTGGGAAGAGGGGAATCCATGAGCAACTTGGCCGAGATCGATTTCGCGCGCCTGGCGCCCAAGTGCGGCGCGCGCATCGTGCTGACGGGCGGCTGCGGCGGCATCGGCCGGCGCTTCGTGGAGGCGGCGCATGGCCTCGGCCTGAAGCTCGCGGTCATCGATCTGCCCGGCTCGATCGCCCGGCACGCGCTGCCGAAAGACGTCGCCGCGATCCCTTACGATGCGCGCAAGGACAACGCCGCCAAGAAGGCGTTCGCGCGGGTGGCGAAGCTCTGGGGCGGCAAGATCGACGGTTTCGTCCATCTGCCCGGCTACATGACGCGGCAGGTGAACCTTGACGAATTGGCGCCCGACGAATTTGACGAGGGCATTTCGGTCAATCTCCGCTCAGCCTATCTCGCGCTCAAGGAGGCATTGCCGATGCTGCGCGCGAATGGCGGCGGCGCGGTGCTGCTCGTCGCCTCGGGCCTCGCGACACTGGTGGAAAAGGGGACTGCGACCTATTCGGCGGCGAAGGCCGGCATCATCGCGCTGACCAAGGGCCTGGCGAAAGAGAACGCGCCGGCGATCCGCGTCAACTGCATCGCGCCGGCCGCGGTCGACACCGAGTTCCTGCGCGGCGGCACCGGCCGCGGCGGCGACGACCCGAAGCGCGCGCTCAAGAAGACGATGATGGTCAAGGACATGGACATGGCGCGCATGCTCTCGACCATCCCGCTGGGACGCATCGCCGTGGTCGACGACGTGATCGGCCCGATGCTGTTCCTGCTCGGCCCCGGCGCGCGCTTCATGACCGGGCAAACGCTCTACATCAACGGCGGACGATTGATGGTGCCATGACCAATCTCTTCCTCGACTACGACAAGGCCGGGCTCGACGCGCAGTACAATCTCCGTGCCGCGGTCAAGGACGCGATCGAGCACATGGGCGAATGCGCGCGGCGGAGCGGCATCGTCCGGGCGCAGCTCAATCCGCAGCTCGACGTGCCCTACGGGCCGACGCATGGGGAGCGCGCGAACGTGTTTCCGGCAGCCAAGCCGGGCGCGCCGGTGTTCGTCTTCATCCACGGCGGCTATTGGCAGCGGCTCGACAAGAACGATTTCGACTACATCGCGGCGCCGTTCGCCGCGGCGGGCGCCGCGGTCGTCAACGTGAACTACGCGCTGGCGCCGCGCGTCACGATGGACGAGATCGTGCGCGAGGTCCGCGCCGCGATCGCGTGGGTGTGGCGCGAGGCGAAGGGCTTCAACGGCGATCCGGCGCGCATCCACATCGCCGGGCATTCGGCGGGCGGGCATCTCACCGCGATGGCGGCGCTGACCGATTGGGCGGGCTTCGCGCCCGGCTTGCCGGCGGGCATCGTCACGAGCGCGCTTGCGATCTCGGGGCTCTACGAGCTCGAACCGGTGCGCCTGACTTATCTCAACGACGCCTTGAAGCTCGACGCGGCGGCGGCGCGGCGCAACAGCCCGGCCCTGTTCATCCGAAAGGGCGCGGCGCCCCTGGCGCTTGCGGTCGGCGCCGGCGAGACGCCGGAATTCCTCCGCCAGCAGCGCGATTTCGCGGCGGCGCTGGCGAAGGCCGGCGCGCCGGCCGAAGCGCACGAGATCGCCAACCGCCACCATTTCGACGTAATCCACGACCTCGCCGAGCCGGGCACCAAGCTGCATTCGCTGATGCGCTCGCGCCTCGGGCTCTGACGCGGCTTCTTCGGGAGGACCGTGCACCCCTACGCCGCGTGAGCCGGTGCGGCGGCGTGAGCGGATCCATTGCGGGCTCGCGCGGCAGCTCCAGCTGCATGACAAAGCGCCGGTCGGGCCTGATCTGACCGGTAGTTGGTCTGCGTGGCATGGCGAAGATCGATAGCCATGGGGATGCTCGCGCAGGAAAGCTGCACGATGCCTGCGTGGCCTTCGCGAATCATGAATGAAAACAGAACATTTGGAGCCGGCGGTTTCCGCGCGACCCTACCCATTGTCGTTCCGCACTGCCGATCCGCGCGCCGGAACCGAATGCACCGTCGGTTCCATGCCGGCGCCCCGCCCCGTATAACTGGGTAACGCGGAGATTTCCGCTTCGGCGGCGATGCCGGCGCCGAAACCGATTGAGGCAACGGTCAGACAGGCAATGCAGCAAGAAATTCACGGCAAAGAGATCGAGCGTGCGATCGACAATTTCCAGGCCAAGGTCGCGGGGCTGGTCGCGCAGGGCGCGGCCGCGCCGGGGCGGCGCGACGCGGCCAAGAAAGTGCTGGCCGAGGCGCTGGCCCTGGCGCGGGCCGAAGGCGTCGGCCTCGATGCGATGAAGCAGCTGCTGTTGGAAGAATACGGCAAGCCGCTGCCCAAGGCCGACGAGCGCGCCGGCACCCTCGTCTTCGAGCTCTTTGCCTGGGCGGCGACGGCGAAGGTCTCTCTCGGGAAAATCGGGCGCTGGCAGGCCGCGCGCATCTTCGGCGAGGCGCAGAGCGTGGTGTGAGCGACGAACCCGTTTCCCGCGACGAGCGGGGGAAGGAGATCCGGCTAGCGATAGATCGCGCCGGGGCCATAGCCGCGGCAAGCGGGCGGCGGCGTGTCGACCAGCGTCCGCGATCCGGCTATATCAAGCCGGCTCAGCCGCAATGGACCATTCGCGGAAAGGCCGCGAAACCGGGAGCGATCGTATGGATATGAAGACTCCGCCGCGCGTCGCGGCCGCCGAGGTGGTGCTGCCGGCGCCCGATCTCGATGCCAATATCAAGTTCTTCACCGAGCGGCTCGGCTTCCGGCTCGATGCCATCTTTCCCGCCGATGATCCGGCGACGGCGCTGGTGTCCGGGCACGGGCTGCGCCTGAGGCTGGAGCGCGCTGGCGCGGGCGCGCCGGGAACGCTGCGCCTGCTGGCGCGCGATCCCGCCGCCATCGCGGACGGCGCCACGGAACTGACCGCGCCCAACGGCACGCGCATCGTGCTGGCGGCGAGCGAGCCGCCGCTCGAACTTCCGCCGCTGCGCCCAACGCTCGTCGTGCGGAAGATGAACGGCGGCGGCTGGGGCGTCGGTCGTGCCGGCATGCTCTACCGCGATCTCATTCCCGACCGCCAGAACGGGCGCTTCATCGCCTCGCACATCCGCATTCCGGGCGGCGGCCCGGTGCCGGACTACGTGCACTTCCACAAGATCCGCTTTCAGATGATCTATTGCTACAAGGGCTGGGTGCGCCTCGTTTACGAGGACCAGGGCGCGCCCTTCATGATGCAGGCGGGCGATTGCGTGCTGCAGCCGCCGGAGATCCGCCACCGCGTGCTCGAAAGCTCGCCCGGCCTCGAAGTGATCGAGATCGGCTGCCCGGCCCAGCACATGACCTGCGTCGATCACGAGCTGCCGCTGCCGACCGGCAAGAGCGATCCGCTGCGTGATTTCGGCGGCCAGCGCTTCGTTCATCACGTGGCGGCGAAGGCGGCGTGGAAACCCTGGCGGCTCGCCGGCTTCGAAGCGCGCGACATCGGCATCGGCACGGCCACAAACGGGCTCGCCGGCGTCAAGGTGGCGCGCGTCGCGGGCGTGCCGCGGGGCGAGGCGGCGCGCCACGGCGGCGAATTCCTGTTCCTGTTCGTGCTCGCAGGGGCGGCGACGTTCACGGCCGAAGGCCGCGCCGGCGAACGCCTCGCGGCCGGCGACGCCGTCACCATCCCGGCCGGACTCGCGCACACGCTCGCCGAATGCAGCGCCGATCTCGAATTGCTCGAAGTCGCGCTGCCGGCTGATGGCACCGCCGCGCGCGTATAAGCGGGGCGCTACGCGGCCGCCGCCACCGCTCGGCTTTCCGGCAGCATCACGGTCACGGTGGTGCCGCAGCCGGGGGCGCTGTCGATCGCGACGGTGCCGCCATGCAGCTCGGCGAAGGAGCGGACCAGCGTGAGGCCGAGGCCCGCGCCGTGGTATTTCCGCTTGTAGACGTCGGGCATTGTCTCACTTTGAATTCTGCTTGTAGGGGCCGCGCGGCGCGGTCGCTTGACAGGACTCCCCCCGCCCCTTATCTCCCGCACTCGCCGTGCTGCGGGGGCGTAGCTCAGTCGGTTAGAGCGTCGGCCTGTCACGCCGAAGGTCGCGGGTTCGAGTCCCGTCGCTCCCGCCACGATTTCCCCGATTTGCCCAACTGTCTCCGCGCGTTATGCGTGCCGCGCATGCACGCGAGCACGGCCGGGAACGCGGCGTTTACGCTCTTTCCTTTGCCCGGTGGCGGCACTATAAACCGCCGCGTCTTGCCATTTTGTGGCACTGCAACACGGCGCTCGCAGTCTCCGCCGCCGTGCCCGCGACAGAATGAGGCGCCCCACGCGAATCCGCTGCCGTCGGACAAAGTCCGCTGGCGCGGATTTTGGCCGATGGGTCGCGCTTGATTCGCGGGCGGGCGGACCAAGGATGATGGGGTGGGCACCGCGAGCGGCACGCGTGACAGGCGGCGATGACCGAATTGCTGAAAGAATATCTGCCGATCGTGGTCTTTCTCGGCATCGCGATCGGGGTGGCGGGACTTCTGACGCTGGCCTCTTACCTGTTGGCGCGCCAGAAGCCCGATTCCGAGAAGCTCTCGGCCTATGAATGCGGGTTCGAGGCGTTCAGCGACTCGCGCGGCCAGTTCGACGTGCGCTTCTACCTCGTCTCGATCCTGTTCATCATCTTCGATCTCGAGGTCGCCTTCCTCTTTCCCTGGGCGATCACGCTGCGCGAGACGAGCGAGTTCGGCTTCTGGTCGATGGTGGTGTTCCTCGGCGTCTTGACCGTGGGCTTCATCTACGAATGGAAGAAGGGGGCACTGGAATGGGAGTGACCCGGTAGTGGCGACCGAAACCGTCACCTTCAGCGGCAACGCCTCGCCGGCGTCGCTCGACAGTTTCCTTGGCCAGGAGCTGAAGTCGAAGGGCTTCCTGCTCTCGAAGCTCGACGACCTCGTCGCCTGGGGCCGCGGCTCCTCGATGTGGCCTATGACATTCGGCCTCGCTTGCTGCGCGGTCGAGATGATGCATACCGCCTGCAGCCGCTACGACCTCGACCGTTTCGGCACCTTCTTTCGCCCCTCGCCGCGCCAGTCCGACGTCATGATCGTGGCTGGCACGCTCTGCAACAAGATGGCGCCGGCGCTGCGCAAGGTTTACGACCAGATGGCCGAGCCGCGCTGGGTGATCTCGATGGGCTCCTGCGCGAACGGGGGCGGCTATTACCACTATTCCTACAGCGTGGTGCGCGGCTGCGACCGCATCGTGCCGGTGGACATCTACGTGCCCGGCTGCCCGCCCACGGCCGAGGCGCTGCTCTACGGCGTGCTGCAGCTGAAGAAGAAGATCCTGCGCACCTCGAAATTCGCGCGGTAGAGACGGGCAGGGCATGGCCGAAGCGCTCAAGGATCTCGCCGACCTCGTTCGCGCCAAGCTGGCGCAGGACGTCGTCAGCGCCGAGGTGAAGGCGGGCGAACTCACCGTGCTGGTGAGCCGGCCGGCCGTCGTCAATGTGCTGCGCACCCTGCGCGACGATCCCGATTTCCGCTTCGCCGTGCTGGTCGATGTCTGCGGCGTCGATTGGCCCGAGCGCGAGCAGCGCTTCGACGTCGTCTATCACCTGTTGAGCCTCACGCAGAACCAGCGCATCCGCGTCAAGCTGATGACTGACGAGGACACTCCCGTTCCTTCCGTCACGGGAGTGTTCAGCAGCGCCGGCTGGTACGAGCGCGAGGCCTGGGACCTCTACGGCATCGTCTTCGCCGATCACCCGGATCTGCGCCGCATCCTCACCGACTACGGCTTCGAAGGGCATCCACTCCGCAAGGACTTCCCGCTCACCGGCTTCGTCGAGCTGCGCTACGACGAAGAGCAGAAGCGCGTCGTCTACGAAAACGTGAAGCTGACTCAGGACTACAGGAGCTTCGACTTCCTCTCGCCGTGGGAAGGCATGACGTCGCTCCTGCCCGCCGCCGAGAAGGCGGCGAAGGAAGACGCGGCGGCGGCGGACGCGCCGACGAAGCCGGCGGAGAGCAAAGTGTGATGGCCGACGTCGCGCCCCCGATCAAGAACGTCACGCTCAACGTCGGGCCGCAGCATCCGGCTACGCACGGCGTCTTGCGGCTCGTGCTCGAGATGGACGGCGAGGTGGTCGAGCGCGCCGATCCGCATATCGGGCTCCTCCACCGCGGCACCGAGAAGCTGATCGAGTACAAGACCTATCTCCAGGCGATGCCCTATTTCGACCGGCTCGACTATGTCGCGCCGATGAACCAGGAGCACGCCTTCGTGCTCGCGACCGAGAAGCTGCTCGGCATCGCGCCGCCGCCGCGCGGCCAGGCCATCCGCGTGCTTTACGACGAGATCGGCCGCATCCTGAACCATCTCCTCAATATCACCGCCTTCGCCATGGACGTCGGCGCCATGACGCCGATGCTGTGGGGATTCGAGGAGCGCGAGAAGCTGATGAACTTCTACGAGCGGGCCTCGGGCGCGCGCATGCACGCCGCCTACTACCGCACCGGCGGCGTGCACCAGGACCTGCCGGCGGGCCTGACCGACGACATTCTCAGGTGGGCCGACGCTTTCCCGCCGATTCTCGACGATATGGAGGGCCTGCTCACCGACAATCGCATTTTCCGCCAGCGCACGGTCGACGTGGGCAAGGTCTCGGCCGAGGACGCGCAGGACTTGGGCTTCACCGGGCCGATGCTGCGCGCTTCGGGCGTCGCCTGGGACTTGCGCAAGGCGCAGCCCTATTCCGGCTACGAGCGCTACGATTTCGACATTCCGGTGGGCAAGAACGGCGACTGC
>DATBLL010000148.1:0-21524 GCA_036555425.1 Alphaproteobacteria bacterium | reverse complement strand
TCGCCGCGCTGGTCTTGGGCGTCGTCTATGCGGCGCAAATCGAAAGCGCCTGGGCCATCGTGGCCGCGGCGATCTACGGCGCCACGCTGGTCTGGATGTTCGTGGTTTCGACGCTCTACCACAGCATCCCCAACCAGCGCGCCAAGCGGCTTTTCCTCGCCTTCGACCACTGCGCGATCTTCCTGCTCATCGCCGGGACCTACACCGCAATTACGCTCGCGGTGATGAACGGCACCTGGCAGGGCTGGGTCATGTTCGGCGTGGTCTGGGGCCTGGCGCTCGCCGGCATGCTGATGCGCCTCATCTGGCTGCGCTACATGCACCCGGTCTTCTACCTCATCTATCTCGCCATGGGCTGGCTCGGCTTCGCCTTCGCCGACGCGGTCGAGGCGAAGGTCGGCTGGGCCGGCGTCGAGATGATCCTGATCGGCGGCGTCTGCTACACCGGCGGCCTCGTCTTCTATGCGCTGCGCCGTCTGCCGTTCAACCACGCGCTCTGGCACCTCGCGGTGCTGGCCGGCAGCATCCTCCACTTCTTCGCGATCTACGACTATGTGATCCCGAAGGCGGCGTAAGCGCCCGCCCTCACTTCCCGCTGCGCGAGAGAGAAAGGAAAGAAGCGTCCGCGCCATTTCTTTTCTCTCCCACGAAGTGGGAGAGAAGGGGCCCATTCGCCGTCTTCGGCGAATGGGAGGTGAGGGCCGCGACGCGCGGTCTCGCTCAGCGCCCCTTGCTCACCAGCCAGATGACGACGCCGGCGACGATGGCGGCGGCGAGGGCGGCGAGGCCGATCTTGATCCAGCTATAGGGCCTGGCGCCCTCGACCTCGCCGGTCTGGCCGTTGATCAGGATCTGATAGACCTTGCCGCGATAGCGGTAGGCGGCGAGCCACACCGGCAGCAGGACGTGCTTGAAGCGCAGGTCCTCCCAGCGCGTGTTGACGTTGTGGATGCGCTGCTCGTCGCCGCCGATGTCGTCGCGCACGTCGGAGCGGATCTCGTCCTCCATCCGCTTCTTCGCCTCGGCGAAGCCGTCCCGCAACGACACCTGGTAGACCTCGCTGCGGAAGCCGGCGAGATATTCGGTGCGATAGGGCTGCAGCGAGGAGAGCCGCCAGGTGTCGAGCCGGTCGGCGTATTTCTTCGGCAGCGAGCGGCTCGCCACCACGAGCATGTCGTCGAAGAAGCGCTCGACGTTGCCCGAAACGTAGCTCCAGCGGATTTCCCGCCGCTGCTCGGTCTCGGTCACGGTCTTGCCGTCGACGGTACGTGTGACAGTGTAGGGCACGTAATAGGCGTCGCCGCGCTCGCCGTCATAGGCGCTGTAGGTCTGGGCGTCGTAGGTCCAATACGGGACATACATGCCCGCGAGCCGGCCGTCGGCCGCGGCGAACTTGGTCAGGTCGTTGGGCGCGAACCAGAGATGGCCGAGCCATTTCTTGAAGGCGTCTTGCGCCTTCTTGTCGTCGAGCTCGAACGGCACCAGCGCCGCCGGCTGGATCACGCGCACGGTCTTGGTCTCGGCCACCACCGCGCTGCCGCAAAACGGGCACGACGCGGCGTGAACGTTGGGATCGAAGGTGAACTCGGCGGCGCAGGCGCCGCATTTCACCGTGCGCTTTTCCTCAGTCGTCGCCGTGCTTTCGATCTTGGCGAGGCCCTGCGCGAGATCCTGCTCCTCGATATGCGTCCAAGGGCGCTTCGGGATCGCGTTCTCGTGGCCGCAGAAATCGCACTTGATCGAATCCGTGCCCGGCCTGAAGCGCAGATTGGCGCCGCATTGCGCGCACGGAAATTGATCGACCGCAGCCGGCGTCGCCGGGGCAGGTGGTTGAACGTCAGCCATTTCCGATGACCCTCGACGGCTCGATTCCGAATGCAATCGGAAGGAGCCGCTTCCCGCGTAGGGGCGCGTTGCGCGCGCCCTGTGCGCACGGGTCAGGGCTTCGAACGCGGAGAGAGGGCGCGCGCAGCGCGCCCCTACGCGTGTGACGCACCGATTTCATTGCGGTGCCGGTTAACGCGGCGGCAGCGGCGGCGGCGCGTTGGCGAAGAGCTGGGCGAGGTCGGAAACCTGCCCGGCCGGCGTCCAGTTCGCCATGCCCTGCGCCCACACCAGCGTCTCCCGCGTCAGCTGGCCCTGCTGCTGGCGTTGCGAGAGCGCGCCGATGTCGAACGGGCCCTGCTGCTGGCCGTTGACGGCGACGAAGAAGCTCTTGCCGCCCGGCAGTGGCGGCGGCGCGCCTTGCGCCGCCTGCTGCTGCATCGCGCCCGCCATCTGCTGGCCCATGGCGGCGCCCATGCCGAGGCCCATGGCGGCCCCCATCGTGCCGCCGGGATTGGCGGCCGCGGCCGGGATCGATGCGGCGGTCTGGAACTGGGTGTAGCGGCCGAGATCGCCGACCACGCCCATGCTGGTGCGCTTGTCGATCGCCACCTCGACCTCGGGCGGGAGCGAAATGTTCTCGACCAGGATCTTGGTGAGGTTGAGGCCGTATTCGTCGAAATCGGGGCCGATCTTTTCGGTCAGCAGCTTGCCGAGCTGGTCGTAGTTGCCGGCGAGATCGAGGACGGCGATGTTGGCGGCGCCGATGAGATTGGCGAACTTCGAGACCAGGATGTTGCGCAGCTGCTCCGACACCTCGTCGGTCTGAAACTTGTCGTCGGTGCCGACGATCTCCTTCAAGAACTTCGCCGCGTCCTTGACCCGCACCTCGTAGGTGCCGAAGGCGCGCAGGCGCACCATGCCGAATTCCTTGTCGCGCATCATCACCGGGTTCTTGGTGCCCCACTTCATGTCGGTGAAGCGCCGCGTGTTGACGAAATAGACCTCGGCCTTGAACGGGCTGTTGAAGCCGTATTTCCAGCCCTGGAGCGTCGAGAGGATCGGGATGTTCTGCGTCTCGAGCGTGTACATACCCGGCTGGAACACGTCGGCGATTTGGCCTTGGTTCACGAACACCGCGACCTGGCTCTCGCGCACCGTGAGCTTCGCGCCGTATTTGATTTCGTTGCCGTGGCGCTCGAAGCGATACACCATCGTGTCGTTGGACGAATCGGTCCACTCGATGATGTCGATGAATTCGCCGCGGATCTTGTCGAACAGGCCCATCAGGGAACACTCCTTGAGTACCGGCCCGGGGAGCCGGGGGATCGCGATTACGGCAAGTCTACGAGCCCTATAGGGCCCGCGTCACCCTTTCCGAACGGTTTATTGGCGCGGCGGCGCGGGCGGGGCGGCGCCCTGGGCGCGCGCCGAGGCCTGCGCGAGCGCCGTTTTGAGCGAGGATTCGAGGCCGACGAGCTCCTTCTCGGCGTCGGCGCGCTTCTTCTTGCCCTCGTCGGCGATCTGAAGGCTCTCCTCGATCGTGGCGATGAGCTGCGCATGCGCGTGCTTCACGGCCTCGATGTCGACGATGCCGCGCTCCACCTGCTCGCGCGTGTCCTTGTTGGCCTGGCGCAGCATGTCGGCGTTCTTCTTCAAGAGCTCGTTGGTGAGGTCGGTCGCCTCCTTCACGGTCTTCGCCGCCTCGCTGGCGCGGTAGATCGTCACCGCCTGGGCGAGCTGCTGCTTCCAGAGCGGGATCGTGTTCGCCATCGTCGAATTGATCTTGGTGACGAGGCTCTTGTCGTTCTCCTGCACGAGGCGGATCGAGGGCAGGCTCTGCATCGAGACCTGGCGCGTGAGCTTCAGATCGTGCACGCGCCGCTCGAGATCGTCGCGCATCTGGCGCATGTCGCGCAGCGCCTGCGCCTTCAGCATGTCGGCGCCGGCTTCGGCTTCCTTGGCCAGGGCGGGAATGACCTCGGCGTCGAGCCGGCGCAGCATCTCGTCGCCGGCGGCGATGTAGTCGGCGAGCGTGTGGTAATATTCAAGGTTGGCATCGTAAAGCCGGTCGAGCTTCACGATGTCTTCCATCAGCTTGTTCTTGTGCCCGTCGAGGCGGTTCGAGACCGAATCGATCTGCTTGCGCACCTCCTCGTATTGCTGGACGAAGCGTGCCACGGGGTTGGCCGAGCCCAGCATGCGGCCGAAGAAGCCGGGCCTGTTCTTGGGGTCGAGGTCGTCGACCTTGAAGCCGCGCAGCTTCGAAAGCATTTCGGAGAGCGCGGCGCCGGCCGGCCCGGTGTCCTTGTTGCGTACGCCCTCGAGCATGTTCTCGGAAATCGAGGTCACCTGCTCCTGGGCGCGCGCGCCGAAGAAGATGATCGAGTTGCTGTCCTTGATGTTGAGCTCGGCCAGCGCGCGGTCGATGCGCGCCTTGGCCTCGGCGTCGGCATCCTTGTAGGCAACGAGGGGCCGGTTGGGCACGGGCGCGGGCGGTGTCGCCGCGATGGGCGCCGCGGCCAGGGGTGCCGTCGTCGCTATGCCGGTCGCGGGCATATTGGGTTGGGTGGCCATCTCAGCTCAATCCTTCCTTGGTCAGCCGTACTTTCAGCACCTCGATCTGCGCATCGAGGTCGAGCGTGTCGTTCTCGAGCAGCTTCGCGTATTGCTCTTCGCAGGTCGTCTTCAAGTCGTCGAGGACGGCGCGGAACTTCGCCTCCATCTCGGGGGAATGCGCCTTGGCCGAAGTCGAGGCGTAATTCTCGGTCACGGTCTTGGCGCTGTCCAAATACACGTTCAGGAATTTGCGCGCGCGGCGCAAGTCGCGCGGGTCGTCCTCGATCAGGTGCAGCACCTTGCCGGCGGCGGCCACCACGTCGCGGATCTTCTGGCGGAGCTCGTAGGCGGTGCCGCCCGCGATGCGCTTGCCTGCTTCCTCGATCGCGCCGATGCGCCCCCGCGCCTCGGCGAGTGCCGCCTGCACCTCTTCGGGGCTGACGCCGGCATCGGCGGCGACGCCCTTGGCGCCGCGGGCATCGAGCCCGTAGGTGAGGAAGAAGCCGAGCAGCGAGCCGAGCGCGATGGCAATCGAAGCCGGCAGGCTCTGGTCGGCGGCGAGAAACGCGGTCGCGAACGTGGCGAGGCCGATCATGCCCGCGCCGGCGCTCTTGAGCGGCATTCTGCTGGCCAGCGCGACCTTGCGGGCCCTGAAATCCCAGGTGCGCGCGATGCCGCGCCGCGCCAGCTCGGCGCCGAGGATGAAGAGCGCGAAGAGGGCGAGCGAAATCACGAAGCCGGTGAAGCGCCCGCGCAGCACGAGCTCGTAGAAGGCTTTGCCCAGCAGCGGCAGCGGCAGCAGATAGAGGATCACCGCGGCGCCGGCCGAGCCGAGGCTGCGCCGCGCCGCGGCGTTGCGCTCAGCGGCGGTCAGCGGCTGGGTCATTGGAAACCTGGCCGAAACCCGGCGTGAGATAGCGGAATCCGCCCGTGAACGTGCCCTTGATCGTGGCGAAGCCGATGCTGCCGAGGATCAGCAAGACGCCGAGAAAGCGGAGGAAGCCGGTGCTCATGCGATGATGGGGACTGGATGAGGCGGCGCCGTCGCGCCCATAGCTGGGGAGTGTCGGCGCCGCGCACAAGATGGGGACGCGATGCGCGCCCACCACCATAGTGGCCGGAACGCCGGGGGCAAGCTGTGACCTTCGTCACATACCGCCCGAAAATCGACGAAATTTCGGCGGATGCGCCGGCCGCCGCCGCGGCGCGGCGCGCGCTTGCGCTTCGGCGCGGGTTGCGCATATGCGTCTCGTCGTGCTCGAAAGACACCGATGCTCAAAGCCGCGATCATCCCCGTCACCCCCTTCGCCCAGAACTGCTCGGTCCTCTGGTGTGACGAAACCATGAAGGGCGCCGTCGTCGATCCCGGCGGCGATCTCGACGCGGTGCTCGGCGTCGTCGCGAAGCAGGGCGTCACGCTCGAGAAGATCCTGGTCACGCACGGGCATCTCGACCATGCCGGCGCCGTCGCCGATCTCCGCGACCGCCTGGCGCTGCCGGTCGAGGGCCCGCACGAGGCCGACCGCTTCTGGATCGAGAAGCTGCCCGCGCACGGGCTGCAATTCGGCTTTCCGCCGCTGCGCGAGTTCACGCCCGACCGCTGGCTGAAGCAGGGCGACACCGCCACGGTCGGCAACCTCGTCTTCGAGGTCCTTCATTGCCCGGGCCACACGCCGGGCCACATCGTCTTCTTCCACCGCCCCTCGAAGCTCGCCGTGGTCGGCGATGTCCTCTTCAAAGGCTCGATCGGCCGCACCGATTTCCCGCGTGGCGATCACGAGGCGCTGATCTCATCGATCCGCGAGCGGCTCTTCCCGCTCGGCGACGATGTCCGCTTCATCCCCGGCCACGGGCCGATGTCCACCTTCGGCTGGGAGCGGAAGACCAATCCGTATGTCAGCGACTTGGCGGTGGGGGCGGAATGAAACAGGCAATCGAACGTGCAACGCTTGGCGCGGCATCGGCGCTCGCGGCGGCGATGCTGGTCGCTTCGCTCGCTTCGCCGGCCGCAGCCGAAAGCGGAAACGCCGCGCGCGGGCGCGCGCTCGCCGAGCGCTTCTGCGCCAAGTGCCACGCGGTGGCACCCGGGCGCACCGGGCCGGAGCCGGCGGTGCCGAGCTTCATGCGCATGGCCGCCGATCCCGAGCAGACGCGCAGCTCGCTGCGCCAGTTCATCACGCTGCCGCACTACGAGATGGAGCCGCAGACGCTCACGTCCGTCGAGATCGACGACGTGATCGCCTACATCCTCTCGCTGCGGCGCTGACCGGCGCGGCGGACCGCGCCGGTCCATCCAGCAGGTCGAACGCCATGCGTGATCTGCCTTTGTCGAAAGTCTACGGCTTGCTCGAGCCCGGCCCCGTCGTCCTGCTCGCGACGGCGCGCAAGGGCCGCGCAAATCTCATGACCATGTCGTGGCACATGATGGTGGATTTCGAGCCGCCGCTCGTCGCCTGCGTGGTCAGCGGCGGCAATCACAGCTTTGCCGCGCTGCGCGCCACGGGCGAATGCGTGATCGCGATCCCGGCGCTGCGCCTCGCGCGCAAGGTCGTCGGCATCGGCAATTGCTCGGGGCGCAACGTCGACAAGTTCGCGAAATTCGGTCTGACACGGGCGCCGGCGGCGCGCGTGAACGCTCCGCTCGTCGCCGAATGCTTCGCCAACCTCGAGTGCAAGATCGCGAACACGCGCCTCGTCGGCCGCTACAACCTGTTCATTCTCGAAGTGGTCAAGGCCTGGGTCGACCGCGCGCAGCGAAACCCCAAGACGATCCACCATCAGGGCTACGGCCGCTTCGTCGTCGACGGCCGAATTCTCAAGATCCCGTCGCGAATGCGCTGAGCCGCAGCGCACTTCGAGAAGACGCGCCGCAAGCGCGGTTTGACAAACACATAACCTGCGGGTTATGAGTTCGATATGGCCGCGGCGCCCAACGCGCTCTTCAGCAGCCTCGCCGATCCGACCCGCCGGGCGATTTTCGAGCGGCTGATCCGCGACGGCGAGCAGACCGTCAGGGCGTTGACCGACCGCGCGGGCGTTTCGCAGCCCGCCGTCTCGAAGCACCTCGGCGTCCTGAAGCATGCCGGCCTCGTGCGTTACCGGCGCGCCGGACGCGAAACCCACTACAGCGCCCGGCCGCAGGGCCTCGCGCCGCTCATCGATTGGATGAGCCTCTACGGCGCCTTCTGGCGCGACCGGTTCGATCGGCTGGAGTCGCTGCTCGACCGCATGGACCAATAGGGACGAAGACAGATGCTCGATGTCAGCCGCTATGCCAAGGACGACGTCGTCGCCTGCCGCGCGAATGTGGCGGCGCAGCTTGCCAGCTACCGGAAGCTGCTGGCCGCGAAACCCTCGGGAATCGAGGCGTTCGAACGCCGGTTCTTCAATCACATGATCTTGGCGCTCGACCATTATTTCATGCACCGCCTCCGCAATAAGGAGGGCAAGGACGGCAATCCGCTCAACGAAGTGCGGATGCTCAGCAACGCGATCATGGAGAACGAGGGCCGGATGAGCAGGGACAAGACCATTCGCTACGAGCCGGAAACCTCGATCCTGAAATTCAAGCCCGGCGACGAGATTCGTCTCGACGCCGCCGCTTTCGCCCGGCTGTCCGCCGCGTTCTTCGACGAAGTCGCGAAGAAATATCCGTAACCGCGCGGAGGGTATGGACCATGCCGGAAATCGCCGCTGCCGCGCGGTCCCTCGTCGTCGAACGCGAGATGCCGCATCCGCCGGAAAAGATCTGGCGCGCGCTCACACAAGGCCCGCTGATCGAGGAATGGCTGATGAAGAACGACTTCGCGCCGACCGTGGGCCGCAAGTTCAATTTCCGCGCCGCGCCGATGCCGCATTGGAACGGCGTGGTCGACTGCGAAGTCCTTGCCGTCGAACCGCCGAAGCGGCTGTCTTACAGCTGGAACGCAGCCGGCGGCCTCGCGACCGTCGTCACCTGGACGCTGATGCCCACCAAATCCGGCACGCTTGTGCGCATGGAGCAGTCGGGCTTCCGGCCCGATGAGGAGGCCAACTATCGGGGCGCAAGCTACGGTTGGCAGAAGTACATCGGCGGGCTGGAACGGGTGGCTGCGGGGCTGAACTGACACGACGGCTTGATGCTGATCGGGTGAACGACGTGACGAGCTTCGAGGTGAAAGCCATCGGCAGGGTCGTGTCACCCTTGACCGATCGCGAAACGGCCCCTCGGCAAGCCGACGAAGGCGCGCCCGAGGCCTGGCTGGTCTTTGAGCCTGAGATGCTCGAGGGTCTCCGGAGTGTCCGCTCCGGCGACGAGCTCATCGTCCTTACTTGGCTCGACCGCGCCCGCCGCGATGTCTTGAGCGTGCGTCCGCGAAGGGATACGGCGCGGTCGCTTGAAGGCGTCTTCAGCACCCGCTCCCCGGACCGCCCGAATCCTATCGGCCTGCACCGGGTGGAGGTCACCGAGATCGACGGCAGACGCCTGCGGGTGCGCCATCTCGAGGCGCTGGATGGGACGCCGATCATCGATCTCAAGCCGCTACTGAGCGGAGAGATCGGCGAACGCTGAGCAAGGGATCGCAGGCTCGGTTTGCGGCCGAACGGTCTTTAGGACCATGGTTTTTGGATGAGCGATCCGCAGGCGCGATCGAGATCGCGGTCGAGATGCGAAATCGGCCAGAAATGGCGCACCCGACAGGATTCGAACCTGTGACCTCTGCCTTCGGAGGGCAACGCTCTATCCAGCTGAGCTACGGGTGCGTGACCATTCATTTAGGCGATTCGGCCAGCGTCGGCAACCGCGGGCGGCCGCGGCCGCGGCGCCCGCGGCTTGGCCGCCCGGGGATAGGACGCGCGCCAAAGGCGTAAATTCGGCTAGGTGGACAGGGGCCGGCGGGGGAAGATGCCGGCGCCGATGGGGAGATGGCCCGCGCCGGTCCCGGCGCGGCGTTGAAAGGCACGCTATGCGGGTTGCGCGACTTCTGTGCCGGGCCCGGCTCCGGCCGGGATTGCCGCTGGCGGCGCTGGCCGCGATCGCGGCTGCGGCGCTCTGGGGCGGCGCGGCCGTGGCCGAGGCCCCCGCGCCGCAGGCGTGGCAGCGCCTCGACCCCAACAACAACGGCTTCGTCACCTTCGAGGAGTTCGTGCGCGCCTCCGACGAGCGCCTGAAGCGCATGGACAAGAACGGCGACGGCGCGATCGGCCGCGACGAATTCTTGGCCTATCACGAGGCGCAGGCGCGCCGGCGCGTCGACCGCATCTTCGCGGCGCTCGACCTGAAGCGCACCGGACGCATCGCCGCCGCGGATCTCAGGGACCCGGACGCGAAACGCCTGCTCGTCTGCGACGCCAACAAGGACGGCGCCGTCACGCGGCCGGAGTATCTCCAATGCCGCCGCCGCATCGCCGAGCGCTGGATGCAGCGCATCTTCGCCAAATACGACAAGAACGGCGACGGCTTCATCGGCCGCGACGAACGGATCGCGGCGCTGCGCGATTTCTTCGGGCGCCTTGACACCGGCGGCGACGGGCGCGTCAGCCGCGAGGAGTTCGCGTCCGCCCAGAAGCGCTGGGCCGAACGCCGCAGCGCCGGCGCCAACGCCCGCACCTCCGGCCCGCCATCCGATCTCGACGAGCTCGAGTAGCCCCAACGCGCGGTACGATATTGTCGTCCCGCGAAAGCGGGGACGACAGCCTGAGGATTTGATCAGCCTCGCGTTACTGCCCGCCGGCGGAAGGCGCGCCGGCGAGGAAGCGGGCGCCCTTGCTGTCGGCGCCGGAAGGCAGCGGCGCCGAGCGATTGGCGACCCAGGCGATCACGTCGCGGTGGACGACCGCGGCCTGGAGATCGCGAAACAGCAGGTGATAGCCCTTGTCGTAGAGCGCGAAGCGCTTCAGGCCTTCGGGCAGGCGGCGCGCCACCGCCTCGATCGGCTGCTTCGGGATGATCTGGTCCTTCTCGCCATAGAGCAGCAGCACCGGGACCTTCACTTTGGCCGCCGCGTCGTAGGCGGCGTCCATCAAATCGACGACGCCGTAGAGCGCATCTACCCGCGCGCCTTTCAGCACATAGGGGTCGCGCGAAAGATCGCGCAGCACCGCCTTGTTGTCGGTGACGACGCGCTCCAATTCGCGCCCGCTGAGATGCAATCCGGGCACGGTGTGGGACGCGAGCCACAGCGTCGCGGTGTAGTAGGGCGGCATGGTCTCGCGGCTCCAGACGGCCGGCGCCTCGAGGATGATGCCGTCGAGCTTCGGCGCGTCGGGCCGCGCCATGGCGGCGAGAACGACGCCGCCGCCCATGCTGGTGCCCGAGGCATAGATCGGCACGCCGGGATGGCGGCGGCGCACCAGCGCCACCGCAGTGCCAAAGTCCGAGACGAGGCGCCCGGTGCCGGGCCAGACGCCGCGCTGGGGCGTGTTGCCATAGCCGCGCTGGTCGTAGGCATAGGTGGCGATGCCTTCCTTCATCCACGACTCGGCGGGGATGGTGAAGCTCTTGTTGTAGTCGTTCATGCCGTGCAGGCCGAGGATGACGGCCTTGGGCTTGCCCCGGGGCAGCCACGCGCGCAGCGGCAGCAGCGTTCCGTCCGCGGTCTGGATGTAGTCGCGGCGCAACTCGGGGGTGACCGACGTGGTGCCGCTGATCTGCACCTCGGGCGCGCAGGCCCCGGCGAGGGTCAGCGCTGCGCCGGCCAGCGAAACGCGTAATGCCCGAATCATGGCGCTGCCTCCCGCGTCGGCCCGCTCGGTCGCGCGCCGGTCAAGTGGAGAAACAGGTCTTCGAGGTCGCTTTCATAGGTCGAAAGATCGGCGATGGCGAGGCCCGCGCCGCGCACCGCCTCGAGGATGTCGCCGATGCGCGTCGTGCTCGGCCGGTAGTGGAACACGAGGCGGCGCGGCGTCGCCAGATGCACTTGGAAGCGCTGGAGCGCGTCGGGCACCGCCGCCAAATCGGCTTCGAGCGTTATGGTCAGCTCCTTGCGGTCGAGCCGATGCAGCAGCGCGCTGGTGCTGTCGCAGGCGATGAGCTTGCCATGGTTAATAATCGCGATGGTGTCGCACAGCTCCTGCGCCTCCTCGAGATAGTGCGTGGTGAGCAGCACCGTGACGCCCGCGCGCTTCAAGCCGCGGATATGGGCCCAGAGGCTCTGGCGCAGCTCGATGTCGACGCCGGCGGTGGGCTCGTCGAGCACCAGGATGGGCGGCGAATGGACCATCGCCTTCGCCACCATGAGCCGCCGCCGCATGCCGCCCGAAAGCGTGCGCGCGTAGGAATCGGCCTTGTCGAGCAGCCCCACGGTCGCCAGCAGCGCTTCGGTGCGCCGCTCCTTGGGCGGCACGCCGTAGAGCCCGGCCTGGAAATCGAGCAGCTCGCGCGGGGTGAAGAAGGCGTCGAGGTTCAACTCCTGAGGGACGACGCCGATCGCGGCCGCCGCCTGGCGCGGCTCACGCGCGAGATCGTGGCCCCAGATCTCGGCCGTGCCCGCGGTCGCGTTGACGAGCCCGGCGAGGATGTTGATGAGCGTCGACTTGCCGGCGCCGTTCGGGCCCAAGAGGCCAAACAGCGACCCGCGTGGGATATCGAGATCGACGCCGTCGAGCGCACGCTTGCCGCCGTTCGCGCGCCGGCCGCCATAGACCTTGGTCAGGCCCCGCACGCGGATGGCGGCTGCGGGCAGCTCCGGTCTCGCCTGGCCGTGCACGCGCTGCAATCTCGCCGATCCTGTCGCATTTGCATCGTTCCGGCGGACTGGGGGGCCGGTGCCCATTGCATGGCCGGTTTAGGGCGCGGGCCCCTGCCGGGCAAGGCGGTTGCGACGCGGGCGCAGGGCCGAAATCGTTGAAACCGGTACGCTCCTGGCTATGATGCGCTCCCCACTCTGGTGGGGCCACGTCGCCGGGTGGAGCGGCGTCGGCGTCCCCACGCTCCTCAATACCCGCTCGGTATGCAGCCGCCCGAAACCATCGAGGTCGAAACCCGCGTCGTCGCCTGCGACGGGGGCAATGCCGCGCTCGGACACCCGCGCGTCTATCTCAACATGGGCGATGAAGATTTCGTCGAATGCCCGTATTGCGACCGCCGCTTCGTCCTGAAGCCCGGCGCCGGCGGGGACGCACACTAGTCGCCAACGGCCACGTTGCCTGTCGTCAGGCAACAAGGCCGGCCCAGAAACCAACCCGAGGATCAACGTTCCATGAAGCTCGCATCGTTCCTGCGCAACAACAAGCCCACCTGGGGAGTCGTCGTCGACGGCGGCGTCGTCGATTGCGGCGCCAAGCTCGGCAAGAAGTACCCCGATCTCAAAGCGGTCATCGCCAATCGCGGCCTCGCCGACGCGAAGAAATTCGCCAAGGGCAAGAGGGCCGACGTGCCGATGGCCAAGGTCAAGTTCCTGCCGGTGATCGCCAACCCCGACAAGGTCATCTGCATCGGCCTCAACTACAAGAGCCACGTCGCCGAGACCGGGCGCAGCGACGCGCAATATCCGACGATCTTCACGCGCTTCGCCAACACCCAGGTCGGCCACGGCCAGCCGATGATCCGGCCCAACAATTCCGAGAAATACGACTACGAGGGCGAGGTCGCCGTCATCATCGGCAAGAAGTGCCGCCACGTCTCCAAGGAAGACGCGCTGAAATACGTGGCCGGCTATTCTTGCTACAACGACGGCTCGATCCGCGACTGGCAGCGCCACACGACGCAATTCACGCCGGGCAAGAACTTCGTCGGCACCGGCGGCTTCGGCCCCTGGATGGTGACGGCGGACGAGATCCCCGATCCCAGCAAGATGACGCTGGTCACGCGCTTGAACGGGCAGGAGCTGCAGCGCGCCACCACCGATCTCCTCATCTTCGACATCCCGACGCTCATCAACTACTGCTCGGACTGGACCGAGCTGGTGCCGGGCGACGTGATCGTCACCGGCACGCCCGGCGGCGTCGGCTTCGTGCGCAATCCGCCAATCTTCATGAAACCCGGCGACACGGTCGAGGTCGAGGTCGACAAGATCGGCGTGCTCGCGAACCCGATCGTGCAGGAGAAGTAGGCGCGCTTCGCCCGACCGGGGCGGCGCGGCGATGCGGCCTTATTCCCCGCCGTCACAGCGCCCGCGAGCGTAGGCTAGGGCATGAGCCGCTCCACTCCGGGTACACATTGGGGCACGTTTCTCGTCGCGCTGTTTGCCGGCATCTTCGTCGCTTTTCAGAATGGCAAGATGCCGGCGACGATTCCGACGCTTCGCGCCGACCTCGAGCTGTCGCTGTTCGCCGCCGGCTGGGCCGTTTCGCTGCTCAACGCCGTGGCGTGTGTCCTCGCACTGCCGGCAGGGGCTCTGGCCGATCTCCTCGGCGCGCGCCGGATCATCATCGCCGGCCTCCTCATCACCGGTCTGGCCAGTGCCGGCGGGGCGCTCGCCACGGGCGGAACGGGGCTTCTGATTTCGCGATTCGTCGAAGGTCTGGGCGCCACCACGGTATTCGTCGCGGCGCCGATGATGATCCTGCGTGCGGTCGATCCGCGCGGCCAGCGCTTCGCATTCGGGATCTGGAGCGGCTACATGCCGGCCGGAACATCCGCCATGATCCTGATCTCGCCGCTGGCGATTGTTCTCGTCGGCTGGCGCGGACTGTGGTGGCTCAACGCCGCGTTGCTTGCCGGCTTTGCGCTGGTATTTTGGGCCGCTGCGCGGCGTGTGAGCGATCCGCGCGCCGATGCGGAGGGCCGCGTCGCGAAGTTTAAGGGCGATCTCCGCGCCGTGCTGGGCGCGCGGGGCGCGTGGCTTCTGGCGCTCTGCTTCGCCACCTATACCGCAAGCTTCCTCTGCATCGCCTCCTTCCTGCCGACTCTATTGATCGAAACCGCGGATTTTGCGCCGGTGTGGGCGGCAACGGTGACGGCGCTCGTCGTTGCCTGCAACGTTCCCGGCAATGCCGCCGGCGGGTGGCTGCTCCAGCGCGGGGCGAATCGTGGCCTGCTGATCGGCATTGCCTCGGCCACGATGGGTTCGTTGAGCCTCGTCCTCTATGCCAGCGCGATCGATGCGGGTTGGAAGATCGCCTTCGCCATGGCGTATTCATTCATCGGAGGGCTACTGCCGGCCTCGATCCTCGGCGGCGCGCCGGTGCACGCGCCGTCGCTGGCACAGGTCGGCACGACCAATGGCCTCATCATCCAATTGGGGAATCTCGGCCAGTTGGTAGCGCCGCCGGTCTTCGCGGCCTTGGCCACCGTAGCCGGCTGGAGCGCGGCGCCGTGGCTCACTTTCGCGCTCGGTGCAGCTGGAGGGGCCTTTGCCGTCGCGATCGCGCGGCACGAGAGGAGGCGCGTCGCAACCTCGTAGAGGCGAGTTCGAACCCCGGCCCGCCGGAGGAATTGGGATTAGTTCTTCGCGATCCTGACCGTGCGGAGCATGCGCTCGAACAGGGCGAGCGTGCCGTTGTAGGAGATGCGCAGCGATTCGATGCTCTTGTCGGCATCGTCCTCGGTGAGCGCGATGGCCAGCTCGATGGCGATGAGCTTGGTCCCGGTCTTGTCGACGAGCAGCACGAAGGTCGAGAGCGTGTCGTCGTCGAGCGCCCAGAGCCGCGCGGCCTCGATGCCGTCGCCGATCTTCACTTGCGCGGCTTCGGCCTTGGGATTGCGCTGCTTCTCCTCGGCGACGACCGAGGCGAGCGTCTGGCCGGGCTTCAGCTTCTGCGAGGTGACGATGACGCTCCAGCCGTGATCCTTGGGGCCCCATTCGACTTCGCCGGTCACGTCCTCGGCGGGCGCCTCGGGATCGAGCTCGTAGAGATCGGCGGGGCGCTGCACCGTGAGGCCGAGCGCAGGGCGCGTGAAGGTCTTCCAACCTTCTTCTTGCGCGGCGGCCGGCGCGGCCGCTGCGGCCAGGGCCAGCGATCCCAGTGCCAGAAAGCGGAGCACGCGCTGCCGCATGGTCGTCCTCACATTCCGATCACATCGGGCGCGCGGAATTCTAATGACCCTTCACCGCGATGTGACTGGCTCGCATATTAGAAGATTCCTATGGTTCCGGCCATGCATGGCCGTTCGCAGCCGCGGCGTCTCGTCCTCTGCCTCGCCGCACTTGCCGCCGGTTTCTCCGCGCCCGCCATGGCGCAGGAGCAGCCCCCCGTGGTGGTCGAGCTCTATACGTCGCAGGGCTGCAATTCCTGCCCGCCCGCCGATGCGCTGTTCGGCGAGATCGCACGCCAGCCGGGCATCGTGGCCTTGGGCTTCCATGTCGACTACTGGAACTATCTCGGCTGGCACGATCCCTTCTCGAGCAAGAAATTCACCTACCGGCAGAAGGAATACGCGATGTCCTTCCGCCAGACCGGTGTCTACACACCGCAGATCGTGGTCCAGGGCAGGCGCGGCGAGGTCGGCTCCGACCGCGCCGCGGTAATGGAAGCGATCGCCGAGGCCCGGAAGGCCAAGCCGGCGGCCACGGTCGCGATCGAGAAGCTCGGCGGCAATCGCCTGCGTGCCGTCATCAGCGCCGCATCCGGGACCAAGGGGGCCGAAATCTGGCTCGCGCTCTTCGACCGCCGCCACGCGACCAAGATCCTGCGCGGCGAAAACGAGGGCAGGACGCTGACCAACGTCCATGTCGTGCGCGAGTGGCGGAAGCTCGGGACGCTCGAGGGCGAAAAGGCCGAATTCACCCTCGTCGCGGCGGGCGAGCAGGGCGAGAAGCGCGCCGGCGTCGCCGTCGTCGTGCAGCAGCCCAAGGCCGGCCCGATCCTCGGCGCCGCGGTTGCCTATACCGAGTGAGTCCCTAGCGCCGGCCTTTACCTTTTGTATCCAGTGTCACGGCGGCTTGAATGTGCCCATCGGCATGGGCACATGAACGCGCGGTGCGGCCGGGCATCTCTTACTTGCAATCCGGCCGCGAAAACCGGATGCTGTGGACATGGACCGTTTGGTCCCTAGCGTTGGTGTTCCGGGTCGGGGCGACAAGGAGAGCCGCATAACCGCGGTCCTCGGGCCCACCAACACCGGCAAGACCCATTTCGCGATGGAACGCATGCTCGCGCACCAGTCGGGCATGATCGGCTTTCCATTGCGCCTGCTCGCACGCGAGAACTACGACCGCGCCGTGCGCGTCAAGGGCGCCGATGCGGTGGCCCTCGTCACCGGCGAGGAGAAGATCATCCCGCCGCGGGCGCGCTATTTCCTCTGCACTGTCGAGGCGATGCCGCTCGACCGCATGCGCGAGCGCCCGATCGATT
Source organism: Alphaproteobacteria bacterium (assembly GCA_036555425.1). GTDB lineage: Bacteria > Pseudomonadota > Alphaproteobacteria > Bin65 > Bin65 > SBBV01. Next base: position 4,925 of record DATBLL010000148.1, on the reverse strand, counting down.
TCCTCGCCGTCGACGAAGTCCAGCTCGGCGCCGATCCCGAGCGCGGCCACGTCTTCACCGAGCGGCTGCTGCATGCGCGGGGGCGCGTCGAGACCATCATCATCGGTGCCGAGACCGTGCGCCCGCTGCTGCGCCGCGTGCTGCCCGATGTCGAGATCGTGACGCGCCCGCGCTTCTCGCGCCTCACCTATGCCGGGCCCAAGAAGATCACGCGCCTCCCGCCCAGGAGCGCCGTCATCGGCTTCTCCGCCGCGGAGGTCTATGCGCTGGCCGAGCTGATGCGCCGGCGGCGCGGCGGCACGGCGGTGGTGCTGGGGGCGCTAAGCCCGCGCACGCGCAACGCGCAGGTCGGCCTCTACCAGTCGGGGGACGTCGACTATCTCGTCGCCACCGACGCCATCGGCATGGGCCTCAACATGGACATCGACCACGTCGCCTTCGCGCGGCTGGTGAAGTTCGACGGGCGCATGACGCGGCGGCTTTCGCCGGCCGAGATCGGCCAGATCGCCGGCCGCGCCGGCCGCCACATGAACGACGGCACCTTCGGCACCACCGCCGGCGAGCAGATGGCGGCCGAGACGATCCTCGCGGTGGAAGAGCACCGCTTCGATTCGCTGCGCTTTCTCTATTGGCGCAATCCGGAGCTCGACTTCTCGAGCCTCGACGATCTCATCGCCAGCCTCTCGGTGCCGCCCTCGGAATCGGCGTTCGTGGCCGCGCGCGAGGCCGAAGACGCGGCGACGCTGGCGGCGCTTTCGGCCGTGCCCGAGATCCGCCGCCGCGCCGAATCGCCGACGGCGCTGGGTCTCCTCTGGGACGTCTGCCAGATCCCGGATTTCCGCAAGGTCATGGCCGAGGCGCATGCGCGCTTCGTCGGGCGCCTCTACCACGATCTCACCGGCCCGGCCGGGCGCATCCGCTCCGATTGGATCGCGCGCCAGGTCGAGCGCATCGACAAGCCCGAGGGCGACATCGGAACGCTGGTCGGGCGCATCGCCGAGATCCGCACCTGGACCTACGTCTCCTACCGGTCCGATTGGGTCGAGGAGGCGTTGCACTGGCAGGAGCGCACGCGCCACGTCGAGGACAAGCTTTCCGATGCGCTGCACGAGCGGCTGACCGAGCGCTTCGTCGATAAGCGCACCGCCGTGCTGCTGCGCCGCCTCCATGCCAAGGACGAGCTCTTAGGCGGCGTGCGCGACGACGGCGAGGTCGTCGTCGAGGGGTTGCCGGTCGGGCGCATCGAGGGCTTTCGCTTCGCCGCGATGGCCGACGTGCTCGGCGAGGACGCGCGCCAGGTGCGCGCCGCGGCCGAGCGCGCGCTGCGCCAGGCCTTCGCCGAGCGCGTCGCGCGCTTCGAAGCGGCATCGGACGAGGAGCTTTTGCTCGGCGACGACGGGCGCATCGCCTGGGGCGGCGTGCCGGTCGGAGCATTCGTCAAGGGCGCGCATCCGCTGACGCCGGCGGTGAAGCCGATCACCGAGGTCGGCATGGATGCCGATCTCCGCGAGCGCATCCGCCTCCGCCTCGGCGCCTGGCTCCAGCGCGTCGTCGCCCGGCGCTACGGCGCGCTGGCGGGCCGCCCGCCCGAGACGCTGCGCGGCGCGGCGCGCGGCGTGCTCTATCAATTGGCCGAGTCGCTCGGCACCGCGCCCGCCGCGCAATTGCGGAACCTCACCGCCACGCTGGCGCCCGAGGAGAGGAAGGCGCTCGCCAAGCTCGGCGTGCGCTTCGGCACGGAGACGGTCTACATGCCGCGGCTTCAGAACGGCCCGGTCATGAAGCTCGGCGCGCTGCTCTGGGCGCTGTTCAATGGCCGCGCGACCGAGGCGCTGCCGGAGCTGCCGAACGGGCCGCGTGCCTGGATCCGCACGGCGGCGGATTGGCCCGACGCCTTCTATCGCGCGCTCGGGTATTGCCGCACCGGCGCCATGGCGTTGCGCGCCGACCGCATGGAGGCGCTCGCCGCGGCGGCGCGCCGGCTCGCGCGCCAGGGCGCATTCGCCGCCACGCCGGCGCTCGCGGGCGCCGCGGGCTGCCCGTTGAAGGGATTGCCCGAGGCGCTGAAGGCGCTCGGCTATCGCTGCCAGAAGGGCGAGGGCGGCGGCGTCTACAGCGCGGAGGCGGAGAACCAGCGCGCGCGCCGGCGCGCCGGCGAACCGGCGGCCAATCCCTGCTCTCCCTTCGCGCAATTGAAGTCGCTGACCGTCCGCCCGTGACGAGACACGCGCCGCCAACAGCGGAAATTCCCGCGGAAGCCACGCTCCGCCTCGACAAATGGCTGTGGCACGCGCGCTTCTTCAAGAGCCGCTCGCAGGCGGCGTCGTTCTGCGCCGAGGGGCGCCTGCGCCTCAACCGCCGCCACATCGACCGCGCCAGCGCCACGCTGCGCGTCGGCGACGTGCTCACCTTTCCGCTCGGCAGCGCGATCCGCGTCGTCCGCGTGCTGGCGCTCGGCAAGCGGCGCGGCCCGCCGGCGGAGGCGCGGACGCTATACGTAGATTTGACGGGGGCGGACGAGAATCGGGCGCCTGTCGCTTTAGACTTGCCATCGGCGCCGGGATTGTCGAGGTAGGGCGCCCTTCCAACCGCCCTTCCTCATGGACTGGATCCTCAATCCCGACATCTGGCTGAGCCTCGTGACGCTGACCGCGCTCGAGATCGTGCTCGGCATCGACAATCTCGTCTTCATCGCGATCCTCGTGGCCAAGCTGCCGGCCGAGCGCCAGCGCCTCGCGCGCCAGCTCGGCCTGATGCTGGCGCTGCTGACGCGCCTCGCGCTGCTCTTCACGCTCTCCTGGCTCGCGGGGTTGTCACGGCCGTTGTTCACGGTGCTGGGCGAAGGCATCTCGTGGCGCGACATCGTGCTGATCGGCGGCGGCCTCTTCCTCATCGCCAAGGCCACCTTCGAGATTCACCACAAGGTCGAAGCCGCGGCGGAAGAGGCGCCGCCCGCGCCCGCCGGCAGCTTCATGGGCGTCGTCGCGCAGATCGCGATCATCGACATCGTCTTCTCGTTCGATTCGGTCCTGACCGCGGTCGGCATGGCGCAGTACATCGAGGTGATGGTGGCCGCGATCGTCATCTCGATGGTGCTGATGCTGGTGGCCTCCGGGCCGGTCAGCGGCTTCGTCGACCGGCATCCGACGATCAAGATGCTGGCGCTCGCGTTCCTGATCCTCATCGGCACGATGCTGACGGCCGAGGGTATCGGCTTCCACATCCCCAAGGGCTACATCTATTTCGCAATGGCCTTCGCGGTGCTGGTCGAAGGGCTCAATACGCTGGTGCGCCGGCAGTCGGCGCGGGCCCGGGCGCAGCGCGCCCCGCGCTCGCCGGGGGAGTGATTTCGCCGCGCCGAGCATCCAAAAAATGCACTTTGCCCCGGCGCCACCGCTGGCTTATATCGCGCGGGCCTTAGCCTCGGGGGAAGGCGCCGCGGTGCGCGAGGTGCGCGCCCGCCGCTTCGCATCGGAGTAACGGAATGACCTACGTCGTCACCGAAGCCTGCATCAAGTGCAAGTACCAGGACTGCGTCGAAGTCTGTCCGGTGGATTGCTTCTATGAGGGCGAGAACATGCTCGTCATCCGCCCGGACGAGTGCATCGATTGCGGCGTGTGCGAGCCCGAGTGTCCGGCCGAGGCGATCGTTCCCGACACCGAGCCCAACGTCGAAAAGTGGGTCGAGCTCGGCAAGAAGTACGGCGAGACCTGGCCCAATATAAACAAGAAGGGCGAGATCCCGGCCGACGCCGACGCGCACAAGGGCGAGGCGGGCAAGTTCGAGAAGTACTTCAGCCCCAATCCCGGTAAGAAGAAGTAACGGCCCGCTCTTCGCCAGCCTGCGGCGGGGCCTGCGACCCCCAATTATGGTTAACAGATGAGCGTTCCGCTGGATTTCGGCGGGCGCGTGTGCTATATTCAAAAAAATGAAATGAGGGGCGGTGTCTTAGCCCGTAAAGCGCTGAAATTCATGGCGTTTTTCGGGCGAAGGGGCCGCCCAAAGCGTCCCTAAGGCCCGCCGGATTCGGGTGTCGAGACGCCCCGCATCCGGCCTTCGCAAGAGCATTGGAGGGCATTCCCGGCAGAGCCCCTGCTGGGCGCCGGTCCTTGCGTGCCGATGACCAGGCTAAGGGAACGGAAATTGCGGCTGGGGCGCCGCTTGCGGGTGTGACGTACCGGCAGACGGGAGAAGCTGCCGGCAAAGGAGATGCGAGGATTACGATGGCTGCAGCACAGGACAAGGAATTTTCGGCCGGGGACTACGTGGTCTATCCGACCCACGGGGTCGGACAGGTCACCGGCGTCGAGGCCCAGGAGATTGCCGGGCACAAGCTCAAGATGCTGGTGGTGGAGTTCCCGAAGGAGCGCATGACGCTCCGGGTGCCGCTCACCAAGGCGACGGGCGCGGGCCTGCGCCGGCTCTCGAGCCGCAAGATCATGGAGACGGCGCTCAAGACGCTCAAAGGACGCTCGCGCGTCAAGCGCACGATGTGGAGCCGCCGCGCGCAGGAATACGAGGCGAAGATCAACTCGGGCGATCCGGTCGCGATCGCCGAGGTCGTCCGCGACCTGCACCGCAACGTCGGCCAGCCCGACCAGTCCTACTCGGAGCGGCAGATCTACCAGGCGGCATTCGAGCGCCTCGCGCGCGAGTTCGCCGCCGTCGAGAAGATCGACGAGCAGCAGGCGACCGAGCGCCTCGAGAAAGTCCTCCGCGCCGCCTAAGCGCCGCGCCGGATCGAAACGCGAAAGGGCCGTCCCGCAAGGGGCGGCCCTTTTCGTTGTGTGCCGAGCATGAACGACAGCTTGGAGGTGGAAGTCCTCTATCCAGCCTGATGGCGGCGAAGGATTAGCGAAGCGCAAGGGCGTCGCCGCGAGGCGAGGTCTGAAAGAAGCGTGGAGCAAAAGCCGCGGCCCGATGG